>JBCDEP010000076.1:0-27172 GCA_039179675.1 Cyanobacteria bacterium P01_G01_bin.67
GAAACGAGCTTTAAGCGCAGCACGCGCCAGAAGGCGAGGCGAGCCAGCATGGACAAGGACTATTTACTCAAAGTTCTCGCTGCTTCGATACCCCTAAAGTCTAACCTATTTAATGCCTAAATTTTCTTGCGCTTACCCTGTAAGCAATCACCAATAAAATATATTATTTCCTAATCAGCTTGTCATCGTGCTACCGCTAGCTGAGCATCCGCTCTTTCTAAGAAGAGCTTCAACATTTGGCGCTGTTCATCAGGATTAAGTCCGTTTAACATTTGAGCAAATTCATCGCTACTTATTTTACTAATCAAGCCAGGATCATTTTCAATAGCATCTAAGAAAGTTTCTCGCACAAGATCAGGAATTCTGAAAACAGGATCTACTTCTTCCGCTACTACAGTTACCTCAGAAGCTCCAGATGCCAATGGTAGACTGTAAGAAACTTGATCATAATCACCTACTTCGGGTGCATTAATTGCCCCCTGAGGCAGAAAAGTACCCCGCTGTTGAGCAGAAAGCAATAGGGTGCGATTACCAGTATCCATCATGCCAATGGGAGTAGCGGATAGGATAGCTAATCGAACATAACCCCGAATTTCAGTAGTACGATTGGCAATAATTCTTGGATTTTGAACGTTAGGTAATAACAGAAACAATCCTGTATCCCATGCTGGCAGACTGAATCTATAGGTTCCTGTAGTTATAGGAGGTATTTCATCAGGATCAACTTCTAAATTAGACCCGCTAACGTCCCAAAAAGCCACAAAATTACTGGAAGGAAAGTCGGGGGTGGAAGCACGGAAAGTTAATTCTATTTCTAATTCACTACTGCTGGGATTAGCAATCGTTAAAAAGTATCCTTGAATAACAGTTCGATTGCGTGAATCTTCATCGCCAATGATTGGTCTAACCAAAAGTTCATAAGTTGAAACATTTATAATATCAGGCATTAGCTTATCTCCAAATTGGGTGATTTATGTGTTCTAAATTACCTTTTTGGCTTGCTTGATTTTGCTTGGTAATTTACGAACAATCACATAATCACAGACCAATTACTGAGTTTTAAACTGAGAATGACTGATAAATTACCTACTTTGTAGTGATTTCTTAATCGAGTGCTTTTTTCTATCTATAAAGTGAAAGCAAATTACGATTAATAACGGCTATTAAAGAACTGCATATTGAGATTTGTATATGCCTATATTATTTAAAACAGAGTATGCTCATAATATTTTAGAGAAGTCAGATGTCGCGATCGCTAAAAGTAGGTCAACAATACCTAGATAAAGTTAAATTTGCCTTATTACGTAACAGTTTTCCTTCGCAAAGAGCCTTAGCTCTGGAACTAGGATTGGCTTTATCAACGGTGAGCCGATTTTGTACCGGTAAACCAGTAGATTACAGCACTTTTGTCGATATTTGCGATATTCTTGGCTTAGAATGGCGAGATCTTGCCGATCTTAGTCATGCTGTGACTGTGGCAACAAAAACTAAGTATTCTGGTACTGCTCTCGAATCATCTCCTGAACAAAAACAACTTATCTACTCAAATGTTGTTTTGACTGAGCATCAGCCGACTATATCCCCTTCACAAATTATTCCTTTTCCCGAAGGGATAGTTTCCCCTGATTCTGATTTCTATCAAAGTAGAGATAATATTGAATCGATCTGTTACGAAACAGTTGTTAAACCTGCTTCTTTAACTCGGATAAAAGCTCCAAAGTTAATGGGCAAAACATCTTTAATGATGAAAACTTTAGCTTATGCCCAATCTATTAGTTACCGCACCATTTATTTGAATTTGAGTAATGTCGAAAAAAATATTGTAACCGATTTAGATCGATTTCTCCGCTGGTTATGTGTCGTCGTCGGTAGGAAGTTAGGCTTGGATAATAAGCTTAATGAATTTTGGGATACTGAGATTTTGGGCAGTAACGGGAACTGTACAGTATATTTTGAAGAATATTTATTACCTGCAATTAATTGTCCTGTAGTTTTAGCATTGGATGAAGTAGATCGTATTTTTCCTTACACCAACGTCATTGAAGATTTTCTGGGAATGCTTCGTAGTTGGCATGAAAAAGGCAAAATTACTCAAAGTTGGCAAAATCTACGCCTGATTATGGCTCATTCGACTGAAGTTTATATTCCCTTAGATCTCAATCAATCTCCTTTTAACGCGGGAGTCCCGCTAGAATTGTTAGAGTTTAACCTTCAACAAGTAACAAACTTGGCTGCACTACATCAATTAAACTGGACTAAAATAGAAATTGCCAAGTTGATGAGTATCTTTGGAGGACATCCATACTTAATCCGATTAGCAATGTATCATGTAGGTTGCGATCTCTTTGACCTAGAAACCCTACTAGCTAACGCTTCAAAAGAATCTGGTATCTATAGTCATCATTTACGACGACACTTAGAAACATTGCAACAAAAACCATCCTTGGCAGCATCTTTAAAAGAAGTTGTTAATGCCAATCAACCAGTAGAATTAAATCCCATGTCAACCTATAAGCTATACAGTATGGGATTAGTACAGCTAAAAGATAATCAAGTTATCCCTCGATGTAATTTGTATCGGGAATATTTTAGTCGAGTTTTAGCTTGATACTGCGAATTAAAACAATAGATTATGAGCGAGCAGCCTTGGTCTTATCGTCATAGTGGAGGAAGTCTTGATGCGACTGATCCTACCTATATTGTACGTCAAGCAGACAGGGATTTTTATCAAGCTTTAAAAGCGGGAGAATTTTGCTATGTCCTTAATTCTCGACAAATGGGGAAGTCTAGTTTACGAGTCAGAACCATGGCGAGGCTTGAAGCAGAGGGGGTAATCTGTGCTTTTATTGATTTAACAGGATTTGGTAGAGAAGGCATTACGACCGAGCAGTGGTATGCAGGGATCGTTAGAGATATAGCTAGTAGCTGTCTTTCCCCTCAACAATTCAACTGGCGAAAATGGTGGCGAGAACACAGAGATTTATTATCTCCTGTGCAACGATTAAAGCTGTTTATTGAGGAAATATTATTAGTCAAAATTCAGCAAAAGATTGTGATTTTTGTTGATGAAATCGATCGCGTCTTAAGTCAGAATTTCTCACTAGATGATTTTTTTGCCGTTATACGGAGTTGTTACAGTGTTCAAGGACATAAACCAGCTTACCGTAGATTAACTTGGGCGTTATTAGGAGTCGCCACACCATCAGACTTAATCAAAAATCCCCATGCTACCCCGTTTAACATTGGTCAGGCGATCGCTCTACAAGGATTTAAATTAAGCGAAAGTTTAGCCTTAGCATTAGGATTAGAGCCTCTGACAGACAATCCCCGAAAGCTACTACAAGAAATTTTAGCTTGGACTGGAGGACAACCCTTTCTTACTCAAAAGCTTTGTTGGTTAGTAGCTAGAACTAATACGACTATTCCCCCAGGACAAGAGGCATTATGGCTAAAACAGTTAATTCAACAAAAATTAATCAAAAATTGGGAATCTCAAGACGAACCCCCTCATTTAAAAACTATTCGTAGTCGAATTCTTTATAGTCCCAAGTCTCGTAAAAAGCTACTCTTGCTCTATCAGCAAATCTTGAGACGAGGCAAAATAACTGTTAAAAGAACCCCAGAATATCAAGAATTGCAATTGTCGGGATTAGTGCTTCAACGAGGTAGATATTTTCAGGTTTACAACCCATTATATGAGGCTGTTTTTAATCGTCATTGGGTAACCAAACAGCTAGCAACTGTCGATAAATCAGCAGCTATTTCTCTGAGGTTTGTCTTCTTAACCAGTATCTTAACAACTCTGGTAATTGTGGGAATGCGATCGCTTTCATGGTTCCAAAGTTGGGAATTAGCAGCGTTTGACCAACTAATGGTGACTCGTCCCTACGAAACACAGGATTCTAGAATCTTGATTGTGGGAGTCAATGAACAAGACCTCAATACCTATGGTTATCCCTTGAGAGATCGCACCTTAGCTGAATTATTAAATAAACTACAGCAACATCAACCAAGAGCGATCGGGTTAGACTTAGTTAGAGATATTCCCGTACCCCCAGAAGATTTAGCAGGTCATCAGGCATTAAAGACTCATCTTCAGCAAAATAACCAACTAATTACTGTCTGCGCTTTTGATGCTAAGGGAAAAGATCCTATTGCTCCACCGCCTTCCAGCCCTCAAGCACAACTCGGTTTCGTCGATCTATATGATGATCGCGAATTTAATTCCCAAGACGATACCATTCGTCGCTATCTGTTATCTCGTTCTAGCAATAAGCAATCAGAAATTTGTTCAACTCCATTTTCCTTGGTCTGGCAACTAACATATCTTTACTTAGAGGCAAAAGGAATTGCAGTCAAGACAGTTGGAAATAATTGGCAATTTGGCTCTCTCGTTACTCAGCGATTACAAAAACATAGCGGAGGATATCAAACCTTAGATCCACAAGGAAACCAAATACTAATCAATTATCGTCATACTCGTGATCCGCAACAAATCGCCCAACAAGTTCCCTTGGGAGATATCCTAAATCCAAAAGCTAATTTTGATCCCAGTTGGATTAAAGATCGGATAGTTTTAATTGGAATTACGGCTGCTAGCACTCAGGATTTTCACGATACACCCTATGGTGAAATGAGAGGTATCTGTGTCCATGCCCATGGGGTGAGTCAAATTTTAAGTGCTGTAGAAGATAATCGACCTTTATTTTGGTGGTTTCCTTTATGGGGAGATGCTTGTTTTATCTGGTTATGCTCTTTGATGAGTGGTTTAATCATCTGGGGTTTATCCAAACCATTCCACAGAAGCATAATGACTGTAATTTTATTAATCGCTCTCTATGTTTTTTGCTGGAGAATATTTATATCTGGCGGTTGGCTTCCTTTAATTCCATCAGCCATAGCTTTATTTACGTCTCGATCTAGTTTAATTATTGTTCTCCATTATCGATAACTGGATGGGACTTTATTTTTGATGCTTTATTTGTAGCAAACATTTTAGTACTTCATATCTACGCTCAAAA
The DNA here is from genome assembly GCA_039179675.1 of Cyanobacteria bacterium P01_G01_bin.67. Classification (GTDB taxonomy): domain Bacteria; phylum Cyanobacteriota; class Cyanobacteriia; order Cyanobacteriales; family Xenococcaceae; genus Waterburya. The sequence continues at coordinate 5,022 of JBCDEP010000076.1, forward strand.
CACCACAATGCAGTCAGACATGCTGAAGGAGATTGAAGTCAGCTAGTCGGCGATCGCTCTATCTCTGGAAATTACTCCAAGTTACAAGCAATTTGAGCGCAAATTGCATATCAAACTAATACCTACCATATAGAGAACTATATGCTCAAGTAAAAACTGTAGCCTTCTCAGCAACAGAACTCTCTTTTTGCCACAAAAGAATACAGACTACGGAAAATCATTTAAGTCAAATTTGCAGAAACACTTATTAACCAAGATTTTGGTGGAGATTTAGCGAAAATGACCGATCTAAATATTGAATTCGACCAAATTAATTTACCCGACACACTAGAAATGGGAGATCAAGGTAGTGTTGAGCTTACTATAACTAATCAAGGCTTCGAGATAGCTTCTGGTATAGCTGACATTAACCTTTATACTTCTTCCGATCAAGAGATTAACCAGAGATTACTAGCTGATACTGGTCAGTTGGTTAATGATGGGCTGCTAACCACTGAAGAAGTCGATATTACAGGGCTAAAACCAGGAGAATCTCAAACTTTTACTATTGAATATGCTAACAACACTTCCTATGTTGCCCCTGCGGCATACACTTTAATTGGGGAAGCTGTTCCCGAAAAAGACACCGATCCCAATCTCCTCAACAACCAGACTTTTGAGCTAGTTTCTGCTCCTGGTACTGACGTTGTTCTTGATTGGAATGCAACAGCAATCAATGCCGCAGCTAATCATTTTAGATTTGACTCAGTGCCTGAAGTTGGGGCAGCACCTCCACAAACAACTCGTACTGCAGCAATGTTGCATGCAGCTATTTACGATGCTGTCAACGGAATTGAGGGAACATACAGTTCTTATGCTATAGACATAGAAGCACCGAAGGGTGCATCAACTGAAGCGGCAGTAGTTGGGGCTGGTTACACCGTACTCTCTGAGCTTTTTCCTGAACAAATAGATATGTTCAATCTCCAGAAGGAGCAGTCCTTAGCAGAGATTGCTGACGGTGTTTCAGAGAAGCAGGGCTATGCCTATGGGCAAGCTGTGGCAAAAGCATTACTGGCTTCAAGAGCTAATGAACTTGATGTGGAAGATCCAGACAATTACCCTTATAATCCTCCAGAAGGAGAGAATGTGTGGCGACCTGGGGCAGACGGCATTGCAGTAGGTGCTGGATATGGCAATGATGCTATCACCTGGGGGATTCCCAATTCGGACGAATTTCTGCCAGACGGTCCATCAGAGTTGGGTAGTGACGAGTATGCAGAACAACTTGAACAAGTTCGTTTGCTGGGAGGGAAAGAAGACACTGCCTTAACCACAATTACCCGCACTGCCGAACAATCAGAAATTGCTGAGTTCTGGCTCAATGACCGAGGAGACTCCTATAAGCCAGGTAAACACTGGAATCATATTGCCCAAGAAATTGCTGTCAACGAAGGTAATAGCTTAGTCGAGAATGCCCGCCTGTTTTTGCAACTAAACACTGCTGTAGCTGATGCCGTGATTGTTGCTTGGGATGCTAAGTATACCTATAATGACCCCAGACCAGTAACTGACATTACAGGACTTTATGCAGTTGATGGTAATCCCAACACAACTGTCGATCCTGAATGGGAATCATTTGTGGAGACACCACCTTTCCCCGACTATATCTCAGGACATGCCACCATTGGTGGGGCTGCCGCTTCAGTTTTGTCAAGTTTCTTTGGTGAAGAGTTTGAGTTTACAGCCGTTTCACCAGATTTACCTGGTGTAGTCCGCTCCTATGAAAATTTTGACGAAGCGGCAATTGAAAATGCTAATAGTCGTCTTTATGGTGGAGTACATCCCTTTGAAGCAGGAGTTGGAGAAGCATTACCCACAGGTGATGCCATCGGTGACTTTGTTGTGGCAAACATTGCTCAGTCGATTATTTAAATTTCTCTTATTCTCTATAGAATTTAAATGAGTTCTATAGAGATTTGATCTTGTTGATCTCTTGGATAGCTCTGATCCTCGTCTTTCAAGTCGAGGAATGCATCAACATTTAACATTTATGGCTTTGATTATAATAGCATCATCATAATTAAGTCTACTGTTTTTAATCAATAATAAAAGAAATAGCTTGAGTTTTAATTGAATTATATCAAGCTGTTTTTTCTAATTGTCTTGTTTATAAATAATAGTTATTTTATTCTCCTATGAGGCTATTCTTAGTTGACTTTAAATACAATTAGAACAACCTCAAATTTAATTTTCAGATATTTATAAGGTCAGTGGTACTTATTATGGTAATGAATGAAAGTATGTGCCATATTGCAAACCTGGGAAAAAATAATTTAGTTCAATAAAAATCAAAGAGATTGTAACTAAAGTTAAAGTAGCAACGATAGGTGCGCTGGTTAAATATTTAATGAAATATTGCATGATTTTTTTGGGGATGATGTTTGGCGGAGAGTAAAAAAATTATCTAGGTGAAACAGAAAGTTCATTATCATTAGCAGTTAATTCACCACTCAAAACTTCTTTAACTGCTAATAATGGCCACAGTAAACCTTTGGCTAAAGCTTGAATTGCCATCGGCAAGTTGATAAATATTTCTGACTCTTCTTGAGATTTTTGCTGAGAAATTAATTGTAAATAAGCACGTCCTGACCAACCAATAAAACCTGCAATATAAAAAAAGAGGCTAAAGGCGAGCGCAATATCAACACTATTTTGGAAATTAATTACTAAATGAGGTAATCCATCCTCTTCGCCGCAGGTCAAGTATTCACCATAGGCGCGATCAGGTTCGCTAAAGTAATAGTTATTGGGATAGCTAGCAACTCTTTCTTGATAAGCAGCAGAGTCTTTACATTTTACTAGCACACCATCAGCTGATGCTGCGGGTGTAGCAGCAAACCACAGAGCGATCGCTAAAATCAAAGGCAATAGTTTTTTCATCGTTTTTATGATTGCGATTAAGATAAATTGAGCTTTAAACTTCTTCTTCTAGTCCTTCTTTTTCAATCCAAAGAAATAGTAAGGCGAATACAGGAAAAGGCAAGATATAAGTAATTAGGGGAATAAAGATCCAAGGCAACCAGGAAAGAGCGTAAGATCCTGTCATTTGTGTCATGTCTGTCATGATGTTTTATTGATTATTAATTGTTGATTGTTGATAGATAATAGTTTCGGTTAACCAAAAATTAAGGGAGAAAGATGTTGGCTCACGTTTACCGCACCCCGTAGGATTGCATCTAGATCGTCAAAATTTTCTAGTAAGGCGTAGGCAAATACCGCACCACCCATTGCCCCTAAAAAGATTCCTCCTCCAAGCTGAAACCAGCCGTCTTTAGTTTTCAAAGGTCTGAGATCGTCTTGAGAATTGGAATTATAAGCACCTCTGGGATCTCCTTGGAAAGTTGCCAGCGCAAAAATAGAAATGCCCAAGACAGCCGAAGCGGTAATGTAAATCGCGGTAATCACCCCACTTAAATTTGCTCCGTGACTAGTTTCGCGCAAAGGACCAAAGACAATTTCGGGACCAATTAGAAAGTACCCGTGAGCCATCCCAATTTCCAAGCCCCGCATAAAAGGACTTAATCCTTCGCGATAGGCAGGTAAGTTACGAATATATAGGTTGACTATGTCAGAGTCATTAATTGGAGTTGAGAGATTGCCTTTACAAGGATCACCTTTATAAGGTTGGATTAATTCTGGTTCAGAATATGCTTGTGAAAAATCTGGTGTCGTAGTTTGAGTCATATTTTTTTAGTTAGTTGTTAGTTAGTAATCGCTAAGAGAATACAAATGACAAAGGACAAACGACGTAAGAAATACGCTCTTGGATCTTTGAAAACTTGTTATTTAATATTTAGGAAACCCGACCGAATGCCCTGTTGCGATCGGGTGTCTTCTATTTTGGGAGAGGAGATTCCCCCAAGCTTGATCAGTCTCTAGTCGCTGATTGTCAGTTAATAGTTATTAGATTGAAATCGATAACTAAGGGCAAATGACAAACGACAAACGACTAGGGACAAAAAACAAAATCGCTAACCAAATTTACTAGCCGTCGAGGCAATCAGAAACGCGCCATAGGTGGCAATGTAGCCTACTGCAAAGTGAGTTAGACCGACGAGGCGTGCCTGGACGATGGAAAGAGCGACAGGTTTATCTTTGGGATAACCAAAAGATAGTGGAGTGTGTTCATGTGCCCACATTAGGGTTTCGATTAGCTCTTGCCAATATCCCCGCCAAGTAATTAGGAACATGAAACTTACCGCCCATACTAGATGTCCGAAGAGGAAGATCCAAGCCCAGATAGCTAGATTATTGGTGCCGTATGGGTTATAGCCATTAATTAACTGTGCAGAGTTTGCCCAGAGATAGTCCCTAAACCAACCCATAAGATAGGTTGAGCCTTGATTAAACTGAGCTACATTCCCTTCCCAAATTGCCAGATGTTTCCAATGCCAGTAGAAAGTAATCCAGCCTAAAGTATTGAGCATCCAAAAGGTAGCCAGGTAGAAGGCATCCCAAGCAGAGATATCACAAGTACCACCACGTCCAGGACCATCACAGGGGAAAGAGTAACCAAAATCTTTTTTGTCGGGCATTAGTTTTGAACCACGGGCATCTAATGCACCTTTAACTAAGATCAAGGTAGTAACGTGCAGACCTAAAGCGATCGCATGATGGACTAAAAAGTCTCCTGGACCAATAGTTAAATACAGAGAGTTGGCATTACTATTAATTGCCTCCAGCCATCCTGGTAGCCAAACATTAGCATGATTAGGCCAAGCGGTGGAAGCAATGCTATCGGGATTGGAAAGCAAAGTACTTAGACCGTATAATCCTTTACCGTGAATTGCCTGAAGCCACTGAGCAAAGACAGGTTCAATCAGGATTTGTTTCTCTGCTGCACCGAAAGCTACTTCTACATCGTTATGCACGTATAAAGCAAGGGTGTGGAAACCAAGAAACATTGAGACCCAACTCAGGTGGGAGATAATTGCCTCTTTGTGATCGAGTACCCTTGCTAAGACATTATCTCGATTTAACTCAGGATCGTAATCCCGAATCAAAAAGATCGCCCCGTGAGCAAATGCGCCCACCATCAAAAAGCCTGCAATATACTGATGATGGGTATATAAAGCTGCGGTAGTAGTAAAATCTTTGGCAATAAAGGCATAGGGAGGCATAGAGTACATATGCTGTGCCACTAAGGAAGTAATTACCCCCAGGCAAGCTAGATGCCATCCCAATTGGAAATGCAACGAATTATTGTAAGTATCGTAAATCCCCTTGTGTCCTCGACCAGTCTGAGGTGCAATAAAAAATCCAGACCAACCAGGTCCCTGCAAAGCTTCAGTCATTTCCTTAATATTGTGACCAATACCGAAGTTAGTACGGTACATATGTCCTGCAATAATAAAGATTACGGCGATCGCCAGATGGTGATGCGCCATGTCTGTCAGCCATAAGGACTCGGTTTGGGGATGGAAGCCACCCAAGAAGGTTAAAATTGCCGTTCCCGCACCTTCGGGCGTATTAAAAATATGTCCAGCCGTATCGGGATTTTGGGCATAAACCGCCCAGTTAAAGCTAAATAGTGGTGCTAAACCTGCGGGGTGGGGTGGAGTAGACAGAAAGTTATCCCAGCCGACATGCTGTCCGCGAGATTCGGGGATTGCTACGTGGATTAAGTGACCCGCCCAAGCCAAAGAACTAACCCCAAACAAACCAGCTAAGTGATGATTGAGACGAGATTCAGCATTTTTAAACCAAGCTAAACTAGGTCGGAATTTAGGCTGAAGATGTAGCCAGCCAGCAAATAACATTACTGATGCTAGCACCATCAGGAAGATCGAACCCATATATAGCTCGCTATTGGAGCGCATGCCAATGGTATACCACCAGTGATAAACACCCGAATAACAGATATTAACGGGGTTAGAAGCCCCAGCTTGAGTAAATGCTTCAATTGCCCCTGGACCAAATTGTGGGTCCCAAATAGCATGAGCGATGGGGGGAATATTTAAGGGATCTTGTACCCACTGTTCAAAGTTGCCTTGCCATGCGACATGGAATAGAAGTCCCGATGTCCACAAAAAGATAATGGCGATATGACCAAAGTGAGAAGCAAAAATCTTTTGATAAAGATTCTCCTCATTCATGCCATCATGTAGCTCAAAATCATGAGCCGTGGCGATTCCGTACCAGATACGTCTGGTGGTCGGGTCTTGGGCAAGGTCTTGGCTAAATTTTGGAAATTTGGTAGCCATGATTGTTAGTTATTAGTCGTTAGTCGTTTGTTATTATTCGTTAGAGACAAGGCATTGCCTTGTCTATACAATTGTTAGTCGTTGATTTACCCAATCGCTGCCATTCGTGCCAGGAAGAAAGCCCAGGTGACGACGATGCTGCCCAGTAGATAGTGAGCGGCTCCTACAGCACGACCTTGAGTGATACTAAGAGCGCGGGGTTGAATAGCGATCGCAATTTTGAGCTTGTTATGCGCCCAAACGATGGATTCAATTAGTTCTTGCCAATAGCCACGACCACTAAAGAGGAACATCAGACTAAAGCCAAAGACAAAGTGTCCTGCCAGAAACATCAAACCGTAGGCTGAAAGTGCGCTGTTGTAGGAAGTAATTACTTGAGATGCCTGCGCCCAAAGGAAGTCTCGTAGCCAACCATTAATCGTAATCGAGCTAGCAGCAAAATTCCCTGCGGTAATATGATTTACCGTACCGTCTGCCCCTACGGTTCCCCAAACGTCGGACTGCATTTTCCAGAAGAAGTGGAAAATAACCATCGCTAAGGAATTATACATCCAGAACAAACCAAGGAAGACATGATCCCATGCCGATACTTGGCAAGTACCGCCTCTACCAGGACCATCACAGGGGAAACGGAATCCTAATTCACCTTTATCGGGTATTAAACGAGAGTTACGGGCGTATAACACACCTTTGAGCAGTATCAACACCGTAACGTGAATCGTAAAAGCATGAATATGGTGGATTAAAAAGTCAGCCGATCCTAACTGCATCGGCATCATGGCTACTTTATCCCCAACAGCCAGCACTCCGCCACCAAAAATATTGCTCACAGGCTCATTCAAGACGGGAGAAGTTGAGCCTGGTGCTAAAGCATGGAAATTTTGGATCCATTGAGCAAAAATCGGCTGGAGGGGAATACCCGTGTCGGAAAACATATCTTGGGGACGACCAAAAGCCCGCATGGTGTCGTTGTGAAGATAAAGACCGAAACTGTGGAAACCCAAGAATTGACAGACCCAAACTAGGTGAGAAATAATTGTATCTCGGTGACGCAATACGCGATCAAGATTATTGTTGACGTGCATCGCTGGGTCGTAATCCCGTACCATGAAGATCGCAGCGTGAGCAGCAGCACCGACAATCAGAAACCCGCCAATCCAAACGTGATGGGTAAATAAGGAAAGAGTCGTGGCATAATCGGTTGCCAGATAAGGATAGGGAGGCATGGCATACATATGGTGTGCCACCAAAATACTCAACGAACCCATCCAGGCTAGATTCCAAGATAGTTGGGCGTGCCAAGAGGTGGTAAATACCTCATACATGCCTTTGTGACCAGTGCCAGTAAAAGGACCTTTATGAGCCTCTAAAACTTCCTGAAAGCTATGACCGATACCCCAGTTAGTACGGTAAAAGTGACCAGCAATGATGAATATAACAGCGATCGCTAAGTGATGATGAGCCGTATCCGATAGCCATAGACCACCAGTGACAGGATTTAAACCACCTTTAAATGTCAGAAAGTCGGAATAGACTCCCCAATTAAGAGTAAAGAAGGGTCGCAAACCTTGGGCAAAACTGGGATATAGCTCTGCCATCCTGGTGGCATCAATAAATTCATGGGGTAACGGAATATCTCCAGGAGCAACCCCCGCATCTAACAGCTTATTAATTGGTAAAGAGACATGAATCTGATGTCCTGCCCAACCCAAAGAACCCAAACCAAGCAATCCTGCCAAATGGTGATTCATTGCCGACTCGACATTCTGAAACCATTCTAGTTTGGGAGCGCGGACGTGATAGTGAAACCAGCCAGCGAAGATCATTAATGCCGCCATTACGAGACCGCCGATCGCCGTACAATAGAGCTGGAATTCATTGGTAAATCCCGCAGCACGCCACAGTTGAAATAAGCCAGAAGTTATCTGGATACCGTGAAATCCGCCGCCGACATCGGCGTTCAGAATATCTTGACCAAAGATCGGCCAAACTACCTGGGCGCTAGGTCTAATTTGGGTGGGGTCAGTTAGCCAAGCTGTGTAGTTGGAAAACCTCGCTCCATGAAAATACATGCCGCTCAGCCAGACAAAGACTACGGCTAAATGCCCAAAATGGGCGGAAAATATTTTGCGGGAAACGTCTTCTAAATTGCTTGTATGGGAATCAAAATCATGAGCATCAGCGTGTAGATTCCAAATCCAGGTAGTAGTTTTAGGACCTCGCGCCAAAGTGCGATCAAAATGTCCTGGTTTTGCCCACTTCTCAAAAGAAGTTGGAACTGGATTATTATCTACGACAACTTTCGCCTCTTGCTCCGATTCTGGAGGGCTAATTGTCATTGGAATTCTCCTAATTCTCCTTTATTGGTTTTTGTCCCGTAAGATCTCGCTCCCGCTTGACGGGACAAGGGTCTCATATAAAACGGGATAATATTATTCGTCAGTTAGTCATTTGCTATTAGCTGTTGCTAAATAAATGACCCAGGATAAGGAACCAAGAATAGATAAATTTATGCCTTGCATATAGCTAAAATTTCTCTCAAGAGAGTGCTAGATTGATTTACTAGTAACTCTGCTGTTTAGCTTTTCTTGAGTTAAAAGTCGAAATTTTTCTTGAACTTGTAGTAATAAGTAGCTTCAAATCGAGATTATTTTACTCAACATCTTTAATCTCGATTTTGCTCGATATTCTTAATTACTAAAATCTTGGGTGGTTTAGGTTTTCTCTTAAATTTGGAATCGTCAGAGCCGTGGTTCATTTCATGAGCATCTAAACCAAGAATATGATTAAAACTAGTTGCTTTATCTGCCAGGGATAAGCTGGTTAGCCAATCTAAATCTCTAGTCAGATTATTTTTTCCTAGTTTCTGATGCCAGAAAATATGCTCCTGTGCCACATTACTTCTCTTAATCCTGAAGTCTGAAGCTTTTTGCAGCCTGGTATCCAGTGGATAGATTTCTGATGCGTCAAAGGTTTTATTGGTGCGCTCGCCTGTCAAAGGCGAATTGATTTTCGTAGTTGGCACCAACCAACTTGCACCTGGTAATTTCATAAGCAAAAATTCCTTACTAAAAGGGTAACTAGCGACTATTGCTGCGGTTTCCGAGGCCAGAGGCAATAAATCGACTTTAATTAATTCTTGAGCAAACAAACTTGAAAAAATGCCCAATCGCTTTCACGATTTAAGACGCAAGAGATGGGGTAAAAATGAGTTTGCTGATTGTAATACTTAGATTGTTCTACTTAATCTTATAGCAGAAGTTAATTGCAACTAGCCTCAATCCCTTCAAGGTTTTACAAAACTTCAAAACGCTGTCAGTTAAATAGATTAAAACATAAGTATTCTTATTATTGCATAATTTGCAAGATAAACTTATAGATATCTTTGAATACTAAAATTGGCAAAAATCACTAACAATTTAATAGTAAATATTTATTAAATAAAAGCGATCGTCTGCAAATATTTATGTAGAATTAAAGTAGAGTACATCTCTTCTGAAGAGTTAGAAGAATCTTAGGTGCTTTTTAAAAAAATTCTCTTAAAAACATAACCTTAAAAACATACATTCATACATTTAGGTCTGCTCTCCAAAGCAAAATTTGCTCTGGAAAATTGTTCTATGAAGATTTTATTAGTTGAAGATGATGAAGTAATTGCTCGTACATTAGAAAACGTTTTACGCGAGCAGCACTATATTGTTGATTGTGTAGCAGAAGGGGATTTAGGCTGGGAGTTTGTCGAAACTTACAGTTACGATCTAATCCTATTGGATATTATTTTGCCGAAATTGAATGGCATAGAATTTTGTAAAAAATTGCGTTTAGTGGGAAATCAGACTCCAGTATTACTCTTAACTGCCCAACAATCTAACTACAAAAAAGTTGTGGGACTAGATGCAGGAGCAGATGACTATGTAGTTAAACCTTTTGAACTTTCGGAATTATTAGCTCGTATCCGCGTACTATTACGACGCAGAACTGTACCAATCTCGCCCATTTTAGAATGGTCAAAACTAGCCTTAAACTCCAGTACCCATGAAGTAACCTATGACGATCAAGAGTTAACTCTAACTCCCAAGGAATATCGCTTACTAGAGTTATTTCTCAATAATAGTGATCGTGTTTTAACCCGCGATAATATTTCTGATCGCCTTTGGGAGGTAGAAGAAGCTCCCAGTAACAATACTGTCAGTGCCCACATCAAAGAATTACGACGTAAACTTAAGCAAGCAGGAGCAAATCCCAATTTAATTGAGACCGTTTATGGTGTAGGCTATCGTCTTAAACCCTTAAGCAATGAAGCAGACAAAAATTCCGAATCGAATAAGAGGAATTCATTACGGCAACAGACCAACCAAACTTTAAGCTCAGTTTGGCACAAGTTCGAGCAAAAAAATAGCGATCGCCTCAAGATACTCGAAAGGGCGAGTCATAGTTGGCAACAAGGCTCTTTGGACATTCAGCTATTACATCAAGCACAATTTGCTGCCCATAAATTAGCAGGGGGCTTAGGTATGTTTGGCTTCCATGAAGGTTCAGATTTAGCCAGAGAAATGTCAGAGTTATTAATGTTTAAGGCTGCTTCTGAAATAGAACAAGCTGGACATTTTGATGAACTACTTGAGGCATTAAGAACAGCTCTCCAGCCCAATCCAGAGGTAACGTTCCAGGGGCTAGAACGCACGCGTCCGAAAGTGATTGCCATTGATCGTCAACCTGAACTACTCAAGTGCATTATTGAAGAAATGACTGCTGCCCAGGTTAACTTTGAATTAGTCACTAAACCGACTGATTTTAAACAGGCTTTGACTCAACCGCAGCTCAATGTCATATTGTGGGACTTATCTTTGCCAGATTTAAGTGAAGCAGACCTAACTCATCTTGCCGAAATTATTAATCGTCCTCCAGCTTTGCCGCTCCTGCTGTTTACCGATCATGAAAACTCAAGCGATCGCTTTAAAATTGCTCGTCTTGGTCAGCAGCTATTTGTCCAACCAGCATCTCTAAACGCTGCTCAGGTTAACAAAATTATCCTCACCCTCAAACAATCCCAAGAACGAGTTTTTCAAGTATTAATAGTTGATGACGATCCCCAGGTGGCAAAAGTGATCCAGACATTACTCAGTCCAGCCAAAATCAACTTAACTAGCCTTAAAAATCCCCTGGATTTTTGGCGAGTAACAATTAAAACTAAGCCTGATTTATTAATCTTAGATGTTGCGATGCCTGACCTAACTGGGATTGAACTATGCCAGCTAATTCGCAACGATCCTCGCTGGTGTAGGTTGCCCATCTTATTTTTTACCATTCACCACGATTTGCCAACAGTACAGCAAATATTAACCGCAGGGGGTAATGACTACATTAGTAAAACCCAAACCCAATCTGCATTAGTCGCAAAAGTGCTTCATCATCTTGATCGCAGCCAAATATTATCAAGTCTTACAGCCTGTTGAAATTTCCTCAAATAAACCATGTACAAGCGAAAACTCGATGCTCTGGAGGTGATGCTGCACCGCATGGTTGATCGCATTCGCCAATCTCTAGAGCTATCCGTAATTCTTTCAGGTGCAACGGCAGAAGTCCGCTCTTTTCTCGGTACGGATCGAGTCAAAATTTATCAGTTTGAGGCAGATGGTAGCGGGGAGGTGGTAGCAGAATCGATTTGCCAACAAAGCTTACCTTCGTTGTTGGGTCAACACTTTCCTGCGGAAGATATTCCCCTAGAGATTCGCGAACTATATCTCAAAGAACGTCAAAGAAGTATTGTGGACGTTGCCAGAGGGCAAATTGGCATGAGTACCCTGGTCAAAAATCAAGAGCATCAATACGTCCATTTTCGTCCTGTCGATCCTTGCCATGCAGAATATTTAACTGCAATGGGAGTGCAATCTTCTTTAGTAGTGCCCATAGTAGACCGAGATCGCCTCTGGGGACTCTTGGTGTCGCACCATAGCTTGCCCCATGTGGTTACCGAAAGGGAATTAGAGATAGTTCAGTTAATTGCCGACCAAACCTCAATTGCGATCGCTCAATCCAATTTATTAGAGTCTGCTCGTGCCCAAGCTCAACAGGAAGCCTCGATCAATCGTGTGGGTAGATTTTTACATTCAATGACGGAGATGAAGCTCCATCAAGCTTTACATCAAGCAGTTTTGGCTCTACAAGGATCGGGAGGCAGAATTTATATTGCGCCCCAAAATAGCACCACAGCAGCCCAGCTTTTTGTTTCGGGGGAACAACCCTTATTGCTAGCTGAAGCGGAGACTAAAAGCCAAAACTCCTCCCCCATATATTTAGAAAGACATCCTAGCTGGCAAGCCTTGTTGAACAGTAACCTGAATATTCATAACGTCACTCAATCCTGGGCGATCGCTGATTTAGATCATAACTCTTCCCAGACCGACTGGCAGAGCGTTTTTAAACCCACCAAAATTAAAACTATCTTCACCATTAAGCTCGAATATCGCCAAAAAACCCTAGGTTATTTGAGTATATTTCGCCAGGGGGTAGATATTGAAACTATTTGGGCAAAACGTCCCGATCGCGATGACCCCCGTAATCAATTTCCTCGTCAGTCGTTTGCCGTTTGGCGCGAACTCCAGCAAAATAAGCCTCGACAGTGGACTGATAGCGAAATAGAACTAGCCCAGACTCTTGGTAGTCACTTTGCGATCGCCGTCTATCAATCTCAACTTTACCAACAGGTTCGCATTCTCAATACTTCCCTGGAACAGCGGGTAGAAGAACGTACCGCCCAACTACAGGAAACTAACCAGAAACTAGTCCAAGAAATTAGCAATCGCCTCAAAACTAGAGCTGACCTGGAAAGACTGAGCCATCAAAACGAATTAATTCTCAATTCAGCAGGAGAAGGTATTTATGGACTAAATCTAGAGGGAAAAATCACCTTTGTTAATCCTGCGGCAGCAGAAATGTTGCGCTACGGCATTGAGGAATTACAAAATCGGTTGATGCAGCAGGTAGTGAATCACTCAACTCCAGAAGGAACGGTTTATACGTGGCAAGATAACCCCATTTATCAAACCATCCAGACTGGAAAGATCCACTACATTACTAACGAAATTTTTTGCCGTAAAGATAAGTCCTGCTTCCCTGTTGAGTATGTCAGCACTCCCATTCGTGAAGCAGAAGAAATTGTAGGAGCGGTGGTCATTTTTAAAGATATTACCGAACGGCAAATTATCGATCGTATGAAAGATGAATTCGTCTCCGTTGTCAGCCATGAACTGCGAACTCCTCTCACTTCGATTCGGAGTGCGATCGGAGTGCTATCCAAAAGCGGCATCGACCCGAAATCAAGTAAAAGCCAGCGGCTCTTGGAAATTGCCCTCGATAATTCTAATCGCTTAGTGCGTCTGATTAATGACATTTTAGACCTAGAGCGGATTAAATCGGGTAGAGTCACGATGGTCAAAGAAAGTTATGACGCTGCCGCAGTTATGGCTGATGCCGTAGCTATTATGCAGAGCATCGCCGATAAGGCTCAAATCGAACTATCCGTCAAACCATTATCAGTACGGTTAGAGATTGATCGCGATCGCATTATGCAAACTCTGACTAACTTAATTAGTAATGCGATTAAATTTTCTCCGTCCCAGACTCAGGTTAGCTTAGAAGCATATTTAGAACGTAATAACATGGTTAGATTTCAAGTTTCAGACTGCGGTAGAGGTATCCCTCTAGAGAGTTTAGAGTCTATCTTTGATCGCTTTCAACAGGTTGATGCTTCCGATTCTCGTGATCGTGGTGGCACAGGGTTAGGACTGGCTATCTGTCGCAGTATCATCCAGCAACATGGCGGTCAGATTTGGGTTGAGAGCATTCTGGGGCAGGGCAGTACTTTTTTCTTTACCCTGCCAATTAGTAATCAGTAATTCAAAAATAGGTAACTGATGAATAAAAAAATTTTATTGATAGATGATGACGATGACATTAGAGAAGCTACTCAACTTTGCTTAGAAATTGTGGGAGATTGGGAAATTATAACTGCCAGTTCGGGACAGGACGGTTTAGCTCAAGCGATCGCCCAACAACCCAACCTGATTTTGTTAGATGTGATGATGCCAATTATGGATGGTTTGGAAACCCTAAGACAGCTTAAGATTAACTCCATAACCCAAAACATCCCAGTTATTTTTCTGACGGCAAAAGCCCATCCCGCTGAACAACGCCAGTTTACGCAGTTAGAGGTATTAGATATAGTTACCAAGCCCTACGATCCCTTTGAGCTATCAGATCGCATTGCCAAGGTTTTAAATTAACCGTTATGTGTCTTACCTAAAAACTATTGGCAGCTAGAGATCTCAATCTACTTATTTCAAAACCAAAAATCTTTGAGCTGTTTATAATTTAACGTGAATTCGGGATAGTCTCAAACCTTTGTTATCCAGTATCTAAATGCAGATACCCCCTAATTTGCTTGGGAATGGTTATTTGCCCCTTCCCTGTCAAACGAGCTTGAACCATTGTTGTTATTCCTTACTTTATAGTAAGACGTTGCTTGATATTGAGATAGCGATCGCCATTAACCATTGAAATACGCCAACGGCTAAATATGAAATTTGAGATAATACATTCTTGGCTGGGAGTCATTAATGACCACATCTTGCCAATCTGACTGATACTGAGATAGAGTTTGCACTTGTTCGTCAAACAAACATAGCGGATCGACTACCCGTGATTTACAGCTGACCAAAGCATCAAAGTTTTGAGGATTATTCTCTACTTCAATTTGATTATTCATTTGTTGCCAATACTGCCATAGTCTAGAATCTTTTTGAAGATGAGGGGTGATTTTAGCCAGTACTTGGCGATCGCTTTGAAACAGTTCATCTCGATTGACGTAACCTTGACTTAGACTATATTTGAGAAAGTCCCCAACGCTGCGTAACATCACCGCTGATTTCAAACCAGAATAGTATTTATCGTTGGTATAGCGAAAAAATTCAGCAAATTTCAGTGCAAGTTGGGGATCGATAAAGACCCATTGCCGATCAATAATACAAAGCCGATCTAAAAACTCTTGGCTGGTTGCACGATCAATAACCCTATGATAAATTCCAGCACGCAAAACATAATCGATGCGATCAGCACAAAGACTTGGTAAGGATCGCTCTAATAGAGGAAAACGAGACTCATCAAAAAGATTCTCTAAATCAAATTGATACTTTTGAAGAATCTGAGGAATGACGCTATGGGTTACGAAAGTTTCAAAAAAATCATCTTGGAAAGTATGGTGTGTCTCCGAACCTTCTGAAAGAGCATAATCTATACAATGAGAAAAAGCGGTGTGAGAAATATCATGTAACAGTCCTGCTATTTGCTCTTCTAAAGACGCACCAAATTGAGACAGTAAATAACAAACTCCAATCGAGTGTTCAAAACGACTGTGGTAGGAGTTAGGAAAAAACGGTTCTGCATATCCTGCCATGCTAATATCTTTGAGACGTTGCAAAGGCTGGCGATCAATTCTTGCAGTATGGGTTCGCGAATGACAAAAGTTCCGTAGACAGTATCATTGAAAAACATTGTCTTAGTTTGATTCTTCTTCTGTAACCATACTGACAAACTTTTCTGCTTGATTGCTGTTACTTGTTAAAAAAATTTTGATACCTAAATGCTACCAAGCTAAACCCACCAAGGTTTTTTTCCTGTACGAGGATCTTTTTCCAGCCAAGGAGAAATCCAGATGGTATCGTCTTCTACATTAACCGCTACTAACTTCAAGGGCAAAGGTGCAGGACCTCGAACTACCGACCCATCCGCAGCATAGCGAGAACCGTGACAGGGACATTGAAATTGATTATCGCGAGCATTCCAGGGAAAAGTACAACCGAGGTGGGTACAGTTATCGACAATGCCTATGTTGTCTAACTTGCCGTTATCAGCAATTATTAAATAAGTTGGTTCTCCTGCTAATCCCGCTACTAAAGCACGAGTTCCTTTTGGTTCGGCTAAAATCTGGCTGGCTGGAATAGGATGACCTAGGATATCTTTGGCGATAATCGAACCAGTTTCATTCCCTTCGATTGGGGGAACAAAGAATTTGGCAGTTGTATAAAGTGCAGTACTAGCAGTAGTTGCCACAACTGCACCAGTAAGAAAATTGAGCAACTGACGGCGAGACATTGAAGAGGATTCTAGGGGAAAAGTTTCTTCCATGATGATTTTCATCTTTTGTTGAAGTTAAATCGGGTTTATCTAGAGGGAAGTTGAGGATTAGCTTTATGGGTGCTGATTCCCAGCAAGCTATACATTGGGCAACTCCCCAGCAAGGAAGTTATCAGTGGGATAATTGACACAATGGCTAGTCCAATTCCTAGGGTCGAACCCGCGTAAATTCCCAAACCGAGGTACAGTAAAATCCCTGCAATTACAACCCGAATAATCCGATCCAATATACCTATATTCTTGTTCATAGTGACCTCTTGAAAAGTATTTATCTAGAAAAATACTAGTCAATTGGACTTAATACCTTCAGTGATAAAGTCACACAAGAAATTCTCTACTTAAAAGTTGCTTGATACTAAATCTGATTGATGAGGAGACTGAGAGATAGGGAGATTGTTTATTACTCTGTTTATCTTGAGTAACCTACACTAACAGGATTACTATAGTTCGGCAATGTGCTTAAACTCTAACAAGTTTATTAGTTTAATTTTGCCTCTAGAAAGAGATAATAATCCTTGTTTTTCCCAATTTTTGAGAATACGACTAACTACTTCCCTAGAGCTGCCTAATTCTTGGGCGATCGCCTCATGAGTAACAGCGATCGCTTGAGTTTCATTATCTCTCCTATCGATCAGATAGGCAGCAATTCGACAATCTAACCGCCCGAACGCGACTTCTTCAACTATTTCAATCACCTTAGCTAGCCGTTGAGCCAGTAGTCCAAAAATATATTCTTGCCAAATGCGATCGTTTCTAACCCATTCTCTTAAAGTGTTTGCAGGAATTACGAGAGCCTCCAGTTCAGTTTCAGCGATGGCAAAAGCAGGAAATACCTTCTGACTGATAATACAAGAAGCTGTCATGATGCAGCTATCGCCATGAGCTAGATGATAAAGACTGATTTCTCTGGCATTTGCACCTATTTTGTAAACCCTAGCGCTGCCTGAGATTAATAGTGGTAAATGATGACAGATATCTCCTTCCATGCAGATAAATTCACCCACCGATAGACTTACAAATTGACCTCTATCTAGTAGATCTATTTTGGCTTCAGGAGAGAGTTTTTCCCAAACAGGAAATATACTAGCAATAGTTTCGGCGATCGCTTTATCCATCTGTTATTAATAATTGATCAACAATGCTGCTCAATTGAGTTTCCTACAAGAAGGTACTTGCCTCCATACTAGTGTTAGCACTGCTGCTAAGATTAAAGGCAAACTTAAAATTTTCTCTTTCATTCCTAATGAACGGTAGTATGTTAGTTACTTGTAAACACAAGGTTTGACCAAATCCTCTAGCTGTTGCGAAATCATCTTCTGATCTACATTCGGATGAGTTCTATTTCGAGCATTCTACTTTTGTTCTTACTACTGTAGTCCTTCTAAATAGAAACCTGACGGATAAAGCTCTAAAGTTGAGCGTTGTAAATGTTGTTCCCTGTTCCCTGTACATGCGGCTTATGCGCAGCGGTATCCTTTAGGAAAAGCCTTTGTCTGTTCCCTGTTCCCTGTTCCCTGTTCCCTCGAAACGATAGCTTAGAAGGAGCAGGAAATTAATTAGAACGACTATACCTAATATCTTTAAGCTTTTGCTACCAGTGGCTGCGGATACAAAGGGGCTTCGCCGCACCATATATGTACTAGTGGGACTGGAAAATTAGGGTTAGTTATTTGTGTCCTTCGTTCTGGTCTTTTACCAATTGCTCTAAAATTAAAGCTCTTAATCCCAATTTATGCTTCATTATTAACCGTTTCTTCCGACCAAGCCTTATTACAGACAACAAAGAGTTCAACTCCATACTCATCAGACTGAATTACAAGAGGCAAGGAACGAAACTTGGAGCGGGCAAATAATTTTTCTAAATCTTCTGCGGAGCGATAGATTGAATGCCATTCGAGAATATGTTCCAGCAAAATGCGATCAGGATTAGCAGCATGAAAGTTACCAATAATAGCAATTCCATTGGGTAACAAATGATGGTAAATCCAATCAAGGGTGCGAATCAACTCGCGATCACTCAGATAGTTTGCCATCCCCATACTGTAGATTATTTTTTGGGGAGGAATCTCAATTTGACTATAGCCTTCTGCAAATAAAAAGAGATTTTCCTGGATAAAAGTAAGATGGTCACGAAAGCCCAGATGGTGAGAAGTATTGGCAGCAGAGGACAAATCCTGATGATTAATATCAATACAGGTTACATGAACATTGGGAGGGGAAGTCTGGAAATAAAGATCGAGAATTTCCGCTGCTGAACCGCTGGCGATGCTAGTGACAGGCATGGGGCTATCAACTGACCAACTTTCTGCTAACTGCTTGATAGTTTCAGTAATGATGCCTCCTCGATTTTTGAGAGCCAAACAGGTGGGTGAATTGCGAATCCAGCGATCAAGATAGATGCCGAGATGTCCATCCCCTTCAGGTTCGTTTTGCGACAGGAGTTCAGTGATATAGGAATCGCTGACACATTCCCCTGGACGACGAAAAGCGCGATCAAAAAAGCTGCTCAGCATGAAGAAAGGAAACGTTTCGCGGAAGATATAAGTTCCAATCGCCTTATGGATGTTTGGCTCCTGAATAATTTGCTCCCTCAAGGAGGCTATAAGCATATTACAGATTTTGTTGATCTGAGATTGTGCCATGACTTCACTGAGTTCATGATGGCGAATTGACTGCTCAATGCTGGTAAGATTTTTTTTAAAGAGTTCGGTTTCACTGATCAATTCAGGAGGAATGGCATCTTGCCCGATCTGCCCTGTGCGCTGCTCATCATACTCGGGCGCCACTCCCACCCGTCGCATTAAATGAGCCACCAAGGAAGAAGTTTGATGTAACCGACTGGATAGATTATGTGCCAAAGATTGATAGAAGCGATCTGCTAATCCAGGAGTTGAGGTCAAGAGAGAAGACAAATCTTGCTTATTGAGAACACAAACCTCAACATCCTCCTGGGCGATGACTCCGCTGCTGGTAGGCACCTCTTCCAAAAAAGAGATTTCCCCAAAAACCGATCCTGGTTCTAAAAAGGCGATCGCCACATCTCTGCCAATAGCTGCACTTTCGATTCTCACCATCCCTTTCCGCAGTAGATATATGGCTTGAGATAAACGACCTTCTTTGAGAATTACTTCATGCTGCTTATAGGTGGCAACCTGAGCTTGTTCCCACAACAGATGGTAGTCTTCAGTGGTTAAATATTTTAGTTTACTATCCATTTAGCTTGGGTTCTCCATGCTGCTCCCCAGGTAATAGTTCCCAAATTAGTCGTTCTAACGATCATTGCTAAGTGACGAACTCACAGTCAGACACTTCAGGACGTTCTGCTTGGTGGTGAAATAAGTTTTTCAATGCAGCCTGTCTGCTTTGGGGGGACTCAGTTGCTAAATTCCAAAGGGTTTCGTAAAAGAAAAAAGAGATTCCTGCAAACTTCTGTTCACGGGCAATTTTGACTTGCTGATCTATTTTTTGCCAGAGGATCGGGCGACCCTTCAAGCCAGACAGAACCCCAATACCGACAGGGATATGTGTTTTTGCCGCTAGGATCTCAGGCTGTTCTAATTCTTGGATAAAGCTCTGGTTACTGTCGCGATACACCTGAACGATTAATTCTTCAATTAAACCTTTACGTTCCCAGCGATACCAATCAAGTAAGAATGAATTGAGTGAAAAATGCTGCGGGTTGGGAGATACCGAGACGATCGCCTGGGAATTATGCTGTTTGATGGCTTTAAATAAGCTCTCGACATAAGCTGTGATTTTATCTGCGCGCCACTGTACCCAAGCAGAATCTTGAGCATCTTGAGGCGGCAAGTGACCTTGGTGTTCTTGTTGATAAAGCTTCACAGTGTAGTCATCATAGCCAAATTCAGCAGGATAGCCAAAATGATCGTCCAGTTGAATGCCGTCAATATCGTAGTTACTCACAATTTCGACAATTAAGTCCGTCATAAACTGTTGAACATCAGGACGTAAGGGATTCAACCATACCCTCTGATGTACCTTACCTTCCCACCAGACAGTACTACCATCGGGTCGCTGGGTAAGCCATTGGGGATGTCGTTTGGCTAATTCAGAATCAGCAGGAGCCATAAATCCAAACTCAAACCAGGGAATCACGCTCATTCCTTGTTGGTGTCCTTCTGTCACAATTTCGGCAAGGATATCGCGATCTTGGAGTCCTTCAGTAGGATCTAGAGCCAATCCTGTAAAGGCTTCGGCGACCGGAGAGGGATAGAGAGTGTAACCCCAGTTCCAAACTGTCGGATAGAGGGTATTAAAGTTAGATTCCCCTAGTAGGGCGATCGCATCAGCGGTTTTATCTTTCTCGAACAGCACATCACTATCAACGTTGGTTAACCAAACTCCTCGTATTTCCCTGGTGCGATCTGTCTGACAAATTTGCTGAGTCAACTGAGTTGGAGTTGACTGAGAATGAAGCGGAAAAGGGGCGATCATTACCAACACGAGAGCCAAGATAAAGAGAAATATCCACCAAGAAACTCGACCTCTTTCTTGACTAAACTGCACTAGTTTGTTGGCGTAAATATCAAATGATTTAGCAATGCGCTCTTTCATAAATGCCGTAAGTTTTAGAGAATATGGCGATTATAAACGGTTTCTTCTCGACCTTCTTTGACGTACTGTAAAACTAAACTTTGAGCTAAATTTTATTCAGTTTTAAATCAATATTTTATCTGATGAAGATTCGTTCTGCTATAATCGCTGACTTACCGACCATAGTCGAGATTTATAATCAGAGTATTCCCAGTCGCCTGGCAACTGCGGATACTGAACCAGTTAGCCTGGCTGACAAATTGGACTGGTACCATAACCGTTCTCCTAATCGTCCTCTCTGGGTCATAGCAGAGCATGACAAAGTTTTAGGCTGGCTCAGTTTCCAAAATTTTTATGGTCGTCCTGCTTACCAGCATACCGCCGAAATTAGTATTTATGTAGCAAAAGCATATCATGATCGGGGTTTAGGCAGTCAGCTGTTGGCTAAGGCGATCGCTCATAGTCCCCAACTACAGCTCAAAACCCTGCTGGCATTTGTTTTTGCCCATAATCAACCTAGTTTGAAGCTGTTCTCTAATTTTGGCTTTGAATCTTGGGGTCATCTCCCAGAAGTTGCCACAATGGATCATGTATCCAGAAGTTTAATCATACTTGGACGAACCATAAACGAGCTGGAAATAGTGAACCAAAAATAATATTTAGGGGTTCAATCAATTTACTGGCTATTCAATTCTCGGCGATCGTTTATATTGGGACAATTAAGCAGAAATAAATAATCTCCAAATCTTGATTTAAGTTTATAAGTAGCATCATAATTTACATCTTTGTTATAGGATTAAATTCTAAAATCGTTGAGGGGTAGTAAATGGCTAATTCTGCACCTGAAATACTTTGGTACTTTGGCAATCGTATTCAAATAGCCAAAGCACAGCAGCTTAAAAAACTAGATTTAAGTGTTCCTTGGAATACTCATCAAAACGATAAATTACATCGCATTCCCCAAGAAATTTTTGAACTAACCCACCTCGAAAGTTTGGATTTAAGTGGAAATGAAATTACCGAGATTCCCACAGCTATTAACCAATTAACTAATTTGACCACTCTTGATGCCGTCAGCAGGATGTACTATCATAGCCAGTCAGTAAGGACAGTGCGTAGCATGGCTCAGGCCCAGAAGACACACAGTCTGTGCTCCCA
>JBCDEP010000147.1:0-16455 GCA_039179675.1 Cyanobacteria bacterium P01_G01_bin.67
ATTGGCTTATGCAGTTATTGATGGAGTCGATGCCAGAGCTAAGTCGGGAAGATATCAAGCTGAACGATTCCGATTTCCCTCCAAGTTAGTTCCTTCATAATGTGTTACGTGCATTATTTTTTCTTTCCCTAGCTACTTATGTAATCTACCTGTTGTTTGGGAATTAGTAATGTATGACCTGGATTAATTGGATTAATATCCAAAATAGCAATAAAGTGTTCGTCTTCCCAAAGACGAAAAGCTGGTAATTCATCGTTAATGATCTTTGTAAAAACAGAATCCATTACTCAAATATTTTTGTTTTCCTGATTTAAAAGCGATTGCCTTTAAAAACTTTGCGTCTTTGCGCCTCTGCGAGAGAAAAAAGTTGGGCTAATACAAACACCAACCCAACTTACTAACTAATTGTCAATTATCCATTGCCTCAAGTTTTGCCAACCGACTAATCAAATCCCGATTAGTTTCCTTCAACTTATCAATTTCCTGACGTAACTCTTTGACTGCCTTGTCGGTGCCGAGCTTTTTCTGTACCTTAGTTGCAGCTTCCTCTGCACGACGACGCACTCGACCATCAGGAGTTTGAGCCGCTAGATCGTTTAAGATCTCAATTGCTTGAGCCGTTTGCATTTGTCCTAATGCCCCCACAACAGCTACTTGAGTGAGGAAAAAAGATTCTCCTGCGATCGCTTCTAGCTGTTCCAGAATTTCCCCTAGCTTCTCAGGTGTTTGACCCGTAGAAACTGCTCCTAGGCAACGAATTGATGTCAGTCTCAGAGCTTGAGGAATTCCAGGCTTGGTGTATGCCATAATAAGATTCACTGCCTCAGCAGAAGTCTTCATTTTACTCAGTCCAGAGATCGCCCCACTGCGAACCACTTCATTCCAGCCTGACCGCTGTTCTAAAACAGTCTTAAGTAAAGCGATCACTTCTGATTGCTTCTCTTTGAGATTGCCTGATACCATGCCCCCCAAACTACGAGCTGCTGCTGCTTCAGTATAGTAGCTCGGATCACCCTGAGCGAGGCAATCTGCCATAATTTCATAGCTGACGGCAGTTTTAAAATTACCTAATGCCGCGATCGCTGCCCGACGCACCCTAGCATCTGGATCTTGCAAACCAGTGGCTAAGATTTTCACCCCTTGATTGAGCTTAATTTTTCCAAGTTGCTTCGCTACTTCAACCCGTACCCCCCAAAATGGATCATCGGTTAAGGAACTAGCTAGAGCTTTGATCGTCTCAAGTCCACCTTTCTTGGCTAATGCTGCCGCCGCATAAATACGCGAGATCGGATCGGGATCGTATTGCAACTGTTTTTTCAGTTCAGCCACAGGGTATTGTAGCGTGACTGTTTTGAGGAAATTATTGTTAACATCAAAGCTAATAAAATCGGGTTTTTTCTCTAGGGGAAAATAAAAGCTTTGTTCCTGCTGATGAATGCGGAGCGTAAAAGTTTTCAGCTGGGGGAATTGATTCTTGACATAGCCAAATGCCACAGGAAGCTTCAGATCAAACAACTCTTTACTGTCGCTATCTTTAGCCTGCTTCTGGGTCACGGTTAATTTCGCTAGCTTACTGTCTCCATCCCAGGCATAAGCTACTTTATAATCAGGATGTCCGCCACGGAACACATACTGGTCGAATAAGAACATCAAATTATAACCAGTGGCATTATCGATCGCCCGCAGCAGATCTACTGTTTCTACTGTCTTGTGGGCATTATCCTGGACAAAAGTTTGTATTGCTTTATCAAATAATTCATCTCCTAATATTGCCCGAATCATGTGATAGACACAGGCACCCTTTTCATAAAGATGGCGATCGTAAAGCTCAATTGCCTCGCGATAAACATTAGTTACGATGGGACGACGATAACGAGTGCTGTCCTCAGAGATATAACTGCGAGCCTCATTTAGTAAATAGTATGCTGCATCATCCTTGCCATACTCCTCTTCCGTCCAAAACACCTCGGCATAGGAAGCCATGCCCTCTTTAATCCAGGCGTGTGACCAGTGTTTAATGACGACTAAATCCCCAAACCACTGATGAGCTAACTCGTGGAGTACTAAGCTTTCCGTCCGCATATTGTCCGTGGCAGCTCGTTCATCTAACAAACAGCGATCCGTTAACAAGGTGGTGGAGGTATTTTCCATGCCCCCGAAGATGAAATCATCTACGCAGACTTGAGCATATTTGGGATAGGGATAGTCATAGCCATACTTCTGAGACAGAAACTCAACCATGCGGGGGGTCTTACCCATACTGCGTTGACCGTCTGCTTCCCTACCCTTTTCTACGTAATAATTAATCGGTTTTCCCCGCCACTCGTCTTCAATTTCGGCGAAGTCTCCCACTGCGAGGGTCATGAGGTAGGTGGGGTGTACCTGTTGTTGCGACCAGTGATAAATTGCAGCGTTGTCTAATTGCTCAGTATGAATCAATTCCCCGTTAGAAATTGCCATCATCCCTGCGGGTACCTGGACTCGAATCTCAGAAGTAGCCAGTTGTCCTGGATAGTCAAAACAGGGAAACCAAAAACGGGAGTCCTCATCTTCTCCTTGTGTCCAGACTTGAGTCGGTTTATCAGGATAGTCCGCTGTGGGTTGAATAAAATAGAGTCCTCGTTGAGGATGCTCTACCCCATAGGCAATTTCTACCTTAATTGCCTCGTTACTGCTGGGTTGCTGAAGACTAATCTCGATCTGTGAGCCATCATAATCAAATGGTTGACTTACACCATTGATTAGAACCGATTCGATGTCTAAATCCACTGCATCCAGGGTTAACCGCTCAATGCCAGAACGCACAGGAATGATTGTAGTCGTGCAGGTTCCCTTAAAACTTTGCTGGGTCACATCTAAAATTAAGTCCAGGAAGATATGAGCAACCTGACCAGGTCGGTCGGGATTATAGTGAGGCTTTGCCCCTGGTAGCTCAAAAGATTTGCGATCGCTTTCTTCAGCATCGAAATAATAGTGAGACATAAATTAATTTAGATAATTGCAATAGACGGTTATTGATTAGGGTATCGAATCCAGCTAAATTTAACCTGAGTTATGCCGTTTCTCTGGAAATACATTATGGATATTTGGGAAGTAGGAGAGCAAAGGATAAAAGAGGTTAGTGTTTTGCTCTTCCTAAATAGACTAGAGTATAAA
This sequence comes from Cyanobacteria bacterium P01_G01_bin.67, assembly GCA_039179675.1. GTDB lineage: Bacteria > Cyanobacteriota > Cyanobacteriia > Cyanobacteriales > Xenococcaceae > Waterburya. The sequence continues at coordinate 3,157 of JBCDEP010000147.1, forward strand.
AAGAATATCAAAAATTTACTTGCCGTAAGCAGACAAGATATTCAGCAATTCAACTAACTATTATGACTAGCGTTACTTTAAGTCTTAAGCCATTTGTCAATAGGATTGATGAGACAGACTTAGAAAACCTTTGTCAAGCAAATCCAGATGCCAGACTAGAAATCGATCCTGAAGGGAAGCTAATAGTTATGTCTCCTACAGGTTGCGAAAGCGGTAAGCGCAATACCAGCTTAATTTTTTAGGTTGAATTGTGGAATCGTCAGCAAAATCGTATGCCGACAGATTGCACTTTGCTGTCAGATTGATAATATCCTTCGATTCGAGTTCAAATTCTTTACCCGAAAATAATTCTGCCGCACCTTCGGCGATCGCTTGGCTTTGAGCTAGGGATAAAATCTTCTTTCTTTTTACTATGTCAATTTTGTTTTGGGCGTTGCTGGATCGAGGTATGATTCTACAATTTTCGCTACCAAGTAAATCAACTGAAAGGCTAAAAGCTAAAAGCTAGCATGCGGTAAACTAAGCGCCTTTGCGCGTAGCGGTATCATTTAGGACGAACAAATTACCTTTCGGTTTCATATCTTAAATCAGCAACGTCTTGTTTTGTATTATAGGTCAACAAAAAAGCCATAGAGTAGACTCAACCTTTTGCAGAAGCTGGTAATGACCATATTTGATTGGCATCGTCAGTAACAGCATGGGGTCCCGAAATCATTGCCCGAGAAAAGGGAGAAACCTGAACATCAAATATTTCATCTACTCCTGCTTGAAATTCCAAGAGACTAACCAACTGTCTTGATTGAAAATCTACTACAGCAACGCCACATTTCAACTCGTCAAAGCGATCGCCGATGGGTAAATTTCCAAAAATTGCCGTTTCCCGAATTTTAGACAAGCCGACAAAAGCATATTTGCCCACCAAAGCCAGTCCCCGAGTATAGCCAGGTAAGGAGATAATTTTTGCTTGCTTACCCGAAATCACATCTACTGTTACCAGCTCACCATGACCAGAGTTGAGTACCCACAAGCGTTTACGATACATTCGAGGGGAATGAGGCATCGATAAACCTTCGGTAATAACCCGACTGCTGGGAACCTCTAGGATACAGCCACCACTAGCTTTATGCTCCCGCCACCCACCAGGAGTATCAGTTTGACCTAAAACAGTGACGTATTTGGGTAAATTATTAACCATTGCCACACCATTGAGATGACAACGATCTTCAGGCGCGATCGCACTGATAAAGTTAGGTCGCCATTGGGGTAAAAAATGATAGTTATTGCTGAGGGTACAAAGGCAGGAAAATCTGGTGTTGACAATCCACAACTCCTGATTACCCCAAACTAAATCATGAATTGAAATATCCCCCGTATACTGTCCACTGCGGGTCAGAAAACAGGCATCACAACTACCTACAGGCTCGATTTGGTTCGCTAAATTGACATCATTGCGGAGTAGATAAACCCAATCTTTACCCCCCACCGCCATTTGCGGGGCACTAATTGCTATCCCCATTGCTTGCTGGAAATTGTGAAACTTGATCTTGAGGGCGCGATCTTGAACCGTGACAACTCCTAACTTACCAGCTTGATAGGTAGATAAAAACAGAGAAACATTGAGCTGAGTAAGAATACTGGCAAAATTGTTACTATATTCATAACGAACTTCTCTGAGTTGCTCAGGTTGTGAATTCAACTCATCTTTATTCTCAGATTGAACCATTAGTAACTCCAAGATAAATTAGGGACTAGTGATTGAAGAGGAGACAGAATTATTCATATCTCGCCACAATTATGCCAAGACCATATGTCAAGACCAACATTTAGATTACAGTGAAATCGTCATTACTCAGTTCTACTGTGTCCACACCATCTAAAGCTGCCAATAGTTGCTCTCCAGCATTGATGGTATTTCACTCAAAAGTCAGGTCATCTTAGCTCAAATCGCCCCCTACACCCAGGCGATCGCGCTCTAGTTTAAAATCGGTAATCAGATTCTTACCGTTTACTAATTCGAGGACAAACACATCTACTTCCCTTGAACCCGTCAAGATGTCAAACTCAGCACCACCAATTAAAGTGTCGTGACCTTGCTCTCCCAGTAAGAGTGTCCTTAATCTTCCTCCCACAATCAAGCAGGGAAACCCCGCAAAAGATCGCGCAATCGCTTGCTAAATAGAATCATTAGAGTTTAAATACTTTTGCTGTTTAAAAGAGGTGCAGAGTTACCCTTCAGCAAACCCGCTTAGTAGCGAACAATCTAACTGAATTATGTTGGAAATTATCTCATGTCAGATCTGCTTGTTAATCAGCCTTAACATAATATTTCGATTTGATAGCATTTATGTTATTAGAGATCGCTTATTTCACCTACAAACTTTAATTTAAATTGATCTAGGAGAATAAGAGAATAGGGGAAATTTATCTGTATCATTCATTTTTGTATTTCATCTTAAAATACGTCATATTTTAAACTTACTCAAAGTTACTAGCATCCAAACCATCAGGATTAACTCCTAATATGATGCCAATTTGCTCTCCTTGGTAGTGAATTAAGCTGTTGCTTCTACCAGTAATTTCCAGTTGCTCAAAAGATAAATTTCCCGCCAGTCCAATGCGATCGACACCAAGTTCAAAGTCCTGTATCCAATCGGTATGAGCATCATCATGAATTATAAAGAGGTCGCTCCCCGCTCCACCATTATAGGTATTAATGCCCCGACCCCCATCTAAAATGTCGTCACCATCATTACCATTCAGGCGATCAAAGTGGTTTCCTCCCCATAAAGTATCATCCCCTGCACCCCCATCGAGAATATCTTTTCCTGATTGTCCCCGCATCAAATCGTTGCCATGACCACCAATTAGGGTGTCTCGACCATCAGAACCGAAGAGGATATCATCATCGGCACCGCCATCGAGCAGATCTTTTCCTGCTTTGCCAGCTAGAGTATCGTCACCCTTTAAACCTAAAATTTCCTCGTTCTCATCACTACCCAGCAGGCGATCGGCATCTTTAGTACCTGTGATCGTTTTAATCTCAATAATTGAATCATCAAAGGTTAGCTTGTACAATTCAGAACCAGTTTCACCATCGTTAGCACTAAAAAATAACTCATTATTAACAATGGTTAAATTAGTAGCAGCATAACCATAGCCATAATCATAACCATATTTATCACTAGACTTAATACCAGGATTAAGATCTACAATAAATTGAGTACCAACTGTAGTGCCATCGGTTACCCATATTTCCCTGTTTCCATACTCGCCAGCCGTAAAGTATAGCTTGTCATCCAATTCTGTGAAATCATTGGCAAAAGAATCACCTCCACCATAATTGTTCACGCTAGGATCAATATCCACCAATAGTTTAGTTCCTTTAGTGGTACCATCACTGACCCAAAGTTCATGACCATTTATCCCGTTATTAGCGCTAAAGTAGAGTCTGTCATCAAACTCTGTAAATCCATAAGCATAAGAACTATTCACACCGTAATTATTAATTCCAGGATTAATATCAATTAGCAATTGGGTTCCTTCCGTAGTGCCATCACTGACCCATAATTCGTTGCCATTTGCCCCGTCATCTGCCGTAAAGTACAGCTTGTCATCAAACTCTATAAAACTATTGGCATAAGAACCATCTTCACCATACTCGCCAAGATTAGAATTAATATCAATTAGTAGTTGAGTTCCTGCGGTAGTGCCATTGCTGACCCATAATTCGTTGCCATTTGCCCCGTCATCTGCCGTAAAGTACAGCTTGTCATCAAACTTGGTTAAATTAGAGATTCTAGAACTAAAAGGATTACCATAATCACTAACAGTGGGATTGACATCTGCTAGCAATTGAGTTCCAGCGGTAGTGCCATCACTGACCCAGAGTTCGTTGCCATGTTCTCCATCATCAGCGGTAAAGTACAGCTTGCCACTAAACTCAATAAGATTAGAGATCTCAGAGCCAAAAACATAGCCATAATCACTAACATTGGGATTGATATCGGCGACTAATTTAGTTCCTGTGGTCGTACCATCACTGACCCAGAGTTCTTCTCCGTGTTCTTCATCCTTAGCAGAAAAGTAGAGCTTGTCTTTAAACTCAGTAAAACTAGAAACTAGAGAACTGAATGGGTAGCCATATTCACTAGTACCAGGATTAATATCTGCCAGTAATTGAGTTCCCGCAGTGGTACCATTACTGACCCATAATTCACTACCATGTTCGCCATCATTAGCGGAAAAGTAGAGCTTGTCTTTAAACTCAGTAAAATCAGAGATTTGAGAACCGTAAGCAACTCCATTATCCCTAATACGAGGATTGATATCGGCGACTAGTTTAGTTCCTGCGGTTGTACCATCACTAACCCAAAGCTCCTCTCCGCGTTCGCCATCGTTAGCAGTAAAGTAGAGCTTGTCTTTAAACTCATTAAAAGATCTTAGAGAAGAGCCATAGCCCTCACCCTCATTACTGATAATAAGATTAATATCCCTAACTAATACAACTTGACGAGCGACCCCGCGCATTAAAAATGCGCTAGACAAAGGCGATTCGGTTTGCTGCATGTACGCGCGAGTTTGACCTTGATTGCTAGTCATAGGTATAGCCTTACTCGTTAAAAATTGGTAGTTGATTATTTAAGAATTTGACCAATCACAGCGATCGCTTAACTCCTATAAAGATCAAAATCAAAGGCTATAACCCACAAAGCGAGTTACGCTAAAGCCTTTAGGGTACAACAATCCAATACTATTGATTGGTTAACTTGACAACGAAACTAACTCACATACTTTGCTTTTGTCACTTGATAAATTCAAAATGTAAAAGACAATAAGTGATCGCCAGAAGCAAAGTCATCATTTGCGTCATTTAGGCTTGCTGAAAGCTACTGGCATTCAAATCATGAGCAGGAACGCCAATAACTATGGCAATTTGCTCCCCTTGGAAGTTAATCAAGCTATTCCCATATCCTGTAATTTCCAATTGCTCCCAAGTCAGATCCCCAGCTAGTCTGATGTTATCGATACCAAGTTCAAAGTCCTGTATCCAATCAGTTTGAGCATCATCGTGAATGAAAAATAGATCGCTACCCGCACCGCCGTTATAGACTGTAATTCCTTGACCACCGTCTAAGAAATCGTCACCATTCCCTCCATTCAGGCGATCAAACTGGTTGCCCCCAAACAATGTGTCATCACCCACTCCACCATCGAGAACATCTTTTCCTGATTGTCCTCGCATAAGATCGTTGCCATGACCACCAATTAGGGTGTCTTGACCATCAGCACCGAAAATGACATCATCATCCGCACCGCCATCGAGAAGATCGTGGTCTGCTTTGCCACCTAGAGTATCTTGACCCTTCAAGCCTTGAATATCGTCAGCACCGTCATCTCCAACCAGGCGATCATCGAATTTTGTACCTATGATGTCGGTAATATCAGCACCAACCTCATCAAAAGTTAACTTGTATAGTTCCCTACCAGTTTCATCGTTACCAGCACTAAAAAATAACTCATCCCCAACGGCGGCGACGGTCAAGCCTCTATCAGAAACAGCGTTATAACTTATATCTAACAGTGATTGCGTACCAACAGCAGTACCATCACTGACCCAGAGTTCTTTAACCTTTTCATCATTCTCTGCGGTAAAAAATAGCCGCCCGTCAAACTCAGTAAAGTTAGAAATATAAGAACTACTACCAAGATTAATATCTGCTAGTAATTGAGTCCCAGCAGTTGTACCGTCACTCACCCAAAATTCATTACCATTTTCACCGTCATCCACAGTGAAAAATAGGCGATCATCATGTTCGGTAAAACTAGTATAACCAGGAGCAATGACAGGAGCACGGTAACTGCCAGGAGTAAAAGCGGGATCAATCTCTAACAGTAATTGGGTTCCAGTTTTGGTACCATCACTGACCCATAGTCCATCTCCATTTTTGCCACTATCATCGTAAGTCGTGAAAAATAACTTGCCCTTAAGTTCAGTCAGAAGATAGGAATTACCGCTACTGTCAGGAGTTATATCTGCCAATAATTGAGTTCCTGAAGCTGTCCCATCAGTGAACCCAAGTTCTTTTTCCCCATTGTAATAAGCAGTGAAAAATAGCTTGTCTTCAAACTCTGTAAAATTAGAGGGAGCGCGGAAATTGGGGATCTTCGGTTCGGGATTAAGATCTTGAAATAATTGAGTTCCCGCAGTTGTGCCATCACTTACCCATAAAGGCGAACCTTTTTGAGGAGTATAGGCTGAAAAGTATAGCTGATCTTGAAACTCAATAAAATCAGAAACAAAAGAACCTTGACCATAGCCATACCTGGTAATAGCAGGATGAAGATCTTTCAATAGTTGGGTACCAGCAGTTGTCCCATCACTGACCCATGGTTCATCTCCAAGTTCAAAATCTTCTGCGGTGAAATATAGCTGATCTTGGAACTCAATAAAACTTTGAGCAAGAGAGCCATAGTTGTACCTGGTACTATCAGTACCATTGTACTTGACAATACCAAGATTAATATCTGCAACTAATTGGGTACCAGCAGTGGTACCATCACTGACCCAAAGTTCATTACCGTGTTCACCATCGTCGGCGCTGAAGTATAGCTGATCCTGAAACTCGATAGAATAAGACGAAGAGGGATTATAGGTACTGCTAAGATGGGGATTACTGCTACTGCTACCAGGATTGATATCTGCAACTAATTGAGTTCCAGCAGTGGTACCATCACTGACCCAAAGTTCTCTGCCGTGTTCACCATCGTCGGCGGTAAAGTATAGCTGATCGTTAAATTCAATAAATCTATAGGGATCGGAATTATGAACCTGACCATCATTGTTGGGATCAGGATTAATATCTTTAACTAATACTATCTGAGCCGTCTTATTTTTCATTTACGTTAGGTTAAACTATTGAGAATTTAGATCTCATCAATTTAACCTAAGTATTGAGATTCGTTGTAAGTTTAAAATTCTTCTGTGGAACTAATAGAAAAATAAAATTTAAGTCGCAAGCAGACATTGAGTCAGGATTAGCTTTTACAATAACCTGTAGCAAAAAGAGATCCCGCTATTCGGTTATGTCCACTTTCTCCACCTTAGAAGCTGCTTTAAAACATTACTTTGGCTATGATACGTTTCGCCCTGGACAAAAGAAAATCATTGAGGCAGCATTACAAAATAAAGACTTACTAACGATTATGCCTACTGGAGGCGGAAAATCTCTTTGTTTTCAGTTACCAGCGCTACTTAGGAAAGGCTTAACTATTGTCGTCTCGCCGTTAATTGCCCTGATGCAGGATCAGGTGGATGCTTTACAGGATAACGGCATTAATGCGACCTATCTTAACAGTACCTTAGAATATTCCGAAAGGCGATCGCGGCAGATTGCAATCCTCAAAAATCAAATTAAATTACTTTATGTTGCCCCAGAACGGCTCTTAAATGAACGATTTGGCTTGTTTTTAGACAGAATTCAGCAAAATATCGGCATTAGTGCGATCGCTATTGATGAGGCTCACTGTGTCTCGGAATGGGGTCATGATTTTCGTCCTGAATATAGCAGATTACATCAAATTCGCCAGCGTTATCCCCAAATACCCCTCCAGGCACTTACTGCTACTGCTACTACCAGGGTGAGGCAAGATATCATTCAGCAGTTAAATTTGCGATCGCCTGATGTTCATGTGGCTAGTTTTGATCGCAGTAATATTCATTATGAAGTAAGACCTAAAGACCGTAATATCTATCCTCAATTACTCCGCGCAATTCGGACAATTTCTGGTGCAGGAATTGTTTATTGTCTGAGTCGCGATCAGGTGGAAAAAGTTGCCACCAGATTAAAACACGATGGCATCAATGCTTTACCCTATCATGCAAAATTGCCTGTTCAAGAACGCAGTCGTAATCAAACCAGCTTCCTACGAGATGATATTCAAGTAATTGTGGCTACCGTGGCATTTGGCATGGGCATTAATAAGCCTGACGTGCGGTTTGTGTTTCATTATGATCTGCCCCGTAGCCTGGAAAGTTTTTATCAGGAATCAGGACGGGCTGGTCGAGATGGTGAACCTTCTAAGTCGATTTTGTTTTTTAGTTTGGGCGATCGCCAAAAGATTAAATATCTGATTGAGCAAAAAGAAGATCTGAAGGAACAAAAGATCGCCCAACAACAGTTAAGACAGGTAATTGACTATGCTGCCGCCCACGAATGTCGTCGTAAAATCATTCTGCGCTATTTTGGTGAAAAATACTCAGGTAACTGCGGTCAGTGCGATAATTGCCTCAATCCTAAACCAATTGAAGATTGGACGGTAGAAGCGCAAAAGTTTCTTTCCTGTGTTGCCCGTTGCCAAGAAAAGTTTGGCACTAACCATATTGTTGATGTCTTAATTGGTTCCCGCAAGCAAAGGATTCATCAATACGGACATCATCTATTATCCACCTATGGCATTGGCAAAGGTCGAACTGCCGATGAATGGCGCATGTTAGGACGTAGTTTAGTGCATCAAGGATTGGTGGGACAAACTACCGATGGTTATCCTATTCTCAAGTTAAATAAGCGTAGTTGGTCAGTGTTTCGGGGTGAGTTGCAGGTTAAGGTTGCTGTTGATAAGTCTCCTAATAAAACGAAAACAGAATACAATCCCCGTAAAGCAGAAGCCGAATTACTATTTGAGAAACTGCGTAAGCTGCGTAAGCAAATTGCCGATCGCCATGAACTGGCACCCTATATGATTTTTGCTGATTCTAGCTTAAGATTAATGGCACAGGTACGCCCCCAAAACCTAACCGACTTTACTAACCTGTCGGGAGTTAACGAATACAAAGCCCAACAGTACGGCGATCGCTTTATTTCAGCCATCCTAGAATTTGATCAGTTACATAAGTTACCAGTTAATCTTCCTTCCAAAAGTCAAATGGCTACTCTGGAACTGCACCAGCAGGGGCTAAGCGTTAAGGAAATCGCTCAGAAACGTGGTTTTGCGATCGGCACTATTAACAGCCATTTGAGCGAGTTAATGGAAATGAATCAACCTGTTGCCCTCAATAAATTAGTCAATGCCGATAAACAACAGACAATTATTAAGGCAATCAAGAAATTAGGAGATACTCCTCTTAAAACTATTAAAAATAATCTCGGGGAAGACTACAGCTACGATGAAATAAGACTAGTGCGAGGTTGGTGGCGCAATCAGCAACAGTAAGATTAGCAGCTATTAATCTGGATGATTTTAGCTCAGATAATTAGTAATAACTAGCGAGTGTTAGTTTAGAAAGGTAAGATATAGTTTATTAGGGAATAGGGAATAGGGAATAGGGAATAGGACAGGAGTTTTCACTAATGACTTAGGATTTCTGTATATTTAAGTCAAATCCTCCACCACAAAAATAGATCTGCTAAGCTTCAATCAACTTAGTTTATGATCTCTATTTTGTGAATTGCTACTCAAATACATATACAAGTTATTCAATTATGAGAAGTATTTTTTTGTCTATCAAAGATATTTTATCGGCAGATTTGTAGAACTATGTAAAATAGTTTTTGATAAAGTTTCTTAACTCATTTGTTCTTCTTTCAAACAACCACCAAAACATTATACCAACAATAATAAGTAATCCAAACCATAGGATGAAATGAGAATAACCAGCAAAGTTTGGTAATAATTGATTTGAATTATAAAACAATGAGCCAATCAAGATAATTAGAGAAAAATGTGATAGATAAAGTGAATAAGAAAACTCTGATAAACCACGTATTAATTTAGCTAGCCAAAATCCTCTGGTTATAGGATTAGGTAAATTTAATAAGCCCAAACACAATACAGAAAATCCCAAACCAACTACTAAGTCTTTTGGTATCTTTAGGATGTCTTGTAATGCAAAAGACTCGCTATAAATCAATGAGCCAATAAACAGAAATGTTCCCAATATTAGTAAAGGGATAGTCCTGTTATGCATCCGCTCAAATGTCAGGTAAATCATCACTCCCAAAAGCCATATAAAATAACCTAGTCGAATTTCAGGTGGCAGCCACAGAAAAATAGTGAGCGCAACTAATGTCGCAGCAATACGTAGCAATGGTCGAGGCTTTCTCAACCGAAAACAATGACCTGAAGCATATATACAAAGAGGAAACAGGATGTAATACCAAAATTCAGACGACAAACTCCAGAGAGGATCGTTAGTACCATAAACGGGAGTCAGAATCTTTTGCAGAAACAATGTATTTCCCAAAAATGTCCCCCAGCTATTGGAGTACGACTGATTCGCAGTTGGTCCTGAATTCCAGAGTGAATAGTAAGAACCAGCGATCGCATTTGGTGCTACTGATTGAATTAATTGATCGAGCAAAAAAGTGAATAGAAGTGCTGGAATCAGTACAATCCAAAGTCTTGATAACCTGGCTATTAGGTATTCAATCCAGCTAAAATTATCTCTTCTTTTCAGAATAGCTCCTCCCACAAAGAAACCACTCAAAACAAAGAAAACCATCACAGCTTGGTGACCAATTCCTGTTGCAAAATAAAATATTTTATTTAATAAAAAAGTCGATTGCAGTTCCGAATTATCAACAAAGAGCATCACCCGCAGATGACCTGTGCAAACAGCAATAGCACTTAGTCCTCGAACCGCATCCAACCAAAAAAATCTTTGTTTGTGTTTCAAGGGATTTTTTTAATTAATGATCTCTATTCTCAATCATATAATCATTGTTAGGCATAGACTCTGAAATAATTATCTCTAGGTAACCAACAAGACAAATATAAGATTTGAGGGAATAGTTTAATAAATTGAGCCAAGTTTGAAGATTAATCGCTCAAAATATATCAAAAATTAGCTGAAGATAAAATTATCTGTTGCTAAGTCCCAAAATAAATGAGATTGATGGTTTGATTTAAGTATTAGTTGAGAACTTGTGGTAATTTCGCCAACGATATCACATGAAACATGATGTTCTTGGAATTTGTCCTGGATTTGTTCTAAATTCTGGGGTGGAATCGACAATAGGAAGCCATAGCTAGGAAAGCAAAGTAACCAAGTTTCTAGGCTTACATTTTGAGGATAATTAATACTATCTAAATCTAAAACTGCACCACACTTAGAAGCCTCAATCAACATTAAGAGAGTTCCCATAATTCCTCCCATGCTAATATCTTTGCCAGCATGACAGAGATCCTGCTCTGCTATATGAGGCAGAATTTTTAAGTTATCCTGTAAGCTTAATGGGTTCGCGTTAGTGGCAGCATTCCAAAAAGGAAATTTAGCGTGCATCTCTCCTTGCAAATCGATCGCTGTTACAAGTAAGTCTCCAGGTTGGGCAGCAAAACTACTAATCAACTTGTTAGCTCGTCCCAAAATAGCAACCCCAAGAGCATTATAGGCACTTTTAAAATTAGTATGTCCCCCTACAATTGGCACTTGATAAGCTTGAGCTGCTGCCTTCATTCCCTCCAGTAAAGGTATAGCTTTCTTAGTATCTTCTGTCCAAATCGTATCAACAATGGCGATCGCTTTACCACCCATCGCGGTAATATCGCTAAGATTGACCATTACCGCACACCAACCTGCAAACCAAGGATCGGTTTCGACTAAGACGTGCCACATGCCTTCCGCCGCTAGCAGTAAATAGCCATCACCGTCGGGGATCGCTGCACAATCATCTCCCACCTGAATTTGTTCCAGGTTAGGTAATTCGAGGATTTGACTAACAACCTGAATGTCTTGCTTTTGGATAATGCCCAAAGATTGCTTCAGTCTAGATGCTAGTTGTAGCAGATTGTCAACAGGGCGATCGCTCATAGAGGCTAAAATTCAGGGGTCAATTACTAATTAGGCTGTTTAATCTAAAAGCTAAAAGCGACAAAAAAACTTCCTCAAACCAAACTAGCTTTACTATGATGATTTTGAGCCATTTTTTGAATATCTTCAGGAGAAACACAGCGACGTTCGGAACAATAAGCCATTAAACTGACTCCATTGAGCATTTGAATCGTACTGACACGAACTCTAAAATCATCGGTCAAAAACCAACATCGTTCCTGACCCTGGTTATTATCGTAATCAGTGTTAATCGTCAAAATACCATCTTCACCAAACCAGTAACGGCTAATGACAGGTAGCCCATTAACATAACCCTTATCGCGAATTAACTTGCCACTGCGTCCTGTTTCATCATCAGGAACATCAATTAAAACGGCGGCATAATTGGGGTTAGGCTCTTTTTCCTCTAAATTATCTTGCCAACTAAAACTACCGCCTCCTTTAGCTTTAGTAGGATCGATTCCCTGCAAATCGCAAGCTTGCTTAACCCGAGGATCATCAGGTTGAATTACCTTGACAATTAAATTAGATTCTCCCGATTCATCCGCCACCACATCAAAATGATGGACGCTTCTCTCCGTATACCATTTACCTTCACTTTTGTGAAAAAACTCCATCATCGACATGGGCACCGATAAACGCATAAAAATTTAACTCCTAAAAAATTTAATTTATTAATTTGCAATTAGTTTAGTACGAATCCCTCCAAGCTATGGCTAATGTAAAGCTCGGCTGACTAAATTAATCTCTTAGAGGTTATCTGAGAAGTATGAAAGTTACTTCAATGCCCCCTAAATCCCCCAAATATGGGGGACTTTCGATCATTCTCCCCCCAAAATTGGGAGGGGGCTAGGGGGGCAAAACTTAAAACTATAGTGTAAATAAATAACTTTTCAGATGTTTTCTTAAAAATTCTCTCTTGTATTATCTCAGTTATTATTTAATTTAATAATCCTTTAAAATACCTTTGCCTTAAGTCCGTGAACGATCAATCTAATCCTGAAAAGAAGAGTGATAACAAAGATGCAAGTCGTAACATCGAGATTGACGAAGGTAAATACATTGAAACTGTTCGAGGAAATTATTATCAGATCGAAGGAAATTTAATTCAAAACCCAGAACCCGAAAAAATAGAACTGAATCAACCCAGTAATCTCAGGAAAATAGGTTCAGCTAATTTTGTTGGACGGGAAAGGAAACTAAAAGAGTTACACCAGCTATTACAGAAAAACGAACGAGTAAGCATTTCTGCTATTTCAGGTATGGGAGGCATCGGCAAAACGGAATTAGCTCTACATTATGCCCTAGCCTACAAAGATAATTACCCAGGTAGCTTACTCCCTTCCCACTGTAAAATTAGGTAAATACTGATCAGTGGTAATGAATCAAACAGAAGCGTTGAAAAACCACTCTTTTGATACCGACAAGTGGCAGAAACTTTACTATCGTAATCAACAGCAGTACATTCGCCA
>JBCDEP010000250.1:0-5527 GCA_039179675.1 Cyanobacteria bacterium P01_G01_bin.67
ATGGCGAATGTACTGCTGTTGATTACGATAGTAAAGTTTCTGCCACTTGTCGGTATCAAAAGAGTGGTTTTTCAACGCTTCTGTTTGATTCATTACCACTGATCAGTATTTACCTAATTTTACAGTGGGAAGGGAGTATGATGCGAAAGTAGCGACTAGAACTGCACAGACTACATCCGACTGTAAGTAGTCAAAAAATTAATTGTTCGGCAAAATAGATTCTATTATCCTTAATTTCTATCTCTTATCTCTTGCATCATGCCACGAAGAAAGACTAAATTATGGGGATTAGTTTCGCGCCAACCTCGTTGGGGATTGACTATTCGTGGCTGGTTAGGACTTCTGCTGGCGATTGCCACAATATTTTGGCTATTACTGACTAGACTAGAGCCTTTTTTGGCGCACTCAGTACCCGTAGCCGCAGAAATTTTGATTGTGGAAGGCTGGATCGGCGACGATGGAATTATCGGTGCAATGGCTGAATTTGAACGTAAACCTTATGAGCTATTAATTACTGCTGGGAGTAACTTTGGTCGCGGAGAATATTTATCCGAATATAAAGACTTTGCCCACCTTTCCGAAGCAACTCTCATTACCTTGGGCTTCGATCCCGAAAAAGTACAGCCAATTCCCACTCCTGCTGCCAAGCGCGATCGTACTCTAACTTCTGCCTTGGAGGTTAAAAAGTGGCTCCAGGAAAACAAGATGACTCCTACGGGAGTAAACATCTACAGTGAAAATGTTCATAGTCGTCGTAGCTGGTTAACCTATAAAAAAGCGTTTGAGCCTGAAATTAAAGTTGGCGTAATTGCTCACCCCGCACAAAATTACGACCCTAAAGCTTGGTGGGCTTCTAGTGTTGGCTTTAAAGCTGTAACGTCTGAGAGTTTATCTTATATTTACACTAAATTTCTCTAGAAAAAGAGGATTTTGGGAAAAATTTACTGATTATATGCGAAGCGGTATTCTTTAGGACTGATTACTGATTACTGTCGTAAGCTCTTGCTCAATCCATTGTTTCACTGTCGCTACTACCTCTGCAATTGGCAAATCTTGAGATTCTTTCGTAGCTCGCTTAACGACTTCCACTTTGCCCTCTGCAAGCGATCGCCCTGTAACCACTCGATAAGGAATACCGACTAACTCGCTATCTTTAAACTTAACCCCAGCTCGCTCTTTACGATCATCTAACAAAACTTCTACCCCAGCCTGTTGAAACTCCTCATAGAGCTTGGCTCCCGCAGCCATTTTTTCTCCATCGGAAACATTTGGGACAATTACTACTACATGATAAGGAGCGATCGCCACAGGCCAAATAATACCATCCTTATCATAAGATTGTTCCACGGCAGCTTGAGCTAGTCGAGAAACACCAATGCCGTAACAACCCATCCACAGTGGTTCAGTTTTACCCTGTTCGTTGGTAAAGTTTGCCCCCATTGCTTCGGAGTATTTAGTCCCCAGCTGAAAAATATGTCCTGCCTCAATGCCTCGGGCACTTTGAAGAATTTGACTCGGATCGTGAAGCGCGCGATCGCCAGCTTTGGCTAATTGAATATCTACTCGCAATTTGGGAAGAGTAAAATTATCACCCCAGTTTGCCCCGACGACATGATAACCAACTTCATTAGCTCCAGTAACAAAGTTTTTGGCATCAACCACAGTTTGATCCACTAGGCGCAAAAATTGCTTAGCTACATTTTTATTGGCATTTATGTAGTCATCATCAAGATTGGGGGCAATATAGCCCAAGGGCAACGATTTAGCTGCCCATTTTTTTTGAGCGGTGGTATCAGGTACCGCTAGAGAAATAACTGTTTTAGCTTTATATTGTGGTGCAAGTTTGGTTAACTCGTTGGTGAGCTTAACTTCATTCACATCGCGATCGCTGCGAATGTTGATCAAGACCAATACCGTCATGCCGTTGTCATAAACAACCTCATATAAAATGTTTTTGACAATTACTGTGGGGGAACAGTTGAGAGTAGTGGCTAATTTAGCAATGGTTTCTGTATCAGGTGTTGCCAGTTTTTCGTAACCACTAAAGGGAGACTCTTCCACATCTGGAACTAAAGATACTGCTTTTTCAGTGTTGGCAGCATACTTACCATCTTCTGTGTAGAGAATTTCATCCTCCCCTGCATCCGCTAGGATCATAAATTCTTGGGAACCAGAACCCCCAATTGCTCCCGAATCTGCCTCTACAGGGCGGAACTTTAAACCGCAGCGGGTCATAATGTTACGATATGCCCGATCCATTGCCTGGTAGGTCTGTTTGAGACTAGCTTCATCAGGATGAAAAGAATAGGCATCCTTCATAATGAATTCTCGACCCCGCATCAAGCCAAAACGAGGACGAATTTCATCGCGAAACTTGGTTTGGATCTGATACAAATTGAGTGGCAATTGACGGTACGAACGAATTGTTTCTCTGGCAATAGTGGTGATAATCTCTTCATGAGTTGGTCCTAATCCTAATTCGCGATCGCCACGATCAGTCAAGGAAAACATAATTCCCTCTGCTTTGGTGTAGGTATCCCAACGTCCCGATTCTTGCCATAGCTGTGCAGGCTGTAATTGAGGTAATAAGCACTCTTGTGCCCCTGTTGCATCCATCTCTTCTCGCACAATTTGGGAAACCTTTTGTAAGACTCGCCACATCAAAGGCATATAGGCATAGATACCGCTGCCAATCCGACGAATATAGCCTCCGCGAAGTAATAACTGATGACTAGGTATTTCTGCCTCTGCTGGAGTTTCTCGCAGAGTTACAAACAGCATCTGGTTTAGTCGCATGATTATTTCCTTCGGTAAGATTGCAGAATTTCTATTTTATCAGTCAGAAGTAATCTCTATCTTGATGAATTTTTTTCATAAGACTGATACTGATAATCTTCTAATTGATAGCCTTTCTTTTTAACTCTACTTATACAAACTACATTTAGAAGCAATCAAACTAAAATCTATTACTTAAATGAATATATAAAACTCATTAGAAATCAGGATTAAAATTATCAAGATATGGGGAATACTATTACATCTGATAACATTATTTTTAAATTTAAAAACTTTCAAAAGCTAAGTTATTTCAAATACGAATCTAAATACTGAAATTGAGCAGCCTATGGGAAATAAAGATTTTGTTGTTAATCAAGAATAGTTACAATTATAAAATATTAAAAATATTGAGATATTGAGTGAATATTGGTATGAACTTAAAAGCACTATGAATTGTACCATCTAATGTATGTATTAAAATGTTTTTGCTCGTTATTCAACACGAGATGATTTGGATAATTCAATACTCAAAATGCGGCGATAAACAGAGAGAGTTCGGGTATTTCTTTACCCATAAACGTATCTAAGTTAAAGCTTGGAAGATTTATTAAAGAATTTATTTAGGTCAACTTAGCTAGACTAAATCTGAATTTTTCCCAATCATTACCTAAAAATAAAGCGTAACGGATATTGTTTGAAGAGAAAACAAAAATATATGAGTTATCATTTTTTTAATCACTCAAAAAAAAATTCTTCCCTAGATCTTCACGATCTGTATTTATGCTGATGGGCAATTTATTTGTGCTGGAGGAAGAGCAGCATAGTAATTAGGATGAAGAATAAGTTGGGTAATTACCCGCGCTACAACTCAAAATCTAGGCTAGTTGTCTTGGGAGTTTTATTTGTTTTCATAATTTTTGCTTGCTCGCATAAAATAGAGCTGAAACCTGAGAAAATTACCCAGCAAATATCAGAAGCAACTGAACTTAATATCTGGTGGGAACAGGGTTTGAATTGGGATGAAGATGAGGCAATTAGATGTATTGTTCGTGATTGGCAAAAACTCACGGGAAACAAAGTTAATTTATCACTATATACCAACAACAGCTTAATAGCGAAAGTCGAAAGAGCTCTAAAAGTAGATAATCCTCCCGATATCTTGATGACCCCCAAAGCTGAGAGAGTTCTTTATCCTCGCTTGGCTTGGCAAGGAGAACTGGAAGATGTTGCCGACATTATCGAACCCATTGAAAATGAATATTCAACAGATATCCTTAAAGGGATAACCTACTATAATCGCCAGAATGAGAACCGTAGTTATTATGCTGTCCCAGTTTATCAAGCTACAATGTCAATCTTTTACTGGCAGAGTCTACTCGCTTCAATTGCTTTATCTCCTCAAGATATTCCCCGAGATTGGAAAGGATTTTGGCAATTTTGGCGACAAGCACAAGCAAAATTAAACCTGCAAAATCACAATATTTTTGGTTTGGGTTTGTCTCTCTCTGGTAATGAAAGTGCTGATGATACTCACTATCTCTTCGAGCAAATATTAGAGGCTTATGATGTATCGTTGCTAGACGATCATGGAAATCTAAATATCGATGTAACAAAACGGCAAGGCATCATAGATTGTTTGAATTGGTATGCTCAAATGTATTATCAAGGTTACATACCACCAGATGCTGTCAAATGGTCAAATATAGATAATAATCTTAAGTTGTTGAACCGCTTAGTTTTGATGACTCCCAATGGCAGTCTTTCAATTCCTGCATCTGTTCGTCAAGATCGAGATACTTACTATAATCAATTAGGTATTACTGAATTTCCCCAAAAACCTAGTGCAGAACCCATGCGCTATTTAATTTTTATTCGACAGGCGGTAATTTTTCAAGACTCGCCGCACAAATCACTGGCAAAATCATTTTTACGCTATTTCATCCAGCCTCAAATTACCATCGAATATCTCAAAGCTACTGGAGGAAGAAATCAACCTGTTACCGATTCTGCATGGTCAGATTCTTTCTGGCAAGATACTCAAGATCCTTATATTGCTACTGCTACGAAGATTTTAACCTCGGGACAAACACGACTCTCTCATATCGTTGATAACCCCGCTTATAGTCAGGTTTTAGCGGAAAATATCTGGGGCAAAGCACTTACTCAAGTAACTGCCGCTCGCATCCCTCCCGAACAGGTAGCAGATGAAGCGATCGCTAAAATCAAGGCAATTTTTACTACCTGGGAAAAAAATTAGCATCTAGCAGTTTCAGTTTCTCAATTAGCGCAGCTATTTTTAATATTTTGTCTTACTCGTTATCTCTATATCTTCCCGTTCACCATTTATTCTGAATCGTGTTATTAACATTTAAATTGGAGTTAGGGAGATGTCTGAGCAGAAATTAGCAATTATTAATTGCATGATGCTAATTATAATGATTCTTTTTGTGATCGTTTGAGCCTCAATTCTAGTCAATCAATGTACCAGAATATTATCTAAAAGAGTCAGTATAGCTGTAACTATTCCTGGCTTTTTTAATCGGAAAAATCTAATATTCTCTGACTATTCTCGATGCTAACTCTACTTGTTCTCGATTGCCCTCTAGTTTATAAACAGTCATAGCAAATGCTATCACAAATTACTAAACTTACTAAATTACCAAGGAAACTGACATGGAAACTGCAAAACAAGAGACCACAGCACCCAAAACTACTGAGTATAAGTATGAATATCAACAATATAAATCAG
>JBCDEP010000155.1:0-15157 GCA_039179675.1 Cyanobacteria bacterium P01_G01_bin.67
ACGTCATCGTTCACCAACTAATTTTGTAGTTAATTTACTAGCAGGCTTGATTGCTTATTGCCATCGTCCCAAAAAGCCATCTATAGCTATAGATGACAATGTTCTATCTGCTTCTGCTTAACCCGAACTGACGTTATATTATGGCTGGAGAAAATGCGATTATTCGGCTACGGGTAGCGTAATCGCCTGTTGTTAATCTTATATTTTGCGATCGCTAATCTTTAAGATCAACTATTTTTTAGGACTATAATCTTTAATCGTCGAACGATAATGCGATCGCGCATTTGGTAATTTTTTCAGATCCATTCCTGGTACAGGTGCCGCAGTAGTCATCACTTTGGTACGGCTTTGAGATTTCCAGTATTCGTATTTAAGGAAAGGAAAGTCAGCCACTTTTTTAGCTAATGCCCAGAAGAAGACATAACTGGCGATTAGGCGTTCAAATGAGCCAAAACAAGATTCCCTTAACTGTTCAATCTGTTCTTGTTGCTCGGCAACGGCGTCATTTCTAAAATAGATCTGATCGTTGTTGCTATCCAAGAGCAAAGACTTACTAAAACCTTGATTAGCGATCTTAGGATTATGTCCCACTGCGATGATTTCTGCACCAATATTAAAGTTTTTGATCCCGTTTGCCTGTTTACCTGTCATAATCACGGCATTTTCTGCGGCCTGCTGTTGTTTGCTGCGTCTGCCATCAGGAATACCAAGCCAAATTAAGGTGCCGCGAACTACTCGATGTCCATAGGCATGAAGCAGGTGGTTTTGGGGATTGGCACTATGAACCTCGATCGAGGCAATACCGTAGCTGAGAGAAAAGAGTTTGCTTACATATGCCTCTAATAGCTGATTAACCCAAGGAACATCACCAATTACTAAAGTTCTGTTACCAGTTCTGGCAAATAGCTGTCTACCTTGAAAGTAACGAATGGCTAATGTCCAGAGCCAAGCACCAAAGATATAAACGGCAATATCGGCAATGTTAATTACTGGACCGAGAAAGTCAGTTACCGCTGTCGGCAAATTCACTAGTTTAAAAATTAATGCCGATAGAGTTTTAACTATAGGTATAGTATGACCAAAGGGAATTGCCCAGCCGACAGATATGAAAGTGTACAGGGCGTGAATTGCCCAAGCTAGAGGAGTTTCCGTCACGTGGTTTGCCCAATGACGACTACTGTTAAACAGGTCTTTTTTGATATTGGAGTTGTGGGATTCACCTTTGGAGTTAGTGCCAATAATCTGCAGCAGGTTTTTATTTAAGAAATCTTCTTTCATCATTGCCAAAACCCTTAAACTTTCTGCTGTTAATGTCATGCCTAAAGGATGAGAACGAGGAAAATCATTTCGCATCTGTCTTGCTATGTAAAGCAATAATTCGGTTAAAGTCTGTCCCGCAGCCGCGACAGTCACCGTACTTGGTTCTGCTGTTCTGCGTCCGCTACCATTGACAAAGATTCGACTGCGATGGCTATTATTTTTGTCGAGAAAGTTAGAATGACTAACTGTGGTCAATCCACCTTTACCCTGGGTGGAATTGATAAAGCTGCTGATTTCTCCTGTGAAGATAAACAGTTCCCCAATAATTCCCTGACTGGATAGATGATCAAAAATATTAATTACCTGGACGGTGGAAAAGGTTTGACCAGATTGCGTGATTGCCATTACCAAAGAGTCTTTACTCAAATTGAGTTCGGCAAAGCTTTGGTCTAGCTGTTGCAGAACTTCGTTTGCTGGCATAGTTGCAATGTTGAGCAGCGGAAAAACCACCCTTAGATCCTGGGCAAATTTTTCTCCTAGCCAGAGGCTATTCTCTTCTCCCGTGATTAGCAGATCGACACTGGGCATTTTTCTGATCCGACTAATTAACCCTGCCTTAAACATCCGCTGTTGTCTGTTCTCAAACCGCTGAACTTTTTCAGTTAAGAGATAAATTAAATAATCAGCACTACGACGGTTCAGAGAGGTCGGATTCTCCCAGGAGATTTTTATTTCATGGAGGATTTGGGGAATTGATTGCAAGTCGACTTCTACAGGGTCTTGTTCTGCTGTGTCAGACAGTTTGATCTGGGATAGATAGGGATGATTGACCATCGAAATCCAACGATCTTTGAGGTGGATTACCGTTAGTTCCTGCTGCTGCACTAGGGAATAGATCGTAATGTCCCTGGCGCTGACTTTTGCCACTTCCCCATTTTTTTGGTCTAGATCCAAACGAAAAGACTGAGCTTTATTTAACAAGATCCGATCAACCGCCGCAGGTTCTGAAGCATAAACCATATAGCCTTGTTCCCAATTAAAGCCCACGGTGATTGGTTGCCCTTGGGCACAAAGAATTAATTCTGTCTCTTTTAAAGTAGAAGTAGTAACTAAGCCAAAACTGCCTTTGGCTTGAGAGATAAAGATCTGAGTTGCACGATACAAATCGTTTGACAAAAATGCCTGTAGAGTAAATTGAGTAAAGCCAGTTCTCTGTGCTTTTGTCCAGTTTGCTGTGGAACCATGATTTTCTAAGGCTTGGAGCAGACTCTGTTGAAGACTTGTAGAGGATTTTAAAAAGTCGGAAGCCAGCTTACTGGGATCAGAATGCTTTAAGGGAAAAATCTCGTCTGCAAAAATACCCTCAAATATTTCTGCCCAGGTATTTAAGTCTTGCTGACTAGGGGCAGTGTGGGGCGCATCTCTGGTCGGTTGTTGACCGTCAAATGCGGCGGCGATGGAAGTTGCGATCGCCTGTTGATAAGCCAGCCGTACTGAAGGGTACCACATGCCCTGAGTAACAAGTAAATCCATCATCCCCGCAATCTTAGGAGAATCTCCTTTGGTAGAGTTAGGAGTATGTAAAACTCGCTCCAACCATAATCCTAAGGTAGGATAATCGACGTCTTTGTTAAATATGTTCCAGCTATCAAAATCGCCATTATGGGTAATGCGGTGATGCACATTTTTCGAGGTACATTTCCATTCTGTCCCTGTAAATTGCCACACTTTCTGGCTTCTGGCAGTCATCCATTCATGCCAATGAGTTTCTAATTCTGAAGGGGCGCTGCCGCTAGTAGCATAACGGTAGTGCCAAGCTCCTATGATCATTGATTTTAAGGGTTTAACTCCCGCCGCGATCGCTTTGGCGCGGATTGGAGCAAAAGCTGCCTCTAGGGATTTGGTTAAATTATCACGTTTGCGATTGACGATCTTTTTACCGACAAATATAGTATGCTTGCCATTTCGCCCGATGACTAATCCTCCCCCCGCTTGTTCCCCCCGAACTTCCGTTTCCTGTCCCATCTTTTGGGAAATATCGACCATTCTTTTAGGTAACAGGAGATCGCCATCTTCAGGTTTACGTTCAGCAATTAAGCCAAAATTACCACAGTAAAAGCATTGAGCAATACCTGTGATTGCTGCTTCAAGATCGGAAATAGAAGTCAAAGCAATGATGAGATTAGCAGCTATTATGGCTTGACTGAAAAAGTTATGGGGATGGTACCAGAAAATAATGGCGATCGCGAGGTTGAAAATTATGCCCCCCAAGGATTTGATTCTGATATATTGGGAGTTACCTGCTGCTAGGTTGGGAGTGGGTGAGCAAGGAAGATGGGGAGCAAGAATGGGAATAAAGATCTGGTTACATGGGACGAGGGACTTGAAGATGGCGCCAACGGATTGCTGTTCGAGAATATTGGTGAAATTAATCGTTGATAGCTGTCTGTCGGCTAAAGCGATCAGCATGCTATGCCCCAAACCATGAATAATAATGGCGCTATGCCAAACAAATCTTAGTATTATTGAATAACTTAGCCATAAACAACATATATAAGGTAAAACTCTTAATTCTGTACTATTAACAATAATAAATAAAGTGATCGCTTCAGGAACAATACGAGATAACTGATACATTTGCTTTTTTCGAGGAAAAGATATCGATTTAAACTTCTGGGAAATACTCTTGATTCGGCGACACAGGCGATCGTTCAGCAATGAGTTCTTAACTTAGGCGGAAATCAAGAATAACTAGAGAAGAAAAGCATCGCCATCAAGAACTTCTAACTCTATTACTTTCAAGCAGATTATCCTGCCGATGAAAGCAGACTAGTTTATTTCTGTGAGCCAAAAGATTAGTTCGCGATCGGATATGTGCGGTAATTCTAGTTTAGTTATTTGGAAAATTGTCAAACTAATAACAACAATTAATGCCAAGCTTGGCAATATCTGTCCACAAAGTAAGATTATCCATAAATGGTTCGGTTTTTTCATCGTTCAAATTTTGATAATTTTCTCGATCAAGTTTTAGCGAAAAATCTCAGATTGCTTGAGCTAACTAAATAGCCGAAGAAAATTCTGATTTGGATTTTTTAACTTTGTTACACCAACTTTCATACTTATGAAAAATTTTGGCGTAGGGAATTGAAGATTCATTCAGGGCATCAAACAGAGGCGGTAAAAATCGTTGCGGAAACAGGCGATGTAGTAATTTAGCCAAGCGCTGTCTCACAATTAGCTCTATAAATAAAGATTGAGCAAAAGGAAGAGTATGATTGCTCAGCTCAACTACAGCATGAGCATCTGCTAGCCGACTCTTGGTAAACTCTTCTAAGACTAAACTGAGATCGTCTCCGTAGCGATCTAAAAGTTGACCCAAAATTTTCACATCTTCGAGAGCAGAATTGCAACCTTGACCGAGAGCGGGAGATACTGCATGAGCCGCATCACCAATCAACAGCGCGCTATCGTCATAATGATAGCGGTTACAGCGAATAGTTAAAGTAGTGGCAACTGGTCTGGCAAAAAAAGCTGCCGCTTCTGATGCAGAGATCAATTCACCGACTTCAGGGAAATTTTGTTTAAAGAATTGCCAGGCTTCGGTGGCATTTTTCAATTTAACAATCTGATTGTTGTCTCGCGGGAAGTGAATTACCCCAGCCATACTGCCATCAAACTGATGTAGCAATATGATTACAGTGCCATCTTTTAGTCTCCAAGTATGGATCTTGCCCGATTCTAAAATCTTCTGGGATTGAGGATCGTCTCCAGTAGCCAAAAAGATTGATTTGTAATCATTATTAATGTACTTTTGCTCAATTTCAAATAGTTTTGTATCAAGAAAAGATTTTCTGACTCTTGAGTGCGCTCCATCTGCGCCAATAATTAAATCATAATCAACTGTAGATACAAATGGTTCTGAATCAGAATTAGTGAAACGAACTTGCCTGGCAGTTAAATCTACTTGCCTACAGTCATGGTTGAAATTTAGCTTCAGGCGATCGCCATAATTTTGTTGTTCCAAGGTATCAAGAAATACCTTAGTTAATTCAGTGCGGTCAAGAGTAGTTAAGGACTTCTGGCGAGGAATATGTCTTTGCTTACCATTGCGACCATGAATAATAGTTCCTTGCATCTTGACGCTTATAGCGGTCACCGCTGCTTCCAAACCTGGAATTTGTCTGATCGCATCCATCCCGCGCTCATTAAGGGCGATGGGAAAAGTCCTAGATCTGGCAACTGATATCGCTCTAGGATCGGGACGACGTTCGTAGATATCTACTTGATACTGGCGATCGCGCTTTAATAAGTAATGAGCCAAGAGTAATCCACTTGGTCCTGCACCGATAATCACAGTTTTCTTAACCATATTTATGATCTAAACCTCTGCGTAACTTCTTCTCGAATTAAATTGAACTTTAAAAATCGTAATTTTTAATGGTCTTAAAGTTGAGTAGTAATTTTGGGTTCTAATCGTATGTTATTAATGCTCGTTATCTGTTATCTTGTGCCTTTTATCTATTGGCTTTAGCTATAACTAGAATTATCCTTTGTATTTCAACATCCATAAAATATTTGATACAAACATTATCAGTAAGCTTTCCTCCTCAAAATAAAAACAGTAAAAAACAGGCTGAATTTTCTTAATAAATCTGAAAACTAAATCAGTATTGACTTACAAATAGTAAATTTATGAGTCTAATTATGAATCAAGCCTTGAGCCAAGATCATCAAATACCAATATGTTTGAGAAAACAAGATGGCATCATTACAGATTGGTAAAGTTGATGAAATTAAGAATTTAGCTGTTATTTAGTTAAGAGTCGGCTACTAATTGCTTTTCACTGTATGCTTTTGCTTTTGCTCAACACTAGGGGGAAAATTCAGGTGTTTTTTCAGGATTTAGCGATTATGGCGGTTCTCATTTGAATGAGGTAAGTTGATCAACCTTGACTTTTGTGAGTTGTGAATTGCTTATGGTTAATTGCGGTGCGACCCAAAGAGGCGCATGCTTCGCCGCATGTACTAATAACTAAGAAATGAAAATAGAACAGTCTATGAATTTAGGCTACATCAGCCACTCTTTTCCAGACAGGTCTATTTCCAACTACCTCGACAGGTTACAGCATTTCTCAAGCAAGCGAGGTAAATACAAACTTACTTAGAAATCTAACTAAAAAGTAGCTTTAATCACTGTTGCCTGTTATCTACTGCCTGTTATCTACTGCCTGTTCCCTCACCTCACCAACAATTGACTTCCTCAATACGAGGAACGTTAGATTTAGCTTTGATATTTTTCCTGTTTTAATATTGAAACTTCAAATGCTTGCAAAGTTTTAGGTAAATCGATCATCTTGTCTGATTCTATGATATTAGAAACTAATACTTGCCAATTTTCAGGGCTAATATATTCATCAAGGATCAATTCTTTCTCATAAGAAAAATTAAGCAAAACTAAGATTTTTTCTAAGTTAGTTTCTCTAACATAAGCCAGATGTTCATAGGGATAATGAATCAGAGTTTTCCAACTACCGATGCGTAATGCCTCATGATTTTTTCTGATTTTAATTAATTGGCGATAAAAATTAAGAATTGAATTTGGCTCTTTTAATTGGTCTGCAACATTAACTTCCTGGTAATTTTGATGTACTGGCAGCCAGGGTTCAACATCTTTACCAAAGCTGAAACCAGCATTAACAGAACCATCCCATTGCATCGGCGTTCTCGCACCATCTCGGGATTCTGGAGATTCATCAGTATCCCCTCTAACTACTACTTTGTCTTGAATTTTTTCTGGAGGAATATCTTCATGATCTACCATTCCTAACTCCTGACCATAATAAAGAATCGGCGTTCCTCTTACCGTCAACAAGATTGCCGCGGCGGCTTGGGCAATTCCTAATGGATTAGTACATAAACTACACTCAACCCAACGAGATAAATGCCTGGGTAAATCATGGTTATCTAGGAAATAACTTGGCCAAGCATCGGTTGGTGTAATCAATTCTTTTTTGGCAATTTCTTGCTGGAGATAACCAGGATACCAGGGGCTAAAGGGAAATTCAAAAGTCAGCGGGAGATGCAGCTCATCATTATTAATGCCATAGAAAATAGCTGATTCATAAAGGGTACTATCGATAAAAGTTTCCCCAATTAAAACTCGCTCTTCATAAGCATCAATGATGGTTCTAATTTCACGAATAATATGGTGGTTTTCAGGTAAATTTTTATCGTATAAGTGATGCAAATTATTATATTTATTTTTATCATTGGCATCAAATTTTACAGGATTATAGCGATAGTATTTATCCTTACTATAGACACTAGATGCATCTAAGCGGAAACCATCAATGCCGCGATCGAGCCAAAACCGAATCATCTCAAAGACAGCCTCTTTTACTTCAGGATTGCCCCAGTTAAGATCGGGTTGATTTTGATTAAAAGAATGATAGTAGTATTGTTCTCGGGCTTCATTATAAGTCCATCCTGTTCCCCCAAAATAAGACAGCCAATTATTGGGAACTCCGCCATCAGGAGCAGGATCTTGCCAATGATACCAGTCACTTTTAGAATTATCGCGGCTGGAGCTAGATTCGAGAAACCAACTATGTTGATTAGAAGTATGGTTAATGACTAGATCGAGAATGATTTTGATGCCTCGCTGATGAGCTTCCTCGATCAAAGTTTCCAAGTCGGCTAAAGTGCCAAAAGTTTCATTTATATTGTAGTAATCACTGACATCATAGCCATTATCGATCATGGGAGATTTATTGACAGGAGATAACCAGATGGCATCAATTCCTAAAGCAGTTTCACTGTCAGGATTGCCATCATTGAGATAGTCGAGTCTTTTGATAATCCCCTGTAAATCTCCGACACCGTCACCGTTAGCATCTGCGAATGTTAATGGGTATATTTGGTAAATTATTCCTGTTTGCCACCATTTGGGAGAATTTGGCGTTATGTTCTGTGCCATATTTCAATCAACCTGGAATTAATCAGCCTCTCAAGATTACTATTTTCACCAAGTAATGTAAAAAGCCGTTTTTAACTCCAGTAATAAGCTGATACAGCTTGCTGCGCCTTGATCCCTGCCTGAGGTAGTTTAACAAATACTATTGATTAGATAAACTTCTCATTGTTACTTAACCATCAATAATAAAGTTATGGCTACAGGATCGGTTTTGTCACCGTTCTACGAGCGATCGCCCTAGTTTCTAAATGATGATATCTTTCCGCTTCTGTCATTTTGAACTGTAATAGCTCAGTTTGCTCCAAATTAAACTTTTTTTGCGGTTTAGCGGGCATGATTTCTAAAGCTCGAAGAATTTCGCGCGCGATCGCTTGTGCCAGCAATGGCGGGACGGAATTACCAATCTGACGAAAACCATGCCATTTAGTGGCATGAAACATAAACCAGTCGGGATAAGAATGCAGTCGAGCCGCTTCTCTGACGGTAATACAGCGAGGTGTAATTGGGTGAATCGGTCGCGGGGAGGTGAATGCACCTCGATTGCTAGCTGTCCCTGCTCTGAGGGTAATACACAAGCCATCGAGATCGAGTCGATGAAAATGACTAATGCGATCGCTTTTACCAGGAATTGTCGTGGCAAATCTGGCGATAGTTTGGGCAGTATGTTTGGTACGTCGGCTACAGGTCAACAGTTGAGGATTATAGGCTCTGCCATAGGCGTAATTATCCTTAACCTGGGCGGGATTACGCAACTTGCTGGCATACTTACTAGGTTGACCATAGTTTGCCATGACCCAATCTCTCAACTCCAACTCGGGGTAATGATTCACTTCGGGAATGTCACCGATGGCTTCAGCTACTGTAGGAGTACTGGGTAAATTTGGCAAATGAGTCCCTTTCAGTTTGGGATTGGTCTGGGGTGAGGGATAATTAGGCAAATTCAAGTCTTGACGACAGCCTAGTAAAAAGAGTCGGTGTCGATTTTGCGGTACACCATAATGAGCGGCATTTAAAATTTGAGGATTCTCTCTTACCTGATAGCCTGAAGCACAAAACTCTTTAATAATCTGTTCTAGAATCTTTTTTTGTTTACCGATAGTAATGCCTCGAACATTTTCCATCACAAAATACTTGGGACGTAAATCTAAAACCAGACGTAAAAAATTAAATACTAAAGAATTGCGATCGTCTTCAAGATCTCGTTTCCCCATAAGCGAGAAACCTTGACAAGGAGGGCCCCCAAAAACCACATCAATATCGCGATCGCCAATTGCTGATTGTGACCTAATTTCTGCGGCACTAGTTTTTACAACACTACTACAGATGGTTGCCCAGAAAGGAAAATTATATTCATGAACACTAGCGTGAATCGGATCTAACTCCACCGCCGCTAGCACATCAAACCCCGCCTGTTCAAATCCCAGAGTCATTCCCCCTGCACCTGCAAATAGATCGACGGCAATCGGTCTTTGATGGTGATTCATGTTCTTTGAGGTGGACTTCAGCACAGCTTGATGTCGGCAACTAATAACCATCACTAATTTTTATTGAAACTCCACAACAGTGTTTAACCAAACAAGGGTCCTCAACTTAGTTCTCGTTCAAGATGATGCTCAAAAGTTTTATTCTGATTTTGGGTAAAGTCAATCTTTAGCGCCAGGTAAATTAGCTTTGCCTCTACTCAATCTAAGATTTTAATCTGATCGGTTAATAATTGCCTACCCCCAGGAATCCACCGCAACTGGACATTACCTAGTCCTAAGATCTGATGGCAACTGGTTGGTACTCAAATTTTTCGGCATCCTGACGATTAATTCTGCGGCTCGTTCTTAAATTTATGAGATGATTAAGAGTTATTAATAGATTGTCTAAATATGGGAGTGTAAATGTGGCAGAAATTCAATTTGCTAGGGGTGTGGCCGAAGAGGTAATTCCTGACGTCAAGGTCACTCAGTCTAAAACAGGAAACAGCGGTACTGCTACTTTTTATTTTGAAGATCCTAAAATTTTGAGTAAAGAGAGTAGTGAAGAAATAACTGGCTTATACCTGATTGACGATGAAGGAGAAATTGTTAGCAGAGAAGTTAAGGGTAAATTTATTAACGGTGAGGCAAGAGCAATTGAAGCTGTGCTGATAATGAAATCAAAGGATGAGTTTGAACGTTTTGTTCGCTTTATGAATAAATATGCCGATCAGCATGGCTTAGGCAAATCCTAATCGAGAGCGATAGCTCAATCAATAAATAAAAAATTTAGGATATTTGCTCAATTATGGGAAATTTCAACAACATTTAGCGAAATTTTCCCATCAGAAATTATTTACCAACAAAAAATTAAATCTTCTTAGGGAGTAGTGATACTAAATCCTGTTTACATACAATACTTAAAAGTTGTGTGAAGGCAGGAGGCAGAGGGGTTTAACCTGGTTTTGGACTTCCAGTGTAAAAATAGGTTTTTAAAATCGGATTTAGTATGAGATATTTCGGTCAATAAAGCCTTGAGGATAATCGAGTATTTGAGGGGGGAATTTTTCTCTCCTCCATTTGCTCTCTTGCCCAATTATTCTCCCTTAAGATCTATCTAACAAACAGTTGCTGAGATCCTAACCTCAATGATCCCTCATCCAGATAATCAAGCTGTTGCAGTCAAATGTGCCATTACCACAGTTAGCGACACTCGCACCTCAGACACGGATAAAAGTGGACAGCTAATCAAGCAATTGTTGTCAGATGCCCAACATCAAATCTTGTTTTACACCATAGTTAAAGATGAGCCAACGGAAATTCAGAACTTGCTGGAATATTGTGATTATCAATTTGAATTAGAAGCAATAATCATTAACGGTGGGACGGGAATTGCTCCCAGAGATACTACTTATGACGTAGTTAACAGCTGGCTCAACAAAACTCTACCTGGTTTTGGCGAAATATTTCGCTATCTCAGTTACCAGGAAATTGGCTCTAGAGCGATCGCTTCCCGTGCCGTAGCAGGGGTAAAAAACCAAAAATTAGTCTTTTCTCTTCCAGGCTCTTCCAATGCCGTCCGCTTAGGGATGAATCAGCTAATTCTACCTGAATTAAATCATTTGATTAAACAAGTTCAAGGGCGGAAATAGAGTTCAGTAGAGAGGTAGTATGCTACGTCCGTACAAGAGCTTTCGGAGATGTTTAAATATTTATAAAATATTGAAATTATCTTGATCTGGAGAATCTTCTGATTTTTGTAAAGCGAATATTAATTAATTGTTGATTTATACATATTTTTGTTAAATTCAGGTTGTTAGACATTGAATAATATTGTGTTTAAATGTGGGTAGACAAATTTGTCAAGCAATATATTTAATTTTCTATTGTAGTTGCCAATAAAATTAGTTAATTATGGTCTACCAACTGTTTACTACTTTTAAAAGCTCTAGTGCGATCGCCATTATCTTATTACTAACTAATAAAGTTTACTGTTCAGCTACCGAATATGTTTTTACTGCGCCTCCAGAGGTAGGTCAAGAGGTATTGGAGATTCCTGCTAGCGAGACTGAATATCCCCTATATGAATGTGAAGCCGAAACGGAAACTAAATCAGAACCAGCTCTAGATTCTCATGAATGTAGCTGTATAGATTGTGGAGAGGTAACCCAGGATGCTGAAGCTGATGCACAATTGACTTCTAAAAATAAGCCAACTAGACAATAAGTAATGGGTCAATTAATAAACTGTCTACAGCTAGCATTGAATCTATTCAATCAAAGCACGCCACGAATTATTTGGAATTTATTTCTAGCTTTTATTCCCCTTGCTTTCAGTTTTTATTTATTTCGTGATTCAGTAAGACGCAGCATATTTTGGTGGATAACTCTCATCTTATTTATGGCATTTTTACCCAATGCTCCTTATATTTTGACTGATTCAATTCATCTTATTGAGTTGAGTCAAAAAAGCTATCCTCAGTGGGCAATTATTTTAGTATTAATCCCTCAGTATACTCTATTTATTATGGCTGGATTTGAAGCCTATGTAATCTCTTTAATTCGCTTGGATAATTATCTAGCAAACTTAATACCTCAGCAATATTTAATTGCAGTTAATGCGATCACTCATAGTTTATGCGTCGTCGGTATTTATATTGGTAGATTTGAACGCTTCAATAGTTGGGATTTCGTCACTAAACCAGTCAGCGTGCTGCTGACTACTACTCAAGACCTACTTGATCTGGAAAAACTATTAAGTATGGCGATCGCCTTTTTATTAATTTGGTTACTAAGCGAGTTTACCAAGCTGGTTAATTACAAAATTGGTTGGGTTGAAAGTGAGTTGATGAAGAGATGATTGCTCAAGTTAGATCGAGAAAAGTCGTCACTCTCAAAAGCGATCGTGCTACTGTAACTGTCGGTCGTTTATTAAGGTTAAGAGTTGCTTTGTACGCGATCGCCAAGACAATTTTTTAGTCGAATCAGATAAAATATAGTCAAACCAGGTCAAACTATTTATTTTCAGCCAAACCATGAAAATATATTCTGTTACTGATGCCAAAGCTAAATTTTCTCAGGTAGTAGAAAGCGTATTGCAAGGAGAGGAAGTCATTGTAACCAAGATGGGTAAACCAGCGGTAAAAATTTCAGCTTATGAACCCGTAACTGAAAACAAAAGATTAGGCTTAATGAAAGGTCAAGCTTCAATACCTGATGATTTTGGTGACTGGGATGAGTCTGAAGCTAAATTTCTCGGAATGATGGAATAGAATGAAATATTTGCTTGATACTCATAGTTTACTTTGGACAATTTTTGAACCAGATAAACTTTCAGCAGAAGCTCAAGAAATAATACTCGATCAAAATAATATTATTTTTGTCAGTTTAATCTCTCTTTGGGAAATTAGTATTAAACAGAATATCGGTCGTTTGGATATACCAGAGGAGTTTTTTGAGGTCGTCAGAAAAGGGGGATTTGAAATGCTTCCTTTGACTATGCCTCAAATCGAACAATATCGATTATTGCCTTTGCATCATCGAGATCCCTTCGACAGAATGTTAATTATTCAAGCAAGAGAGCAAAAACTGATTTTTATCACTCGTGACCTAGAAATTAGTAAGTACGATGTAGAAATAATGAAAGTTTAAGTGAAATTTATCCCTATCTATGACCCCCAAAAAATATCTGAAGCGATCGCCAGCTTAAAGACGTATTAATTAAAACTTTCGATTCATACTTCGATTTAGCAATGCTCTTTAAAAATAGGCTACCTTAATTATTAATTGAGGAAGAAATTGCAATTACCTCCTTGAAAACTCGCATTAAATTACCACCCCAAAGTTTACGAATCTCTGATTCCGAGTAACCTCTAGTAAGTAACTCTTCAGTAATATTTGGCATCTCGGAGACATCATTTATTCCAACTAAACCGCCGCCACCGTCGAAATCAGAACCAATTCCCACATGGTCAATACCCATGACTTCTACCATATGATCGAGATGATTGATCGCATCAGCAAGAGTTGGCTTATTTTCAGGGAACTTTTGATTAATTTCGCGATACTGAGCTAATAATGCTTTACTCTCTTCTGGACTTAGTTCTCCTTGCAACCATGCTGTACGTTGAGCAGATAAAGCTTCTAAAGCAGCTTCTCGTTCGGAACTTTGCTCTACTTCCTTGATATAATCCCCTAAAAGACAAAGCTGAACTACTCCACCATTATTCTTGATTGCTCTAAGAAGATCGTCGTTCATATTCCGCGGAACATCCCGCAGCTTACTAGCACTAGAATGGGAGGCAATAATCGGTGCCTGAGTTAATTCAATCACATCCCAGAAAGTATCATCATGAACATGAGAAATATCGATCATGATACCCAAACGGTTCATTTCCTGAATTACTTCTGCGCCAAACGGACTTAAGCCACTCCATTCTTGAGTCTCATCGGTTGAGGAATCACCCAGGTCGTTGTTTTTGCTGTGAGTTAGAGTAATATAACGAATACCTCGTTGATAAAAGTGCTGCACATTTTCCAGATCTTTTCCCAGAGGATAACCATTTTCCATCCCCAGAAATATTGATTTTTTTCCCTGTTGTTCATGGCGTTTAGCATCTTCGGGAGTCAGAGCAATGGCAATTTGCTCTGGATTGTCTACCACTAGCTTTTCAGTTAAATCTATAAGTTTGTTGGCATGAGCTTTAGCTTGCTGATAAGCTTCGGTGTTCCGCTCTTTTTGCACTGTAAAGATTGACATAAAAACCGCGTCTAATCCCCCTTCTGTCATCCGCACCAAATCCCACTGACCACTATCGGCTAAACCAGGTTCATGTTTAATGCTGGGATCAAATTCAGGATTCAGAAATTGGCGCATAGGCCAATCAATATGACTATCAATAGTTAACAGGCGATCGTGGATTTCGGTAACACTCTCTGCAAGAGATTTCTGAGGTGAACATCCCAGCAATGGCAAGCCAGTCAACACGGTCAATGAAATTACTGGTTTTAAAAAATTAAATCTCATTATTATTGCTTTCTTCGGCTTTAATTTCTACATCTGTGACAATTTCTATTTTGGCGATCGCTCAACTCTCCCTAATAAATTACTATTTGAGATTGAAGCACTTCTCCCTGGCGTAGCCGAATCCCAAGCTCACATAAAATAAGTTCAATTTGAGAGACATCTCAGCATAGCCATTCACTATTGTCTATATTATCTCCCTTTGACTGAGCTTTTACACCTATTTGCAATTAGTAACGCGCCTGACTGCCATTGCCAAAACGAAAATATTTTACTTTTATTCTGATTTCTTAATTAAATGACAAAAAAGTCCATGACTTTACGGCAATTTATCCCAGTAAGTCAACGTCAATCAGCCATGGCTACGATGCAGTCGAAGGGAATCCAGATAAAACCGGACACAACTGGGTCAGGCAAAGGGGCGGAGGGAGGGGGTACG
>JBCDEP010000176.1:0-12743 GCA_039179675.1 Cyanobacteria bacterium P01_G01_bin.67
TCTAAATTATCGCTTTGTTTCATGTTTATATTAAGTAATAAATTATTTATATTAGTATACAGTCAAACTGTTAATTGTCTGAGAATAATTTGGGCAAAGAGTAAAGTGAAATTCCTAATCTCTGGCGTATCAAAATAACTTTAATCATATTAATTGCAATCATGCTGATGGTAGTGGCGATCGCAGCACCATTAATTCCCCAAAAAGGAATCAAAATAGCATTGAGCATAATATTTAAAATGGCACTAATACCTGTGGCGATCGCGGTTTGCCGTTGATGTCCTGTCATATTAAGTACTAAACCAACTGGACCAGTAAGCGCATTAAACATCTGACCACCAATCAAAATGTTCATGGCTAAGGCTCCTGAAACGAATTCTGCGCCAAAAATCAAGAGTACATATTTGCTACACCCGATAATAGTGCCACCGATAACTAAAGATATCAGAAACACCCCTAAAATACTTTTTTGGATTACCTGCTCTAGCTTGCTTAACTTTCCTTGGGCGTAGAGATTGGCAATTGTCGGACCAAGAACTCCTAATGCCGCTTGATGGACAAATGCCGTCAGCTGAGTAATGCCGAAAATCACCGTGTAAATTCCCACCGCAGCTACTCCTTCAATTCCCCCCAGCATAATGATGTCGATACGAGAGTTGATCAGTTCAATTGTTCCTAAAAACATAAAGGGTAGAGCAGCCAGCAACCACTGTTTACCCTGATATTGAGGTTTAATGTTAAAGATGGCATCAGGAAGCGATCTCCTAAGCCAGAGAGTTCCAATAAAAAAAGTAAGAACAACTGCTGTTATCTTGCTAGCTAAGACCCAGTAAACCCCAAAATTGTGGGGAAATAATCCATATCCCAAGGCAATCAAAACGATTACGATAACTGGTGCGAAGAGAGCGTCGGGAATTTGACCCAGAACAATGCAGTCCAAGCCTCTCATTGCTCCTAGTCTCAAGTTTCTTAAGGAGGCAAGGGGGACGATTGTCATTGCCAAAAACACTGCCAACACTAGGTTCTGATTGTTGCCCTGAATTGACCACGCGATGACAACCGCAATCAGAGTCAATCCCAAAGATGCCACCAAGACAGTGGATGTTGACCAGCGCAATAATCCTCTCATTAACTTCCACTGAGATTTAGCGCGATAAATCGCCATTTCTCTCACGATTAACTGGTCAATGCCCAAAGTGGCGGGAATGCTCACCAAATTAGCCCAGATCATTGCATAAGCATAAGTTCCCAGTCCCTCTGAGCCTAGAACCCGAGCCAAGATTACGCTCAACACAAATGCTAATCCACTGCCCGCAATTTTTAAGCCAAAAGAACCAATTGCACCTTGGATTAGGCGATGTTTAAGACTTTGAGTGCCGTTAATTGAAGGTTTCCAGATAGGCTGAATTTTTTGGGCAAAAGCTTTCAACATTTAGAATCAAGACAAATTTGAGATAATTAATCGCTAGTCTACACAACAGCAATCAATTTAGACTGGTTTGTTCAAAAATTGTCTGACTATTCATTACCTTGACTACCTCGGAGGCACTTAAGGGTTGAGATAATAGATAACCTTGTCCATAATCAACCGCAATCTCTTTAACTTTATTGAGTTGAGGCAGATTTTCAATACCAATCGTAGTAGTGGTAAGCCCGTAGCTCTTCAGGTCAAGCACAATATTACGGAAAATGTCCCAAGCTTGGCGATCCTTAGCAATTAAACTGATTAGATGACGGTCAATTTTAACACCCTCAAATTCTTGATAGAGCAGATTAGACTGAACATGACCATAAATTGAGGCTACTAGACCAAAATTATCGAGCTGTAATTTAATTCCTAATTGCTTCAAGTAGGGCAAAATGGCGATCGCTTCACGAGGATTTTCGCTAATTAAGTATTCAGATATTTCCCAGGTAATTAGATGGGGAGAAAGTTGATAAGTTTCCAGATTATGCTCTAGATGTTTAACTAAACTTGTTTGGAAGAGTCTTTGACTGGGAACATTAAGACTCACCCCAACATCAGGGTTAAAATTAGCAGTTTGTTGCCAATCAGATAGCTGTTGGCAAACTGTTGTCATAATCCATCTTTGGAGAGGAACTAATAATCCTGAGGCTTCAGCAGTAGCCATAAATTTTAGAGGAGAAATTAAGCCTAAATGAGGATGATGCCAACGCAACAAAGCTTCTAATTCTCTAATTTCCCCCGTTTTCAAACTCATCACTGGCTGATAATAGAGGCTGAACTCTTCATTCTCGATCGCCTGTCTCAGCCCTCGCTCTAATTCTGTTGGGGTCAAACGAGTAACATAATTAAAACTGGGAAGGCTGGGCATAAACTCCTGTTGTCGACTAACTCTGACGGAATTTAATTCATGGGTTTCGCTAATTATTTGTTCCAAACTATCTTGAGCACGCTCAACATCAATTTCTTGGAATTTAGAAGTGTATCCTGCTACTAAGCGATCTAACAAAAAGATGATCAAGTTGATATCGTTTATTTCTGCTGCCTTACATAAAATATCGATAGTAGTATCGAGGTTAGGCGGCACAATGCGACTAGCATTCTTGACTACCAACACCTTTTCGTGGGCGGTAGGCTCGTATTCTTCCCCCTTAACTAGTAGCTCTTCGTAAAGCTTTTCCCCTGGTCGTAATCCTGTAAAGACGATATCAATATCTTGCCCAACTTCGTACCCTGAAAGACGGATTAGATCCCTTGCTAGATCAACAATTTTCACTGGCTGACCCATATTCAGCATGAAAATTTGCCCTTGACTATTGTTATTACTAAGGGCGGAAGCCTGTAACACCAGCTGTACAGCTTCAGGTATGGTCATAAAATAGCGACAAACTTCAGGATGGGTGATGGTTACAGGACCACCCTTGGCAATTTGCTTCTTAAAGATGGGTACGACGCTACCACGGCTACCAAGGACATTGCCAAACCTAACCACGGTATAGGGTTTCCCGCTGGTTATAGCTGCCTTTAGGACTAACATCTCCGCGGTACGCTTACTGGCACCCATCACATTGGTAGGATTGACTGCTTTATCAGTCGAAATCATCACAAAGTTGCTGATATTGAACTTAATCGCCAAGTTGAGCAGATTTTTGGTTCCCAAGACATTGTTAGTAATTGCTTCAGGTGGATTTAACTCCATTAACGGGACATGTTTATGAGCCGCAGCATGAAAAATAATGTCGGGTTGATGGTTTTGAAACACATTCTCTAGGCGGGCTTCAATTCTGAGATCGGCAATGTAGGGAACTAGTTCTGTGAAAGCCTGCTCAGATTCTTGATCTTGCTTGAGAATCTGCAAGACTTGCTGTAGTTCTTGTTGGATATTGAAGACCGAGTTTTCTCCATGTCCGAGCAAGATCATTTTGGCGGGACGACAGCGAAAAATTTGACGACAAAGTTCACTGCCAATGGAACCTCCTGCACCTGAGATCAGCACTGTTTTTCCCCTCAAAAGTCGAGAGACACCCAAGGAATCGGTTTGAATTGCTTCCCTTCTGAGCAAATCTTCAATCTTGACTTCCCGTAGAGTATTGACCTGATTACTTCGATCAAGAATTTCGTTAGTCGCAGGCAAGGTAGTTACTTTTACTCCGATCGCTTGGCAGATATCAACTATTTCGCGAATCACTTTTCCTGAGGTAGTAGGCATGGCGATTACTACCTGGCGGATGTTTTGGGCGGAGACAATCTCAGGGATCTGATAACGATTGCCAATTACCGAAAGACCCTGAATGTTTAAGCCTAATTTTTGGGGGTTGTCATCAGCAAAGGCGATCGGCAACAGACCTAGCTTAGGATTACGACGCATTTCCTGGAGAATTGATACTCCCGCATCCCCTGCTCCCACAATGAGGACGCGATCGCGTTTATAAAAGTTTTTTCGCTGCTGCTTTTTACGTTCTGCTGCTCTAATACTGAAACGAATTCCCCCAATTAAAATGAAGGTTAAAATGCCATCTAATAGCGGCAAAGAACGTGGCACCAAATAATTTTCCATCGTTGCGCCATGAACATACTCTAAAATGCTCAACAAGATAATTTCAATCACTACTGCTTTGGCAGTCAACACAGCAATCTCAATCAGTTCATCAATACTGGCATATTTCCAATATCGCTTGTAAAAGCCGCCAATGGTAAAAGTTACTAATTTAACTAAGGAAAAAGTAATGGTCGCTACGATTAAACCACTGGCGTAGCCTTGGATAGCAGTTAAACTATCTAGGCGCAACACCATAGCTAACAGAGGAGTTAAACAAAAAACAATACCATCTAAAATGAAGAAGTGGCGATTATTAAGATTTAGCAGCTTTTTATCGATTCCGATCACCTCAAAACCTAGCTTTTTTGGCTTCATGTTCAGTACAACTCTTATTATTGATTTTTAAAAGTGAGAAAATGAAATTTATGGTTCTTGATTTAATATTTAGAGCTGAACAGTAAGAAATTTTCTAAATCTTCAGCAAAAATGCTGAGAAGAATTAATTGATCCGACTGATCTCAAATTTTGGTTAAACTGTTCAGAGTTTTGTTGGTCAATCAATGTATTTCTACAGAACTAACCAATTGATATTGAGCGTAAAAGGACTTTAGCCCTTTTGGGTAGAATAGTTAATCATCTAAAAAGAGATAGATTATCCTGAATATTAAATTGGAAATTTTCCTAAATAGTATTAAATAGTTATCAGTAATAACAATCATAATACTATTTAGGGCTGTTTAAGTATTTATAGGGATATGAGATCAGATTACTAAACAAAGCAATAAATGATCTGTTAATTTTTGGTAAAGAGCAGAAGATGTTGTGTATATCTGATTAAACCTAGCTTGAAAAGCACAGCTATCAAACAAAAAAGCTCAAGTAACATCTTTAAATCGAGCTATATTTCCGCAATTTAAATCTTTGATAAACCTGAAATCTTCTAAATTTGCTTAAGGTATATTTACTTTAATTTTCCCGATCGCAGGATGCTCAGAATCAGCCATAAACCGAGTAAACTGGCTACGGCAAATAGGGCGTTACTTAAGACAGATACTTGAGTGGTAGCAGAGCCAGTGGAGATAATTGCGGCTCCCATAATTAATGAGCCCACTAAAATACTAAAAGAAAGTCGATTAGCTGAGTCTTCAATACTTAAAGCCAAGATATCAATTCGTGGAATATCAAGATTCCATTTGAGAGTCTCTGCCGTAATGCGATCTAATAGTAACTCTACGAGGCTTGGCGATCGCAGTGATAAGCTTTTGAAGTCTAAACCAATACGGAGCAGAGTTTGTGCTGGGTTGTCCCCCAATATTTGACGACGAATCACGTCTGTCATCAGCGGTCTGATCTGGTCAAGCAGATTAACCTGAGGATAGAAACCACGAGCTACTCCTTCAAGATTGGCAAGAGTTTTGGCATACAGTCCCATGTTGCTCGGAAGTCTAATTTTGTTGTTGCGAGAAACCTGTAAAACTTCATAGATGACTTCGCTAAAGTTAATTTGGGAAATGCTGCGATTATAGTATTTACGCAGCATGACGTTGTATTCATTTGTGAGGCGATTTAAATTAACCTGTTGACTATCATCAGCTAATTCTAAAGTTAACTGGCTACAGCGACGTGCATCAAGATCGACAATTGCCAGCAACATTTCCGTCAGTAATTGTTGGGTGCGAGGATCAAGACGACCTACCATGCCACAGTCAAGAATTGCGAGGCGACCATCTTCAAGATAAAAGATGTTTCCTGGGTGGGGATCGGCATGGAAAAAGCCATCAATATAAACCTGTTTAAAGAATGCGCGGAATAAGAGTGTAGTGAGTTCACTCCGCTGAGTTGCTTCGTCTTGATTGGCTCTGCTCTGGGGTAGTTTTGCTTCCAGAATGGGCACCCCATCTAGCCATTCGATGGTTAATAACTTTGTTGTAGTGAGATCGTTGTATACCCGAGGAATAACTAACTTTTGAGAATCAAACCATTTACTGTCTGTGAGATTCTGGCGTAGCTGCTCGGTATATTCTGCTTCAGAGGTAAAATCTAGTTCTGCCACTAGAGCATTACAAAACTCATCTGCCAAACCCACCATGTCAAAATTTTTGCCGAATTCGGTGAGCGAAACTAACTCCGCTAAGCTTTTGATCAACGAAATATCTTGAGCCACCACAGCATCAATTCCTGGTCGCTGAACCTTGAGTGCCACTTTTTGACCGTTGGTTAGAACAGCTCCATATACTTGACCGATAGAGCCTGCGGCGATCGCCTGACGTTCGATCTGATTGAAAACTGCCTCTATTGGTTGCCCTAGCTCCTCTCTAATGAGGACTTCTACTTGTGACCAAGGTACAGGAGGAACGTTTGTTTGAAGATCAGTTAAGGTTTCGACATAGCGACCTGGAAGAAGATCGGGACGAGTTGATAATAATTGACCCAGCTTGACATATACAGGACCTAGCTCAATCAAGACGTTGCGTAAAACTTCAGGAGAAGGAAGACGCGGCTCATCGGCTTTGTTTCCTGTTAACAATCCCCGCGCATAATCCCAACCGTTACGAAATACTACTTCAGCGATTTCTCGTTGGCGAGAAGTGTTTTTGGTTAAAGCAAACATTTAGATTCAAAAATTATCGAAATAGACAGTCTATTTCCTTATTTATAACGTAGCAAAGCGATCGCTTGTTCTTAGTAAGGCATCTTTAATCCCTGTTTCAAATGCTGAGTGTCCAGCATCGTTAATAACGATTAATTCAGCTTCCTGCCATGCTTGGTGGAGTTCCCAGGCGCTGATCATCGGACAAACTACATCATATCTACCCTGGACAATGACCCCTGGTAAATGACGAATAAGACCAATATTTGCTAGCAGTTGATTTTCCCGCTTAAAAAAACCACGATTGACAAAATAATGGCATTCAATCCGAGCAAATGCTTCGGCAAATTCTGCTCTGCCAAAACTTTGTTTGCTGGCTCCTGAAGGGATAAGTCTGCTGGTGCTGGCTTCCCAAACAGACCAAGCGCGAGCTGCTTCTAAACGTATCTGGCGATCGTCACTAGTCAATCGGCGGTAATATGCCCCAAGTAGATCGTCCTGCTCTGCGGGGGGAATTGGCTTCAAGTATTCTTGCCAGGCATCAGGATAAATATGATTGGCGCCTGACTGATAAAACCAGCGAATTTCTGAGGGACGCAACATAAATATGCCCCGCAGAATCAAACCTTTACAGCGGTCTGGATGAGTCTGACTATATGCCAAGGATAAAGTGCTACCCCAGCTACCGCCAAATACTACCCAGCGGGCAATATTTAGGTGTTGTCGTAGCTGTTCAATATCATCGACTAAATCCCAGGTTGTATTTTCTCTCAATTCAGCATAGGGTATGCTTTGTCCACATCCCCGCTGGTCAAAAATAATAATCCGCCACTTAAGCGGATCGAAAAATTGTCGATAAGCAGGAGAGATTCCGCCTCCTGGACCACCGTGGAGAAAGA
This sequence comes from Cyanobacteria bacterium P01_G01_bin.67, assembly GCA_039179675.1. Taxonomy (GTDB): domain Bacteria; phylum Cyanobacteriota; class Cyanobacteriia; order Cyanobacteriales; family Xenococcaceae; genus Waterburya. Next base: position 7,494 of record JBCDEP010000176.1, read on the forward strand.
TTACTGGTTTTCCTGCTGGATTACCTGATTCTTCGTAGTGAATGGTATGTAAGTCAGAGACTTTGAGCTTTCCCTGGTGATAAGGTTCAATTGGCGGATATAAATCTCTCATTGGTTATAAATGATTGATTAATGTTGGCTGGCATTTAAAAGTATAGTCTCAATTGATTTTGTTCGTTGAGCGCTGTGAATATTCTGGGTCATAATTGGGGTCTTAAGCTAGATGATTGAAGTTAATTTTTAATTAACGATAAAATATATATAAAGAAAATAATTTAGATTGCGTTATCAGATATATGGTCACTATTACAGCGGTAGAAAAGAAAAAGCTCGACCAACCGCCCTTAGATATTCATTATCTGGGCGATCGTGTACTGCGTCAGCCAGCGAAAAGAATCCCTAAGGTAGATGATAAAATTCGCACCTTAGTTAGAGAGATGCTGCAAACAATGTATAGCGCTGATGGTATTGGCTTGGCAGCTCCTCAGGTAGGAATTAATAAGCAGCTGATTGTGATTGATATTGCCCTAGACCAGCCAGATCAACCCCCTTTGGTTTTGATTAACCCTAAAATTGTTAAATCTGGTAGTACTCTCTGTAACTCTGAAGAGGGTTGCTTGAGCATTCCTGGTGTTTATTTGGAAGTAACTCGTCCCGATGAAATTGAAGTTTCCTATCGCAATGAACTAGGGAAACCCTGTAAACTAAAAGCAACAGGTTTACTGTCACGGGCGATTCAACACGAAATGGATCACTTAAACGGCGTCATGTTTGTTGACCGAGTTGACAACAATCTTGCTCTTAACGAAGAGTTAAAGAAAAAAGGCTTTGCCGTTAGTGCAGTCAAGCCAGTCAAGGCATAAATCTATAAAACCACGCTTGTTTTGGCTAATTTTACTAATTTAAAAGCGAAGTGGATTATCTATTGGCTATTTTTCTTGACGAGAAATTATTACAGTAGTTGTTTCCCTAAATTTAGTTTATTAACCAACGGCATAAAAAGATAAATTTATAAAATCGACTAAATAAATAGGGGAGTGAATCAACATGATTTCGATGACACCGAAAAGCGGAGTCTGCTTACTGCTGTGTTGTATTACCGCGATCGCGGGAGTGGGTTCGGTCTTTGAGCTTTCTTCTGGTAATCCAGAATTAGGCAGCATGGTGACTGGTTTGATTTTAGCTGCTAGTATTCCCTTAACGATAATTCTATTTTGGATTGCTGTTCAAGACACCAAGGCTAACCAAAGCTAATCTGCCGAGATTGGCACAAATTTTTCTTGGTCACAAAAAAAGAGAAGGGAAATTTACCCTTCTCCAACATTTCTAATCATAATTAAAACATATCAACCATAAGCTAATTTACTGGCTTGAAGCCTATGGTTTGAGAGCTAAATGTACATAGTGTACTAGCAGTGGTTTTACAAATTATGTTAAGTCTCCTAGCTTCAGATATCTAAAACTGAATAGAAGTTTGCTATACCAGAGGTTGCATGACTGAAATTCAGCTTCTAAAGCCTCAGAACAGCTACTTTTTAGGCGATAACATCATCATCATATTGCGACCTTCCCGTTTAGGAAACTGTTGCACTTCGGCATAATCCTCTAGATCCTTTGCCATCCGCCGCAGTAAATCTTCTGCCAGTCTAGAGTGCTGAATTTCTCGACCACGAAAACTAATTGTTGCCTTGACCTTGTCCCCAGACTTGAGAAAGCGCTGAGCATTTTTGACGCGAACATTATAGTCATGTTCCTCGATCTTATAGCGCATCTTCACTTCTTTAACATCAGCGTTGTGCTGCTTTTTCTTCGCTTCCTTTTGCTTCTTATCTTGCTCGTATTTGTATTTCCCATAGTCCATGATTTTACATACGGGAGGTTTAGCGGTTTCACTGACCAATACCAAATCTAAACCTTTTTCTTGCGCTACAGCGAGAGCTTCCTTGGGGGTAATAATCCCCAACTGCTCCCCTTCAGAGTCGATAACACGGATTTCTGGAAAACGAATTCTTTCGTTAGTTTTGGTTAGATCGCGACTATTGTTACTGCGTCTTCTATCTCTCACAGGCGTATTGTTTCTTTCCTTCTACGTTAATAATCTTGTGAACTAATAAATTATTTGATGATAAAAATTTCTATCATCTCCTATTTTAGCGAGCATGCTATTAATAGAATATTAAGTTAATTTTATCTCTGACTTAAAATTTTCTCTAATCCATTGCCAAATATACTTTGAGTCGTAATCGAGCTGCTTGTAAATATTTCTTAAGAAATGAATTTAACTACAAATCAATCTTGGCGACAACGGATTGGAAACCAAAGAGATTGGGTTTGGCGAGGCTGGCAAACTCGCTACAGTTTCCTTAGAGCAAGAGAAATATCGGATAGTGGTGATCATCCCCCGATTATTTTTATTCATGGCTTTGGTGCCAGTATCGAGCATTGGCGTCATAACTTACCAGCGATCGCACAATATCATACTGTATATGCCCTGGATTTACTAGGCTTTGGTGCATCAATCAAAGCCGATACGGAATATAGTGCTGACCTTTGGACAGAACAAGTTCACGATTTTTGGCAGACCTTTATTGGTATCCCCGTAATTTTAGTTGGTAATTCCATCGGTTCTTTAGTCTGTTTAAATGCAGCGGCTAATTATCCCCAGATGATCGCGGGTTTGGTCATGTTAAGTTTGCCTGATGTTTCGGTGCGAGAAGATATGCTTCCCCCCCTAGTTCGTCCATTAGTCACGACTATTGAAAATATTTTTGCTTCACCTTTATTAATCAAAAGCATTCTCAAAATAGTTAGAAGACCAAATATAATTCGTCGTTGGGCAGGAGTAGCATACCCTAATAAAGCAGCGGTGACGGATGAATTAGTCACCATCCTCTCCAGTCCAGCTTACGATGAAGGCTCGGAACAAACTTTATTCCGCTTATCCCGCAGTGTCAGAAAAGCTAGCTTTGCTAGATCAGTTCGTGACTTATTACCGCAAATTAACGTACCGATACTGCTGATCTGGGGTCTGAAAGATAAAATGATTCCCCCTCAGCAAGCAAAAGCGATCGCTTCCCTCAATCCTCTTGTAAAACTAATTGAATTACCTGATGCTGGACATTGTCCCCATGATGAATATCCCGAACAGTTTAATGCTCTTTTATTAGATTGGCTAAACTCATCTGTTTAATCGGATATTAGTTCTTGGTCATTTGTCATTAATTCTTAGCGCATCGTGTCTTCTGCTCTCCCAAAACAGAGTAATTAGCAACAAACCGTTATAGGTTACGCAATACTGCCTCGTTTACGAGCTTCTTTATAGGATGTCCCCACATTGCGTAAGCCAGCTTTGATTAGCTGCTGTTCTAACAAACCAAAAAAGCGAGCGCGATCGCCACCTCTTACAACTGCCTGATTATGGGCTTCTGCCAAAGCTACAGGGTAGCCATAACCTTTTTGTACTTGTGCTAGGACGATGCTTAAAGACTGTTCCATCAAAGCGCGATCTTCCACAACCCAGGTAGGAATTTCAATTCTTGCTACTTCCGCACCGACATTGACATAACAGAAATGAACTCGCTGGGCATCTTCATAAAGATCTAAAATACGCAGATTACTCCGATACAGAGGACTTCTTTGTCCTGGTTGTAGTCGATTAGCCCAAAAGCTAGAATCGCGCAAAGAGTCAATTTTCTGACAAGGATACTTATCAAATAGATCCCCACAGTGAACTACGCAATTGGGATGTTCGTATTCACAAGTATGCAAACGTAAAAAGTTTAGTCCTTCGGTACTGCGAGATGCACTAACATAGCCCATCATCGGAATCTTAGTTTCCCTTAATCGTTCACAGGAAGCTAGGATCGGCGGCAATATTTTATCCCTTGCTTCTACTGGCAAACCATCTAAAAACCAATAAATTAGAGAACCATCAACCAAAGCCAAATTAGGCACATCACCATGTTCTCCTGGCGGTAACACCCAATTACAAGCCATTTCTGCTAACATTTCCGCCTCAGAAACAGTCCGCCGATAGCCCATCCATTCCTCTAACCGAATTCCCCACTGTCGCGAGACATACAAGTCTTCAGTTTTATAAAATACTTCAGGCAGGCTATCTAACAAAGGGTGTAAACTCTGCCCATAATGGAGCATAATTTGCCCAATATTAATTAGATAACAGTAGGCAATCTCATGATGGGAAGGAGAGATCTGCGAGCCATCAGTAGCAAAAACGCTATGGCTATAGGGTGCTGACTGAATGTCATAACATTGATCTAGAGGCTCAATTGGTGTGGCTGCGGCAAATAACAGGCGATCGCGAAAATCAGTCTGTTGCTGAATTAATTCCGTCTGCCGATTAGCTGCCTGTAGCTGAAGATCCTGTGCCAACTCCAATCTATGGCGCGAAGCGATCGCCTCCTTGTGCATATGCTGACTGATACCAGGAATTTGTCCCGCAATTTTGGCTAGATCTAACATGGTGATTGATGCTTGGTAGACTACAGCAGATTGCTAAATCTTAGACCATAGTAATGTTGGCATTACTAAAAGTCGATTAAAATATAATATTTCTGTACTTAGTCTGAATTGAAGATTTAGTATGGCGCTCGCAGAATACTCAGCTATGAAAGATGCGATAAGATTTAATAATTGCGTTTTATTAATTGATTCTTGGCAACAATCAGCGGTATTTGCTGTAAGTCTGGATAGTTTTTTGCTGCCAGTTTTATTTTCTCTTCTGTAATAAACTTAGTTAGCATATTACAGTCATTTTTCTCATATAGAAAAATATATTTTTGCTTCAATATTTTTAGACAGCGATCGCATTGAGACTCATGAATATTTATTTCCTGGAAATGGGCTAAGAGCCAATTTTCGACACAAGGATTACTAATATAAATTTCTACGTTGTCTTGAGAATTTAAGCTATTAAATAGATTGGCATCTCTAGAAATATCATAAGTATCTCGGTCAAACCAAATGACATATCCTAGATATTCATCACCATGTTTACGGATAACTTTCTGAGCAGTTTCTAAAACCTTTTTCGCGCTGCCGTCACGACAATTTTTGATTTGTATGCTTTGTTTGTAAAGTAACTTGAGAAGTTTACTCCCTTCCCACTGTAAAATTAGGTAAATACTGATCAGTGGTAATGAATCAAACAGAAGCGTTGAAAAACCACTCTTTTGATACCGACAAGTGGCAGAAACTTTACTATCGTAATCAACAGCAGTACATTCGCCA
>JBCDEP010000056.1:0-34296 GCA_039179675.1 Cyanobacteria bacterium P01_G01_bin.67
CTCTAATCCTTTAACACCATCAGCACTAGATGATCGCATTGAAACATGGATGGAACACAAGCTCGGCACTAAAATTGATTTTGATATTGAAAAACCGCTACGTAATTTAGCCGCAATCAAAGCACCGATTAAACACAGTGTAGATAATGAATATAGCGTGAAACAAGTTTCTTTACTACAGCGCGATCGCCAAAATCATTGTCAAGTTCTCTCTTTATCAGAAGCCAAAAGTACGATCGACTATGTTTGGGACAATATTTTTGATTATTCTTCTAAGGTTGAATAGACTTCGTTCTAAATTAGTTTTCTAGTCAAATTACTCGATTATAAGAACTATAGAATCATAAAAATCATATCCCGATCCAGTAATGCTCATTTAATTAAGTATATTTTCGGTGGTCATTATTTGATTGTGCGGATATAACTACGAGGATAGCTGTAGGTTTCCGAGTATTTGGACTTTGCCAATTGGTATTGATCTCATAAATTACTCATACAAGTTCCTGCGGCAGCATTTTTCAGGAATATAATTCCGTGATTAAAATAAATATTATTAGTTCTACTCCTGGTATTAGTACTCAGGAACAAATTTTACAAATAATTCAAACCAGAAAAACTGGGATCACAATCAAAGAAATTAAGCAAATTCTTAATCGTCCGATTTCTATGATTCAGATTCACCTCAAAGAGCTAATTGCAACTAAAGCGATCTTTACTCGTAAAAATAGAGCTGGAGTAGGACTAATTTACTATCCTTGTCCAAATTTAACTAAGTAAGTAAAGAAAAACATATATCAGCATGAAACAGCCTAAACGACTTATCTTAACTTTAGTTGGCTTAGGTATTGCTTTATCTTTGTCGAGCAATTTTTCTAAGGCTCAATCTATATCTAAATCTCGGATTCATTATCAGGCTATAGAGCGATCGCAATATACTGTACATATCGTGACCATTCCTCATGGCAGTAACTATGTGATTAGTCCTCAAATAACTGGTGAACTGCAAAACATTGCTCAATTTGCTCAAAAGCCTCTAGTTGCTGCTATTAACGGTGGTTATTTCGATCCAGTTAATCAAAAGACTACATCTTTTATGGTGCAGCAGTCTCAAATTATTGCCGATCCACGCTTCAATGAGAGGCTAGTTGATAACCCTGATTTAAAACCATATTTAAGAAAAATATTTAATCGTGCTGAATTCCGTCGTTACAACTGTGATTCAAAGACACAATATGATATTCAGCCGCACTTTGCACCCATACCCTCTAATTGTACTTTAATTGAGTCATTGGCTGGAGGACCTGGTTTGCTACCCAATGATAATTCACTTGCTGAAGGGTTTATCGCATATCAGAACGGTAAAAAAATCCGCGATGCGATCGGAAGTGATAGTCGCAATGCTAGAAGTGCAGTAGCTATTACTGATCATCAGGACGTAATTTTGGTGATGGTGTCACAACAGCCAGAAAAACCTCTGAACTCAGGTATTTCCCTGACTGAATTAGCGGAAGTTTTAGCTAATCTGGGCGCAGTCAAGGCAATGAATCTTGATGGCGGCAGTTCAGCTTCTCTCTACTATGATGGACAGGCGATCTACGGCAGAGTGGACAAGGAAGGCAATGAAATCCAAAGACCAGTTAAGACTATTTTGTCAGTGGTTAAACCCTAAATTAAATTCCGAATCTTATCAAGTGATCGCAGATCTAATTAAGTAATTAACTATCTGGTTGAAGATTGCTCAATAGTACTTGCCAGTTAGTATTCCCTTGTTGTTCTTTTTCATTTACCTCAAAGGTTTTATTGACAGCTTCAGGTAAATTCATTGCTTGCAGGCATAATTCAGCGATCGCACCTCGACTGACTTGACCTCTAAGGTTATCACCTTGTTCGGCGTATAAGACTTTATCCCCAGGTTTTTCAGTTAAGGCACAGGGACGAATGATGGTGTAGGTTAGATTACTGGATCTGATCACTTCTTCTCCCCGTAATTTCCAGGTTAAAATTCCCCCTAATTGATCGTTCATGCGTACTGCAGGAGGCTCTTCCTCTAAGTTAATTCCAGGGCGATTGGGACGAGTTACTCCCGCTGAACTGATCTGAATAAATTGGGGTGTTGCTGTTCCACCATAGGCTTTGATATATTCTACTTCGAGCTGAAATGCCCCTGGTTCAAACTTAGGATTTAGTTCACCATCATATTCAAATTTACTCAACATTAACTGTAACGAATAGACTTTTGCTGCATCAAATTGACTCGCCTCGGTGACGGTTTTGGCGCGAAAGACAGGAATCAAATCCTTAAAAGGAATTCTAATCGTGGTGGGAAAATTATAAATTGTGTCAAAAGAATAGCAGTAGCCAATGCCATCCCATTTTCCCTCACAGCGAGTAATAAATTTATAACGTTTACCATCCCCAACTACTCTAATTTCAATCCCTTCGTAATCAGCAAGATCTAGTGGCTGCTCAAAATTACGCGTCCTTACCGAAGCAAAACCGCCATTATTATCCGTCGAGACAACACCCGAGAAAAATGCGCGATCGCTTCCCAGACGAATATTGCTCTGGCTAACGCCTCCCATGACCACATCATCCACTGCACCCCAAATTTCTTTAATATCAGCGTTGGGATTGGCAAAATCAAATATTACTTTTTCTGTTGCTGCGGGTATCTGTTTGGCAACCATCTGAGTTAAGTTTTTCATGCCGATGTACTCTACTAATTCAGGAGTATCAACAACTTCTGGTAGATAAAATTTAATCCCCTGATAATATTTTTCTCGTGTGGGAGTATCTCCTTCTACTGGCTGTACTTTAGTTCCAGTGCAGCAGATGACTTTACTAACTCCTTGCATTATTTCTGGCTTGAGAGTTTCAGGAATCGTAATATCAGCTTCAAACAATTCTACTTGCTCTCCTAACATTTTTCTGGCTTTAGCCGCATCTCTGACCAATGCACGGACATGATAGTTTTGTGCAAGTAATTTTTGAGTTACTCTTTTACCAACGCCACCTGTTGCTCCTGCTACCAGAATTACCATGCTTCTATTTTGCTCAAATTGATGATGATTAGGTTGGAATAACCGCTGCCAAAAACTGATTATAGGAACAACTTCAAAATAAGTTAGGGTTTGCCAAAGTCTGCCCAACTCCAATTTAGCCATAATAATTTTAGGAGTACGATTTATTACCAGCTCACAAGTTCATCTTAATATTATTCAGAGAAAAGCAGAACCATACAGCGATCGCCTAAGCATAGTAATCAGAAGCTAGCTGCTAAAATAACTTGTGTTTAATCAATTAGATTTTTAACTTGTGTCCACAGGATTGCATGTTTGTTACAGATCATATCTGACTGACAATATTCCTTGCTCTGTCGTGTTAGCCAATGGGTAGCAATATTATCGCAGCAAGACATCGTACATTTACCTTGCTTGGGATTAGCGTAAGTGTAGCGTTTATCTAATTCTCTAACTTCGATCTTGCACTTGAGTTCGGAGGAAGTATTTGCTACCTGTTGAGCAAGATTCTGAATTGTTTCTGCCTCAAAATTTTCGATAGCAGTATGGGATTGTAATGACATTACATATCTTGCTTTTAGACAACATCAATATCTTAGCCAATTGTTAAGAAAATCGTAAGAGTTGATTTTGAGCTTATACTTGAGCGATCGCTAAAACTTGACGGCATAAATATTAATTCGTTAAGCATAATGTTGGCAATCTTGGAACCAAACTATAATTGAAATATATATAGTTCTTCTGAACTGGAGTATTGAGATGGAAAATAGAGATTTATCCTCACTACTCATTACTGCTGCACTAGCTGTTGGTATGATTTTGCTCGCTGACATACCAACAGCAGCATCTGAACCTGCTTTTTCTTGTGAATTAGATGAAGGTAATATTACTACTGTCGCTACCAATAATGATGGTGGATGGCAACCAGTGTTCCACTGGAATCGAGATGGAGAAATTAATATAGCTAACCCACAGCAGTTATGTGATTCGGTATCCCAAAAGCTAAATAATTATTTTGCTAAAGGTAACAATTTATCGTCGGTAACTTTTAAAGCCAAAGAACAAATGGGGTTACCTGCTGTATGTGTTGCCGAACAAGATAATCAATGTAATCTACTCTTGTTTACTCTTCAACCTTCTTCAACACCAGAACATTTTGCCAATAGTGTTTTAGCGGCGATTCTTGATCGCGATTTACAAACTAGTCCCATCAAGTCCCAAGATCGGGGAGTACAATCCATCGCTTATGAGGTTAATTTCTGGCAGCTATTAGGTTGGAAGTAACTAAATGGATAGGTGTAAGTAAATATAAAATGGCTTTGGCAGGGAATAGGGAATAGAGAACAGACAAAGGGTTCACCCGCATGTACAGGCAATGTGCTTGTGCTTGTATAGTTAGACCAAGGCTTCAGGTTTTATAAATTATTTTGCCCACCTACCTACATAGTATTCACCAGAAGCGATCGCTAAAAATTCTGGATCGCTTTATTAATTTATTGACTACTAAAGCTTTAAGTAAATCTTAGAAGTAGCATCATTTCTTACAGAATTACTCTAAGATAAAATTCTGTGAATTTTTAAGAGTTAATTAATGGTTGATTCTGGGTCAGAAATACTGGGTTACTTTACTAATCGCATTCAGGCAGCAAAGGAACAACAGCTTACGGAATTAGATTTGAGCGTTTCTTATGGTACCCATTCCAATGATAAGCTTGATCACATTCCCGATGAAGTATTGGAGTTAACTCAGCTAGAAAAACTATATTTAAGTTATAACAAGATAAAAGAGATACCAGAGAGTATCACTAAGCTGACTAATTTAACTCAACTATATTTAAGGAATAACGAGATAAAAGAGATACCAGAGAGTATCACCAAGCTGACTAATTTAACTTATTTCGAGCTAAATAGTAATCAAATAGAAAAACCGCCGTTAGAAGTTGTTGATCGCGGAATTAAATCTATCTACAATTATTTCCGTCAGCTAGAAGCAGGAAAAGACTATATCTACGAGGCTAAATTAATAATTGTCGGTGAAGGTGGTGCAGGTAAAACCACCCTAGCTAATAAAATCCAGAATCCAGATTACAAACTACAGGAAGATGAAACAACTACTGAAGGCATAGACATTATTACTTGGAAATTCCCTTTGGCAGATAAAAATCGCGAGTTCCAGGTCAATATTTGGGATTTTGGCGGACAGGAGATTTATCACACTACCCATCAATTCTTTTTAACCAAACGTTCTCTTTATGCTTTAGTTGCGGACACTCGTAAAGAAGATACTGATTTTTATTACTGGCTAAATGTGGTGGAACTATTATCTGATAATAGTCCATTGTTAATTATCAAGAACGAGAAGCAAGAACGCAAACGAGAGATAAATATACGAGCGTTACGGGGACAGTTCACTAACCTCGAAAAAACTCTGGCGACTAACCTGCAAACTAACCGAGGTCTACCAGAGATAGTTACTCATATTCAAGACTATATTAAAACACTGCCCCACATTGGACAGACATTACCTAAAACCTGGATTAAAGTACGAGAGGCTTTAGAAAATGATCCGCGTAATTATATTTCCCTTCAGGAATATCTCGATATCTGTGAAGTTCATGGTTTTACTAACCGTGCCGATAAACTACAGTTAAGCCAATATCTCCACGACTTAGGTGTCTGTCTCCATTTCCAAGATAAAGAAGATGCAGCTTTATATAAAACAGTAATTCTTAAGCCTACCTGAGGTACGGATGCAGTTTATAAAGTTTTAGATAATCGGCAAGTGATTAGTAACCAAGGCTGTTTTACCCGACAGGATTTAAAGGATATTTGGCATGAGGATAAGTATGCCTTGATGCGTGGGGAATTACTGGAACTAATGAGTAAATTTCAACTTTGTTATGAAATTTCCAGTTGCCAAGATACTTTCATCTCTCCCCAACTGTTGAGTGATAATCAACCTGAGTATGAGTGGAACTCAGCAAATAATCTAATCCTACGATATGTCTACCCTAAGTTTATGCCCAAGGGAATTATTTCCCGCTTGATCGTAGTCATGCATGATTTTATTAACCAGCAAGAATATGTCTGGAAAAGTGGTGTAATTCTCAATAAAGATAATACTCAAGCTGAAGTAATTGAATATTATGGTAGACGAGAAATTACTATAAAAATTTCTGGCTTACACCGCCGCAATTTGATCACGATTATTGCTCATGAACTAGATAAAATAAACAATTCATATCAAGGCTTGCAATATAACCAGCTAATTCCTTGTAATTGTCAAGAGTGTCACAGCAGTAACGAAACTTATTTTTATGCTTATCAAGAATTACAAAAGCTGATTCAGAAAAAACCTGATGTTCAATGTCGCAGCAGCGGTGACATGGTGAATATTAGACATTTGATTGACGGTGTGTTTATCCGTAGTAATATTAAACAAACTCGGGATACTGAAGATCAACCGACTACCAAGATTGAGCAATATACTGAGCAACATTTTTATGGCAATGTCGGTAACGCCACGGGAAGTATTGCCAGAGATCAGAATTTAACTGATACAACTATTCAACACAATCGCAATCTTAAAATTAATCAAGGCAACTATAACGAACATGTTGCAGGTGACAGTATTAGTTACAGTACGGTGATCGATATCATCAATCAATTACCCAGCTTCAATAACGAACCTGTCAAAAAAGAACTCAAGGAATTACTTCGCCAACTTCCCTAAATAGTCTTAAATACAGAATTAGAGAAAGAAGAACAAGCTGATTCACTAGAACAGATTCAGGTGATCGCATTTTGTTTAATCAACTCTCAGGATAGTGCAGTGAAGAAAATCGCCAAAACAGCTATGAAAATACTACGAGGTAATGCTGCTGACTTACCTTCTGGTAACGCAATGGTAGGGATCTGTAATTAATTACGAGATTTAATTAACCAAATCTTTTAAATCTCTATCCAGAAGTAATTTTAAAGAATTGAGATTTAAAATTACGCATAAAATAACCTGCAAGCAATATTAACTTTTGATTCTCTTAATTTCTCTCACGATCAAACTTTCTAGCTATCTATGAGAAATGACGCCAAAATGCGATCGCATATCTAACATTTAGGAAAAGAAACATTGCCCTGTAAGAGAATAAAATGGGCAATGTCTAGAGCGTAATTCATTAAGCTTTAGTCAATAACATCATTGCACTGAGAAATCAGACGTTGCTGAATAAAGATCTTAATAATCCTTTTCGTTGGCAAAATAAGCCTAAGTGCCAAAGCTGATTGCGGCTAGGTAGCCAATAACAAAAACAGCGATTAAACCTAAAGCTGCGGGTGTCAAAGTCATCATAGTCATTTATGGTGATTTAATTTGCACCTACAGGCTAGCGATATTGTCAAGTGTTTTCAATAATTATTAATGATTCCCCAAAATTGTTACACAAGGAAATAAAAGACTCATATTAAGCGGTATCATAGTACACCAGATCTTATTTATAAGCTGCCTAAAGTTCTGATAGTTTAAGGCGATCGTACTTTTAATTTATGAGAAGTAGTTTGTTAGTTTTACAGAAATTATGAGACTGTTTGCTTCAGATGTTGATTGATAATTGATGAGGTGATAACTTCTGCCAGTCTGGGGACTCCTGAAAACTGTTTCTGATATCTTTTAAATCAGTTACGGCATCATAATCATATTTAGGATCTAAGGTGTGGTTTATGAAACACAAGCATGAATATCGTCCAACTTGCTGGGCTGAATTGATTGATCTACTCTACGATATTCCTCAGACATCATTTGGTAGAATTCGCTCAAACTATGTATATAGAGGCGTTGCTAATGCAAACTGGAGTCTCGATACCAGTTTGCAACGACTAGGAGGCACATTTCACAACTTAGAACGTCCTCTTTTGCGTAATTTTAAAAAGTATGCAACTCCTGGTGAAATTTTAGATTCCAATAAGTGGGTTCAAATCTCCGTAGCTCAACATCACGGATTACCTACGCGGTTGCTTGACTGGACTACTTCGCCGCAGGTTGCACTCCACTTTGCCACGAAAAATCTTAATCATTATTATCAGGATGGAGTAATTTGGTGTGTCGATGTTGTTGCTGCCCATAAAATTCTTCCTCAAGATCTCAAGCAAATTTTGACTCAAGAATCGGCTAACGTGTTTTCAGTGGAAATGTTAGAAAAGATAAATTTAGAAGACTTCGATCAATTGGGCTTAGACAATCCATTTGTCCTGTTTTTCGAGCCACCTTCTCTTGATGCCAGAATTGTCAATCAGCATGCAATTTTATCTGCTATGCCAGGAGCAGAACTATTGTTGCATGACTTCCTAATAAATCATCCCAATTTATATAAAAGAATTATTGTGCCATCAGAAATAAAATGGGAAGCCCGAGATAAACTCGATCAAGATAATGTTTGCGAAACTACCCTATTTCCTGGTCTTGATGGACTCAGTAGTTGGTTAAAGCGATATTACAGTCCCAAAACGACTATGATCGAGAAAATCGCTGATGTGGGCAAAGAAATTACACAGCTTTTGTCAAACTTTTCCCCCGCTAATCCTCTTTCAACCGATCAAGAAAAATTTGCTGTTATTTGTGAGGTGCTAGAGAAAATACAAAATAATGTTCCGCTCAAGAACAAAATCATGAGTATTCATCAAGCTAAGGCTACCGCAGCATTAAAATATAAAATCGATCATCCCTTAGCTAAAATTTTGGTTGCTACTATTGAAAGTTGGAAACTCAATCAATAAGAGAGAATATTATTATAAAAGCTATCTTATTGTTATTTAACTTTTTTCAGAAGCTTTGTGAAAAGAGTATAGAAGTTCCCAGTCGAGAATTCCTATACTCATGACAGTTACCGACAATATTTCAATGCTGATGTATTACCAAAAGTTAGTAATTACTTCACGGTGTAATTTGTTATTAGCCCGAACAAAAACGCTTAGATCGACGATAAATGCCAAAGTTGCAATGGGAATACGAATCAAAGCTTTATAAAGTGAATGAGCTTTAAGCGATCTATAGCGACGGAATACGAGAGAAATAGGAATAATCCACCAACTTTTTTTAGCTAAAGCGTTTTTCATAAAATCATTGAGCCAAAAATGACTTTCTTGGTTCATTTGCGCAATTAGCTTCCCTGCGGTGAGTTTCTCATTACATCGTTCTTGCAGGTAATACGTTAAGAATGTATTGATGACAATTCCCACAACTACCCGAACTTCATGGTTGATTAGTTCTAAAGGATTAGTGCAGGCAGCAAAAATATGAGAGGCTTCACTGACTCTGACGATTCTTTTATCAAAGCTAGGATTTTCAATAGTGAAGTTTTCATTAATGATCATTTGAGTTAAGAAGCCATCCTCTACGGGTAAACCTGGTGGCATCCAGATATTTTTTAATGCTGAGGCACGACCACAGTATAGTTGTCCACAAATGTATAATTGACCTTCATTTGATGATTTGGACACAGCTACAGATAGCTTTTCCAAAACGTTTTTATTTTCTTTAAGTTCAACGTCTTTAATTGGTTTATCGAGAGAGATCCAATATTCTGGGTTTTGCACTAAGATATCTAGCATTTTTGCTAATGAATGTTTTCCATATAGTTGAATATCTGCATCCATTAGATAAAAGAAGTCAGTATCGGGAGCAGAAAATTGATGGATAAATAAGTTCCAGGCATTACTTTTTCCTGCCTCTTCTACTTCGCAAACTCGCCATTGAATTGATGATGCTGCGCTTCTTCGGGTTAATCTATTCAGAGTATTTCGGGCTACTTCTGCTGTATTATCAATGCAACCATTAGATACAATAATAATTTCAATCGTGTGCTGACGATGAGTATTAATTAGTAAACTTTGTTGAAATAATGACTTTAAAAGGATTGAGATAGAATCTGACTCGTTATATGCCAGAATGCCGATGCTTAATTTCATGATGGTACCTCTCTATATTTACCAACGGTCACAGCGCAAAGGGCTTGCCCGCATGTGTCCGTTGTTTGCAGAGCCGCAAGGCTCATGTCGTCGTCTTCGACGACTTTCCAAGCTTCGCTTGGTGCGCGGAGTAATCTGTGACAAAATTTGTAATTAACAAATTCAGACTGCGATATAGAGCCAAGTAATAATGAACCTGGCTGGGGAGAACCCAATTTCCAGATTTTTTTGCATAAATGCCAACAAAAATCACAGCCTAAAAATATCTCATTGCTTTAATTAGTAATCAATGAGAACTAAACTGTATGAGCCAAATAAAATTTAGTTGAATAGGTTAAATATCAACAGGATGGAAGAGTTTTTCACGACCTTTATCCACTCTAATTTGAATCGATCATAACCTATATAAGTAGCTTAAGATGAGCTAAAACAATGCTGTTTACTATAACTATTTATGATGTTTACAATATCTATAAATTAGTATTATTTCTCACAGCCGTATTTCATTTGGACACTGTGCTTTTGTGATAGCTATCTAAACAGTAAAACTGGAATATTGGAATTACGTAACATCTGAGCCGTAGTACTACCAATGATGAGATGGCGAATGCGACTATGACCATAGGCACCCATGATTAAAAAATCGATGTTATTGAGTGCTATATAGTTTTCCATTTCAGTTTCAGGATTACCCGACAAGAGTTTTACCGTTGGGTGAAACCCAGCCTTGACCATAGTTTCTTGAGCTGTAGTTAGATGCTGCTGGGCTTTTTCAGTATTGCCTGTATCTACGGTAATGATGTTTAATTCTACTTCTGGGAATAGAGGTGATTCACTAAGATAATCAAGTGCTTTGTGGCAGCTTTTACCGCCATCATAAGCGAATAAAACTCGCTGGACTGGTTTAAATTCTCTGGGAGTAACCAAACAAGGTTTGTGGCTAGAACGCACAATGCGCTCCAAATTGGCTCCTAGATGCTCCGTGGCAAAATTAGCGTTTTCTCCCCGCTTACCTAAAACAACCAAGTCACTATCTTGTTCTAATTCCTGAAACAGATCGACTAGAAACCCAGTTTCATGGGTTAACTTAACTTTAGTTAACTGGTGATTGCTAAAAAATTGCTGTGCTTCTTGTAAGATAATTTTGGCTCGTTGATGGTTTATTTTAGCTTTAGCAGCTTCTAATTCTACTAACTCACTCAAAAGCTGCTGATAGGAATCGATGCCAATACTACCAGTAAAATCATGGGTTTGTACCGCTTGTTCGTCACGGCTGTCAGTAACATAAAGGATCTCTAGATTGATATCTATGTATTGGGCTAGCCAAGCTACATATTGATAACTGACCTGAGAATATGCCGAACCGTCGGTGCATAAGAGAATTTTTTTCATTGTCCATCGCCGTAATTAACATATTGTGATGTGCGCTTATCTGCTAAGCAGGAATTGCCTCGAATTGTCTAATTCTGATAATTCCCGATTAAATCAGCTCACCTCTAATGACTAGCTAAATCCTCCAAAGAATCTGATTTGTTATGTACGGCTAGCCTATCAACTAAAGTGGCACTAGCTTGATTTAAACCGACCACTTCAACTTCTGCACCATTGCGACGGAAATTGATTACTATTTTATCTAACGCAGCGATCGCCGATTGATCCCAGAGATGAGCATGGGTGAGGTCAATTTTGACTAATTCGACATCTTCTTTGAAGTCAAAAGCGTTGATAAATTCATTAACCGACACAAAAAATATTTGACCACCAACACTATAAACTCGTTTTTCTCCTTGAGGGTCAACTACGCTGTCAACAAAGACAATTTGGGCAATTTTGCGGGAGAATAACAAACCATTTAATGCTACCCCGCTCAATACTCCTACCGCTAGGTTATGGGAAAAAATCGTCATGACTACAGTAGTGACCATGACCGCAGTTTCACTACGGGGTATTTTGCGGATTTGTTTTAATGATGACCAGTTAAAGGTACCAATCGATACCATGATCATAATTGCTACTAGAACTGCCATCGGAATCTTTTCTACTTGAGTTCCTAGAAATAGCATAAAGAGTAGCAAAAAGACCCCCGCACTTAAAGTAGAGAGACGTGTTCGCCCTCCAGACTTAATATTAATCACTGATTGACCGATCATGGCACAGCCAGCCATCCCGCCAAATAAACCGCTGACAAAATTAGCAATTCCCTGAGCGTAAGCTTCTTTATTTTTATTACTAGGAGTATCTGTCAGGTCGTCAACTACATTGGCGGTGAGAAAAGATTCTAATAATCCCACAAACGAGATGGCGATCGCATAGGGAAAAATAATCTGTAATGTCTCAAAGGTAAAGGGCACCTGGGGGATGCCAAAACTAGGCAAAGCATCAGGTAAGGCTCCGCGATCGCCAACTGTAGGTACACCGCTATTGGTAAATACTGAAATAATCGTAATAAAAATGATCGCTACCAAGGGAGAAGGAATAACTGTTGTCAGACGCGGTAAAAGATAAATAATTCCTAATGCAGCAGCAACCATTCCATAAACAGCAAGAGATGCATTTTCTCCCGTTAGTTCTGGTATTTCCGCCATGAAAATCAAAATAGCCAGAGCATTAACAAAGCCAATCATCACCGCACGGGAGACAAATCTGAGCTGTTTTGACAGTTTGATTGCTGCCCAAAATAGCTGGAGAATACCCGCCAAAACCGAAGCAGCTAAGAGATACTGCAAGCCGTCGCCACCAGTCTTAGTAACGGATGAGACCAAAGGATACATCAGCAAAGCAGTGGCAGCAGTGGCAGCGGAGATCATTCCTGGACGACCACCAAAAATAGCGGTAATAATTGCAATAATGAAAGAAGCATAGAGTCCTACTTTAGGATCGACTCCCGCAATGATGGAAAAGGAAATAGCTTCAGGAATTAAAGCCAAAGCAACCAGAACCCCAGCTAATAAGTCCTCCTTATAGTTACCTGTCCATTCTTGTAGTTTGAATAATTGCAATAGTTTTCCCCCTCGTATTTGACGTCCGACGATAACCTAATCATTACTAAAATTAGCTGTTGGATTAAGTATTTTGGGCTGCGCTAATGCTTTAGATATCATTAAATCTCAATCTAAAACATAGTCCATCTGCCTTCAGGAAATATTGCAGGATTAAATGAGGTAGCCTACCGAGTGTATACTCCCAATTCATTCGTTATCTATTTGCACAATAGATTTAATTTGGCTCCAGGGGAAATTTGAGGATAAAGATTGTTGCTTGTTCGTTGCTTTCTAGATTAACTGTTCCATTTAATGTTTCCGTCAATCTCTTGACTAGAGTTAGCCCTAACCCTGAATCAGTATTGGTTCTCAAATTCTTTTGTAGGCTAAGATCAAACTGGTTAAAAATTAGCTGCTGTAATTCAGGAGAAATTACTACTCCTGTATTGATAACTTCAATTGATACTTCTGATTTCCTTTCTCTAGTTTTGAGAGTGACCGTACCATCTAGGGGGGTGTTTCTCACCGCATAATTGAGTAGCTCTTGAATAATGCGTTCGAGAACTACAGGATCGGTTAATATACTTAACTTTTTCTGAGATAAATCTAAGGTGAATTTCTGTCTTTGATTGCTGTTTTGTTCCCAGAATTGTTTGGTCAGACTTGTAAGTAGGGAGTTTAATTCAATTATTTCTGGTTGAACAACTTTCGCCTGAGCATCGACATAACAGATGGTTAAAAGATCGTCAGTGAGTTGTTTTTGCCGTAGACATGATTCACGAAAAATCTTGAGTACTCTTTTAAATAGGGGTGATTGACGAGGATTATGTTTGGCATTAAGCAAGCTTTCCAATGTTTGAGCTGCCAACTGAATGCTACTGATCGGAGCTTTTAATTCATGAGAAACAGTTTTTAGAAAGTTGTCCTTCAGCTGGTTAAGTTTGGCTAACTCGGCAACCTGTTGGTTGGAACTAGCATAAAGTCTAGCCTGACGCATGGCGATCGCACATTGAGAAGCTACCTGCTGCATCAGACGAATTTCTAGAGGGGTAAATAGTTCTCCTGGTGGTCTGAGTCCCCAAAGATTACCAATAATTCCGCGATCGTCAAAAATAGGACATGCCAGACGAGTGACTTGAATCTCTTGAGGATTAAACTGAGGAATTGGTTCAACTAGCTGTAATGGTGATTTTTGCAGTAGTTGTTGATATAGTTCAGGAAAATTATCAATTTCTCTGGTTTCTCCTAAACAGTGAGGCAAAGCTAGATTGTATTCGTAAGCAATAGTCGCCTTGATTCCTTGGGCATCATACAGCTCAATTTGGCAACTACTGAGATTCAGCACGGTGGCTAATTCTTCCGTGGCAATACGTAAACAGTAAGCTTCATCCAAGCTATCCCGTACCTTATCAGTAATACGCCTGACTAAAGCCTCAAAATCCAATGCCTGCTTTAATTCTTTATTTTGGACAGTTAAAGCACGACCCATTCTTTGTACTCTCAAGTGGGTTTGAATACGAGCTAGTACCTCTTCTTGCTCGATGGGCTTGGTAATATAATCAATCCCTCCTAGCTTGAATCCCTGAACCTTATTAACTGTCTCCGAAAGAGCAGTCAAGAAAATAATGGGAATATCTTTGGTCGCAGCCTGGGACTTGAGGCGCTTGCAGGTTGTAAAACCGTCAACGTCGGGCATTAATACGTCTAATAAAATCAAATCTGGAGCTTGAGTTTGGGCAATTTGAATGGCGCTAACACCGTCTTCTGCCAATAAAACTTGAAACCCTGCTGTTTCCAAATAGGAAAACAGTACCTGAAGATTGTTGGGCGTGTCATCGACAATCAAAATAGTTGCCGACGTGATTAGAGAATGGTCTACCGTAGTTGATAAATCGCTGTTTTGCTTGCCAATTACTAGATCAGAACCAGTTTGACTAGATGCGGTTAATTCTGCGTCTGAGGGTTGAGCTTGGGGGGAATCATTTTCTGACCTATTGCTACCGCTAAGTTTAGCTAAATTGGATGATGAAGTTAGAGATGATTGCTTTTGATAAGTCAACATAGAAAGCGATCGCAATTTTAGTAATTTTAAAAAGTGGTTTGTTAAAAAAGTTTTTGTTATGTAACAATTTTAGTTTAGTATTCTAACGCCATCTATCAAATACGTCTGTTTTCGCGGTCTAGATATTGACAATGGTGTTTTTAGTATTAGTAGTTGAACCCATAATAAGTATCCATATCTTGAAAACAACAAAGCCAATCGCGATCGCGATTGGCTTAATTACTTATTTAGCTGATTGGGTTAGATGTTAAAACAGTTTTTAAAAGAGAGAACTGAAGCAATTATTAGTTGATGGAGCAAATGTCTGGTAGAAATAAATGTTGACCACAACTATTTTAAGCAGACTGGAAATACCAAACTTCTGAATGTCCTGGTCGACGTGCCATAATTTTGCTGGCAGAATTTACGTCGTACTTATTTCCTGTAACTAACACTAAATATTTACCTCGTTGAAATAACCGCAAGAAAAATTCTTGAGCTATTTGATTAAAATCAAATTTCGCTGGCTCAAAATAGTCATTGATAATTAACTCTGGATACCATGTGTGTCGTTTAGCCTTTCGAGCGATTAAGCTAATCCAATCACAAGAAAAGCCTGCATTATCTAAATCATCCAGGGCAACTTTAACATCTCGATGATGAGCAAACACAATGACGGCATAATTTGAGTTGACAGCATTTTCACTTTGAATTAATAGACTATTTTTGCTGGGCAATTCTTTTAGTTTTGTAGTTTTGCTTAGCAATGCCTTCGATTTAAAAAATGCTTTCATCTGCCTAATGATAAAAAAACGATTAGGCTTAGATTAACAATCAAATGTGTCACCAAAATGACGATTCTGTGTCATCTTATAACTTCCTGACTAGATCTATAACTACTCATAAGTATCTGAAAATATAGACATAGCATCAATTAATGTAAGCGACCGCAATCTTACAGCTGTTTTTATTTGAATAGACTACGGTTTCAATTAGCTCAGAACTAGCTATTAGCTTTTTCTAAGAATGGCAATTAATCAGATAAATGTGAGGATGATGCTTGCATCTCCTCTCCCCCAGAATTATGAAGTAATATATATCTTGTTTCAAAACACAACAACTTCAATCAAGGTTGTGTTTGCCCAGACTGGATTACTTGAGGAAGCTTAATTGAACCTAAAATATTTTCGACGAGAGTGGTTTTTTAATACTAGACAAGACCTGTTAGCGGGAGCAGTAGTAGGATTGGCATTGATTCCAGAAGCGATCGCTTTTTCGATTATTGCGGGAGTCGATCCTAAAGTAGGGCTATATACATCATTTATTATTGCGGTGTTGACGGCTTTTTTAGGAGGAAGACCAGCATCGATTTCGGCTGCCACTGGCGCAATGGCATTGTTGATGATCGATTTGGTTAAAGAGCATGGTTTACAGTATCTTTTGGCAGCAACTGTTTTAACAGGAGTGATCCAGGTACTATTTGGGGTATTAAGACTAGGTCGCCAAATGAAATATGTCCCCAGGGCGGTGATGATTGGCTATATCAATGCCCTAGCGGTGCTAATTTTTCTGGCTCAATTACCGCAACTTACTAATGTCCCCGTTACAGTTTATATTTTGACGCTGCTTTCTCTGGCAATTATTTATATTTTGCCTCGCTTTACTCAAGCTGTGCCTTCTCCCCTGGTAGCTTTGGCAGTCATGACGATCACAGCGATCGCTCTCAAGCTGGAAGTACCCACTGTGGGAGATATGGGGGAATTACCTACTACCTTACCCATATTTGCGTTGCCGAGCGTGCCATTCAATCTGGAAACCCTACAGATTATTTTGCCTTACTCTTTGACTATGGCGATCGTTGGTTTATTGGCTTCGTTTCTGACTGCTGCCTTGGTAGACGATCTAACTGATACTCCTAGTGATAAAAATCAAGAAGCCAAAGGACAAGGTATTGCTAACATAGTTACCGCTTTTTTTGGCGGTATGGCAGGTTGTGGCATGATTGGACAATCGGTGATCAACGTCCAATCGGGTGGTCGAGGTCGATTATCAACTCTTTCGGCTGGAGTGTTTCTGTTGTTTGCCATTTTAGTATTACAAGATTGGGTTAAACAAATGCCCATGGCGGCACTGGTGGCAGTGATGATTATGGTTTCTATCGGTACATTCCGTTGGTCATCTTTTAAAAATATGACCCGTATTCCTCGTACTGAAACGGCGGTGATGTTAGCCACCATGTTTGTCACTATTTTTACCCGCAATTTTGCTTTGGGGGTGGCAACGGGAATTGTAATGAGTACGGTGTTCTTTTCCCGTAAGATTGCTTTACTCGTATTTGTAGACAAGACTTTAAGTGATGATGCTACCCATCGTATTTATGAAGTGGCTGGTCAAATTTTCTTTTTATCGAAAGAAGAGTTTCTGCGATCCTTTGATTTTAGGGAGCTAGTTGATCGCGTCACCATTGATTTAACCCAGGCAAACCTTTGGGATCAGGGGGCAGTAGAAACAGTTGACAAAGCGGTGAGTAAATTCCGCCGTAACGGTGCCGAAGTCCAGGTAGTTGGTTTAAACGAAGCTAGTGCGACTCTATTTAATCGCTTGGCAGACAATAAGGAATCCGCAGTTATTGATAACTAATATTTTTAATCATGAAAAAAATTTTACTTTGTAGTGATGGCTCGGCTTTTGCGGAAAATACCTACCGTTATGGCGCCTGGTTTG
Organism: Cyanobacteria bacterium P01_G01_bin.67; assembly: GCA_039179675.1. Lineage (GTDB taxonomy): Bacteria > Cyanobacteriota > Cyanobacteriia > Cyanobacteriales > Xenococcaceae > Waterburya. The sequence continues at coordinate 17,727 of JBCDEP010000056.1, forward strand.
CTACGAACTTAAAGGCAGAGTCAGTAGATGTTCTCTGTGTAACCGATGTTCGTGGTCAACAAGCAATCTCTAAACAAAACCTGAGTGGTAGTATTGGCATTGATGCTTCGGAAAATTTGCTCAATCGCCTGGTGGAATTGGAACATGAGAAAGCCAAAATTAATCATCAACGAGCGAAATTAGTTTTGCAACAGGCAGCCCAAACTCTTAAAGCAGAAGGAGTGGAGCAGATTAATCTGCTCCACGAAACAGGTTTTCTAGTGGATTGCTTAGAAAAATTTGAGTCTGGTTGCGATCTAATTATATTAGGGAAGCGGGGGGAAGCTGCCGAATTTGCTTCGGGACACTTAGGGGCAAACCTAGAAAGAATTGTTCGTAGTAGCCATAAACCCTGCTTAGTCACTTCCCGCCAGTTCAAACCGATTGAACGGGTGTTAATTGCTTATGATGGTAGTCCTAGTAGTCAGAAAATTCTTCAATTTATCGCCGATTCCTCTATTTTTGCGGGTTTAGAATTACATATCGTCACCGTTGCTAAGAATGCAGCAGAACAAACAGCGATCGCTCGTATGGAATCAGCCAAGCAAGTATTGCAACAGGCTGGCTTGGAACCAGTTTGCTCTGTGATTGAAGGACATTCGGAGAAAGCGATCTCAATTTATGTTACCGAGCAAGATATCAGCTTATTACTGATGGGGGCTTATGGACATAGCCGCATTCGGCATCTGGTAATTGGTAGTACAACGGCGCAAATGCTACGGAACAGTCATATTCCAGTTTTATTGTTTAGATAATAGATAAAGCTCTTAACTTTTAAGCTAGACTTCTTTGTGCACAGCGATCGCAAATTACAATAGTTCTTCTAGGTGAGGTGGTAAATCTATCTCTTTAAATTGTTCGATGGGGACTGTTGGGAGTCCACTAAGTTCTCTTAAGTCTCTAATTTTTCTGGTTAATATTTGGAGCAAAGTTCCATTTTTGCCTAGTTGTAAGATTTCGTCTTTGTCTAATACAACAATAAATTTGCCAGTTTGAGCGTGAAATAGTGCTTGGCGAAGCCGACAATCACTGATTTTTCTCTGCCTAGAAGATTTTTTATCGGGAAAACCTGTTGCTCCTTTAAGAGTAAAAAATATTCCCAAACCTGCACCAGTGTAGTTTTCATTCATTATGCTACATAGTCTTGCAAAGTCTTTATCAGGTAATTTGCTATTTTTGGCTTTCGCTTCAATAACTATATCTCTGTAGGAAATATCCATGTATAGTTGTTTACAAACTGGATGCCAACTAATATCATCTCCGCTAACAACTAAATCGTACTGAGAACCAGCAGATTGAAAACTTTTAATACTGGAAACGCCTTTTAAGCTACTAAACACTAAGTAGGTAATTTGTTCTAGAATTTTTCCTCGCTGTTGTAATTGCTTTCTCGTTGGTTTTTGCAATTGCAACAGCCTCTCGAAATTCTCCAAATAATCCTTTAGTCTTGAATCTGCGATATATAAATATGAAGCTAATTTATCTGATTCAGAACTGTCTTGATCAAGATCCTTTAACGCTCCAATTATAGTATTGACTAATTCTTCTTGACTTGGCACTGCACCCAACTAAATAAATTCTATTCTGTCTTGAGCTATCGCCATAATGTCAAAATCCAGCTCATCATAGCTGTCAACTTCCTCTCCACAATGGGGACACTTCCACGGCAGATTTGGAAATCCTTCGCCATAAGGCATTGCGTCAGCAGGTACTTCTGGTTCGCACTCATGATAAATCAATAGCTTGTTTTGAGAGTACCCATGGGATTCTAAAATAGCAATGATGGTTAAAGCGTCCGAAAGACTAATTCCTAATCTTGTTGCGAGTTGATGCGGCATAGCAGTCTCACCTGGCTGATTAAAATGCCGACTTAGTTCAGCTTTTTGCCCATCAGATAAGAAATATAATTTGTTTTTGCAATCAAAATTACATATTTTCATTACTATAGGACTCAAGTTCCCCTAGTAAAAATTTTAGTACGCCTGTGCTGCCACCACAATCGCATTTTAGGTGTTGGAGAGAATCTTGAGTGGAAGAATTAGGTTTAAGCCCAAAATAACAATGAGCTTTAATCAATCTATTATAATTTGACTTTTTATTCAAGTCCTCTTTTTCTAAACTAAATTCATAAGATTTTGTACCCCATTCTTTGATTAAAGTTCTAAGTGCAGCAACTTCTGCCAATGATTTATTCAAATCATCTGTAATTCCTACTGACTCTAAAATAGACTCAGCAAGCTTACCAGATAGAGCTTTAAGCCCTTTAACGTTAATCTCTTTAACTTCAGAACTATGAGCATTCAAAGCCACGCCCGAAGACTCTGCCCGAATTCTTATGTGATGCCATCGGTACTGACTGTTTCTAATATATTTATCCCACATATCATGCAAAATAAGTTTGTGTAAATTGGGTTCAATCCATTTCGATTGGCAAAATCTTGCAATTTCCTGAAAATAGCTAGGAATAAATTTCCAGCAACCAAATGCAACCTGTCTTTCTACATTTGTATCGCTTGCCGAAATTAATGTAAATCCATTCCAAGATAAAGCAATACAGTCTGAGTCTATTTTTGCAATTACAGTCCATCTAATATTATTGCCATGAAAATCAGTAATTTTATGCGTTCTAATATAGTATTTACTTTGATCCTGATTATCTTCTATTGATCCGTACCACCCGTCATCACCAAACTCATTAAGTAACAATTGAGCTTCTTGTTGTTTTGGTGTAACTTTTACTTCTCCTAATTTAAAACTCAACCATTGTCTTGAACGTTTTACGTAGGGCAACAAAATTTGCTCAGAAGACAATTTTCCTTCTTCAAAAGCTATGGCAATATTTTGAGCTAGTTCAAATTTCTTTTTCTTACTTGAACCTGATGACATTATTTGGCGAAGGGTATCAAGGGTAAATTCGGAACTATTTAAAAAATGTAGAAGAAATTCTTTTCCTTTGGAAAAATTATTATCGATAAATGCCCTGCTACCCATAAAGATGTATTTATGTAATGGAACAATGTGGAGTTATGAAGTTAGAAAATAATAATACTAAGGTATTTTCATAAATAGAAGTAAAAACAGAAAATTTTTAAGTATTTTTCGTATTTAACTTCAAATTTCCATATTTATCATAGTCTCTTTTCTTATTAATAAATTATGCAGCGTTATTTTAAGATTTTACGACTTTTTTGGTCTACAGCGATCGCCACTGAATTAGAATATCGGCTAAACTTTGCGATCGCAACTGTTACTAGTATTGCTAATCTAGTCTGTAGTCTGTTTGGACTATTTTTGTTTTATCGTACTGGCTATACTTTTCAAGGCTGGAATTGGCAGGAGGCGACGATTGTTTTGGGCTTATTTACTTTATTGCAAGGCTTTTCTGCTACTTTCTTAGTGCCTAACTTAAACAGTATTGTTAAACAGGTTGAACAGGGAACCCTTGACTTTGTGTTGCTTAAGCCTATTAGTAGCCAGTTTTGGCTTTCCACTAAAACTATCTCTCCTTGGGGGTTACCCGATCTTTTGTTTGGCTCGATTTTGATTATCTATGCTGGCAGTAATTTAGGTTTGACGTGGTACAACTATCTTGCCAGCTTAATTCCTTTGGGCTTTGGTATTATCATTCTCTATAGCCTCTGGTTTATCTTGGGTGCAACCAGCATTTGGTTTGTCAAAGTCTATAATGTCACTGAAGTCTTACGGGGATTGTTAGAAGCAGGACGTTATCCGATGGTGGCATATCCAGCAATCTATCGCTTTTTCTTTACCTTTATCGTGCCTGTGGCTTTCTTAACGACCGTTCCCGCTCAGGCAATGCTGAACCGTAGTGAACTCATTTGGAGTATTGGTGCGGCTATTTTGGCAGGTATTTTATTTATCTTCTCAATTTTTTTCTGGCGGTTTGCTCTGCGCTTCTATACCAGTGCCTCAAGTTAACTAAATGAGCAAAGTGTTTATAAATCTTTTTTCATACCTTATTCAAACTATTGATCTCTCATTGATTTACGTAACACCAGTTAATTAAGTAATGATTATTTAACATTACTTTTATACATAATTTAAATTGGCAATCGCTGTAAGTCTTTGTTATTACCGATTACAACCATCACCAATCCTTTTTTTAACACCTGTCCTGGACTGGGGTTGGTAATAAACTTTTTCCCGTCACCAATTGCCAAAACATTTAAACCATAACGTTTACGCAGATCCAACTGAGATAAAGTTTGACCGTGAAATTCTTCAGGAACCAAAATTTCGACAATACTATTTTCTGTATCTAGTTCAAAACGCTCCAAAAAACCAGGCTGGGTTAAGGTGCTCGCTAAAGCACACCCCGCTTCATATTCAGGAAACACGACTCGATCTGCGCCTACCCTACGTAGTACTTTGCCGTGAATTTCGGAAGAAGCCTTAGCTACTACCTGCTCTACTCCTGCCTCTTTCACATTTAAAGTGGTAATAATGCTTTCTTGCAGATAATTACCAATTGCCACAATTACCGTATCCATTTCAAAGATCCCAGCTTCTCTCAAAGATTCAGGTTCAGTAGAGTCGAGTTGAATTGCATGGGATGCCACCTTTTGAGTTAAAACTTGGGTTACTAATTTTTCATCAATATCTGTACCTAAAACTTCGTAGCCCATTTTGTGTAATGATGTGCAAACCGCTCGACCAAAACGTCCTAACCCAATCACGGCAAACTGCCGATTGTTGCCACGGGAATTAGTTAAAAAATTGAGAGATTTCAATGCCTCTTACCTGAATAATGCTAACTATTGGCATTTTAATCTATTGGGCGGAGTTCGGAACAAGTTCAAAAGATAGGAATAGGTGCCTTTAACCTTGGCGATTGGAAAGATTCTGGAGAGAGTCTATAGAGAAAGTTAAAAACAGATAAAATATAAATTCTTGCCCCAGTATTACCGTGAATTTATTTACCTCCTGAAAGCTTAATGACTGAAGCCACTGCTATTCGTCAGCCTCAACCGACTGGTAAGACTGGAAGCTTGTTTTATCAAGTTGCCATGTCTCAACCGACCTCTCATTTGTTTGAAGTTACTTTACAAGTCAGTAATTGGAACGCAGCAACTCTGGATTTAAAAATGCCAGTCTGGACTCCTGGTTCATATCTGGTCAGGGAATATGCGCGACATCTTCAAGATTTTAAGGCTCAAGATCTCCAAGGTAACAATTTGCCAAGTCAGAAGCTAGGCAAGAATCATTGGCAAGTAGTAACAGCAGATGCTTCAGAAATTAAAGTTAGCTATCGTGTTTATGCTAATGACTTAACTGTGCGTACTAATCATCTAGATGCAACTCATGGATATTTTAATGGTGCGGCATTATTTTTCTTTGTTCCAGGTTCAGAACAGCAGCCAATTGCAGTTAAAATTGTGCCTCCCCACTCGGATTGGCATATTTCGACTACTTTACCTCCAGCAGCAGGAGAAATTAATACTTTTATTGCGCCAAATTTTGACACTTTAGTTGATACTCCTGTGGAAGTGGGAACTCAGCAGGTATACAAATTTGAAGTACTTGGTAAACCTCATTCCTGGGCAATTTGGAGTCAGGGCAATGCTAATCCCGAACAGATAATTGCTGACACCACTAAGATTATTGAGGCAGAAGCAGCGATGTTTGGTGGGTTACCCTACGAACAGTATTTATTTTTGTTGCACCTTTCAGGAAGTGGTTACGGTGGTTTAGAACATAAAGACTGCTGTACTTTGAATTATCCGCGATTTAGTTTCCGCGATCGCGAAAAGTACGAACGTTTTATCCAGCTGGTGGCACACGAATTCTTCCATCTCTGGAATGTGAAGCGCATTCGTCCCAAAGCTATAGAAACTTTTGATTATGAAGCGGAAAACTACACTACTTCACTCTGGTTTTGTGAGGGTACAACTAGTTACTACGATATTATGATTCCCTTGCGAGCAGGAATTTACAGTCGTGAAACCTGTCTCAAAAATTTAAGCAAGGACATTAGCAAGTATCTCAATACTCGGGGACGCACCGTTCAGCCTTTAGGGGAATCTAGCTATGATGCTTGGATCAAACTATACCGACGCAATGCCTACAGTGATAATAACCAGATTTCTTACTATCTCAAAGGACAATTAGTTTCACTATTGCTTGATTTATTAATTCGAGCTAAACATCAGAATCAGCGATCTCTAGATGATGTGATGGAATTAATGTGGCAGCGTTTTGGACAAGATGAGGTTGGTTTTACTGAAGCTCAACTAAGAGCTACTATTGCTGAGGTTGCTGAGGTTGACCTTGATGATTTCTTTGCTCGCTACATTGAAACTACGGTAGAGCTGCCGTTTGATGATTATTTAGAACCTTTTGGCTTATACTTGAAAACTGTTGCGGAAACTGATGCTCCTTATTTGGGGCTTAAGGTGGAGTCAGAGAATAACCAAGAAGTAATTAAATTCGTGGCGGCTGAATCTCCCGCAGAGGTAGGTGGCATTGATGCTCTGGATCAACTTCTGGCTATTGATGGTATTAAAGTCAATGCTAAGTCTCTTAACGAAAGGCTCAAGGACTATCAAGCAGGAGATACGATTCAGGTTACATTATTTCACAAGGATGAATTAAAAACTCTTCCTGTTACTCTGGCAAAATCTCAATCTAACAGTTATAAATTGGCAATTAAAGATGATTTATCTCCAAAACAACAAGCAAATCTCGTAGGATGGCTAGGGGAGTAATTTACGAGTTAGGAGTGATTTGTAAATCGTTTATTCACAAAGTCAAAAGTTAGGGGCGATTTGCGATTCGCCTGTACAAACGTTAAAAGTAAAAAGCAGTTATGCACAATTTTTTAGATATAGCGTATTTTCAACATAAATTTGTTCCTTTTAAAGAAGCAAATATCTCCATTGCCACCCATGCTTTACACTACGGAACAGGAGCATTTGGTGGTCTGCGTGGTCTTCCTAATCCTCAAAATCCATCCCAGATTCTACTATTTAGATTAGACCGTCATTGTAATCGCTTAAGTGATAGTGCCAAGCTGCTGAACTACGATTTACCCGCTGATAAAATACAGCAGATAATTATTGACTTTGTTAAGAAAAATAGACCTGAAAAACCTTTTTATATTCGTCCTTTCGTTTATACTTCTGATTTGGGTATTGCTCCCAGACTACACAAGATTGAAAAAGACTTTTTTATCTATGGTTTGGAGTTAGGGGACTATCTCCCACCTGAGGGCATTAGCTGCCGCATTAGTTCTTGGTATCGTCAAGAAGATCGTAGTTTGCCGTTGCGGGGTAAGATTAGCGGGGCATATATTACTTCTTCTCTCGCTAAAACCGAAGCCGTAGAGTCTGGTTTTGATGAAGCAATTTTGATGAATTCTCAGGGCAAAGTCTGCGAAGCTTCGGGGATGAATATCTTTATGGTTAGAAATAATAAATTAATTACTCCTGGCTTTAATCAAGACATTTTAGAAGGTATTACCAGGGATAGCGTGTTGACCATTGCGAGGGATATGGGAATTGGAGTTGAAGCAAGAGCGATCGACAAAACCGAGTTATTGATTGCCGATGAAGTTTTCTTAAGCGGGACGGCAGCTAAAGTAACTCCTGTAAAACAGATCGAAAGTTATCATTTATCTACTAAGCGACCGATTACCGAAAAAATTAAAGCTAAATTGACGGCAATTACCCAAAATGAAGAGCCAGAATACGGTGACTGGGTCTATAAAGTAGACTGTTAACTTAGAAGAGCAGCTAACATTAACAGCCATGTCAATAGTTTTATGATTTACCTCAAGTAAGTAAATCTGGTTAACTTTTTCTGTATGCTTTCGGTGTCATCCCTGTCAACTGTCGAAACTGCTTACTCAAATGGCTGTGGCTATTAAATCCGCACTCTAAGGCAATATCCACAATTAATTGATCTGTTTTTTGCAACAAGCGTTTGGCACGTTCTATTCTTTGTTGTTTTAAGTATTGGAGGGGAGTCGCCCCGATTGACTGTTTAAATAAACGGCTAAAATGAAATGGGCTTAGATCTAATAATTGAGCCAAATCTGCGAGTCTGATATTGCGATCTAAATATGAATCGACATAATCCAAAACTTGACTGAGTTGACGTGGAGGTAAACCACCTTCATAAGTTGGTAATGGAGGTTTACAAGCAGTGTGTTGTCTAAGGAGATTGACTGCCAAAACGTTACTTAAAGAATCCAGATAAAGTCTACTGTTGAGATGATCTTGTTGGAGTTCAGTGAGGATCATCATACTGGCTGCTTCAATCTGGGGACTGCGAATCTGAAATTCTGGCAGTAATTCGAGGCGATCTGGATCTTGTTCGAGAGTTTCTCTGGCAACCCTCTGCATAAACTGAGTGGTCAGTCGAATCTTTAAACAATTTTCCTCACCTGACCAGCGAACAAATAGCGGTGTATTCGCTGGAGTAATTAAAATGTCTCCTCTTCTATACAGACCTGTATGGGTCTTCTTATTCTGAGCCTGCAAATAGTGAATCGGACGGGAAGCCAGAGAGATAAACAGTGTATGCTCATCTTTGTATTGACAACTTCCTTCTCCAGCAGGATTTTGCAACAGTTGGACTTGAATATTCTCCCAGCGTTGATTTGAGCTAGACAAGTTAGATAAACTAATGGTTTCAGAGTTTTTGCCAGGAGAATTTTTCATATTGCCAGTCTAGTGCTTCTGGTGCTAATTGTATTGAAGTTTTTGGGTTTCATAGCACAAAAAAAAGTCAAGTAAACTAGTTTCAACGGACATTTCGCAGCATTTTAATAAGAGCGATCGCTTTTAGAAATCTCTTGGTTTTAAAAATCGCTTAGCTTCAAATTCAAATCTAAGTCTACTCCTACTTCCTCACACCAATCTGCTATTCCTTGATTTAAAGCGGATAAAGCTTCGTCCATAGATGAAAACTTAGCGTTACTTTCCCACGCTACACCACCAGCATCGATCGCTCTGATAAATACATCATCATATTCCCCATAGCCAATTTCGATCTGACCATCTAAAACCCAAGCACTAACATAGGGAAATTTTTCTTCAAAAGATTTCATAAGCTTTATTAAAGCAATTAAAAAGTCGATATTTGCTTCTTGAATATCATTTCAAGGCTATTTTAATTTTCCAATATTACTACTACAATTTGTGATCTTTGCCAAATAGTTTGACCTCCACCAATTAAATGTATGTGACATATTTACAGTTACAAAATAAATAATGACTCAAAGCACCCGATTTCATGTTGCAGTTCATATTTTGACTTTTCTAGCTGCCAATCAAGGAGAGTATGTCAGTTCAGAAGCGATCGCTATAAGAGTTGCTACTAACCCTGTGGTAGTAAGGAAAAATCTCAGGATGTCAGTTAAAGCGGGATTTGTCAGTTCTCTGGCTGGTAACCGAGAAGGTGCGAAATTAGAAGTCGATCCCCAAAAGCTTTCTTTGCTGGATATTTATCAGGCAGTAGAACAAAAGCTTACAGCTAAAATGCTCCAGGATGTCTCGTAGAGGTCAGTATTAGCTTTCAAACAAGTTCGGGGATGATCTTGTGCTATTGGTCAATAAATACTAGTTTGGATAAAATCTCCAAACACATAAAAGTTTCGCCATCTAGTTATCTTGCACTTCCTCGAACTATCAATTCTTCCAGCCAGGCAATAGCTTGATTGCATCTTCTAGCAATTTTCTCCCCTGGGATTCCAACTCTTGTTTCTTTTCTGACAATTTTGGAACCGACTCATTCTTGATGGTAGTTTCGTTATTGGCATTTTGTTTATTGGGAGAACCACAGGTTTGATAATTACCGTCGGGATCGACAAACGTACCGATAATTGCCTGGGGGTTCAACTCTCCTCTTACCAAGTCACTAATAAGATTGTCTGCCACATGATCGAGATTCGAGCTAATTTTCGGTCTTCTTAAGCTACCGTTAATGGTAATAGGGGCAGAGACGTTTAGTTGTCCCAGATTTTTCGGACGCGGGGCAATGACGATATCCAGTGTTTCTTTACCCAGATTGATACTGCCTGTACCTTGCATCGCAATATGGGTGGTGTCAATAATGGTCAGGTCAGTAGTTGCAATCCCGTTTTTAATTGACCAGCGACTAACAAGACAATTCACCGTTGTGGCTTGGTTATTACTAGCCAAGGAGATGAGATTTTTTACTATTTCATTGTTCATCTGTTCTACATTTGCCTTACCAAGACGAGCTGTTTTCATATTCACACCAACCAAGCCATTGGCATTAGCAGCTAGGCTAGACATACTATTTCCGCTGGCATTAAGCTTCAGGTTCAGGTTAACAGACCCTTGCTCCATAATATTAGTAAACCCAAAATGCTGTAATGATTTGCCCAAAATTAGCTTACTGACCTGCAAATTGGTCGATAGAGCTGCTGTTTTACTGTTCGCATTCAAACCCGCAGTTCCAGAAATAGAACCACTACCTGGTAGATCGAAAGACAGATTGTCAAACTTCAAATTACCGTTTTGAGAGCTTAGGGATGTCTCTATCTTGTCAAAGATCAGTGGTGTATTTTTATCATCTTTAACAGGCAAGTGTAAAGAGCCAATAGACAATGTTCCCTGACCATTGACTTTTTTTAAGGCTAATAAATTCAGTGGAGTATCAGAGAATAGCTTGTTATTAATATTTTTTTGAGTAATGTTCGGCTTTTCTTCAGGCAGTAAATCCGCCACAAATATTTTCGGCGTAGTCAGATCGAAACTGATGCTGGGAATATTGTTCTTGTTGGTAGGAAGTATCACCCCAGCGCTTCCTGTAATCTGACTATTAAGCGTTGATAGTACCAGATCTTCGAGGGCGATATCCTTTTCTTTGATCGCCAGAACACCGTTCAACTTCAGAGTGCGTTCTGCATAGCCTGGTTCCTTTATCAGAGAACCAAGATCCCTCGATTGCAAACTAATCCTACCGTTGATTTCTAAAGGAGAGTTGTTTTGAGGCAGACGAGTTTTTAAATTATTTGCCTGAAGGCTAATATTATTGCTCTTGATATTTAATTTGGAAAACTTCAGGTGATTCTGTTCTGTCTCAGCCTTGATGCTAAAGGATGTGTAACCTGGAGCAACAGGGATGTTTTTGTTTTCTCCCAAAAATGGTTTCAGAAAGGCAAGATCGCTTATATTACCTTCGAGAACTATGTTTTTCAAGATTTTATTGATGTCTTTGTCTTCCAATGATAAAGTAGCGTTTCCGTTGAGCTGAAATCCTTGACTTTTGAGGGACAACTTGTCAGCTTTTATTGCTTGTGGGCTAAAAGTACCAATGCTAGAGAAGTTAACATCTCCCATCTCTGGTATCTGGACTCCACTAACTTTGGCGATCGCATCTGAGTCTGTTAGCAAACCTTGCAAAGACCCTGTGAAAGACATCTGTTTTGCTGGCTTGTCAGCTTCTTCAGCAGATTCTTGCCAGGAAAATATTCCATCAGCTTCAAGGATATTATTTCCTACGTTCAAAGCAAGAGTTAATGCCGTATCACTAGATTGCTGCACCAATGACCTCAATGAATCTGCTTTCAGTAGCGCTACGAAAGGAGTGTTCTGGTAATAACCTTGAATATTGGCAGAGGATTTTCTCTTGAGACTGTGGTTAGTGAACTTCATACTTGTTAGTAGTAGTTCTTGTTTTTGCTCGGTGACTGGATCGTGATAGCGTAACTCTCCATTTTGCAGGCTGATTTTTTGCAGGCTGATGGCTAAAGGTTTTGAGGAACTCTTTTTCTCTTTTGGCTGTTTGTCTTGGGTGTTGGTTGTTTTGTTCTGGGGTTCAAATTTCCAGTTGACTGATGCTTCATTCTTTTCCAGATAGACAATAGGTCGATCCAACTCCAGTTCCGTGACAGAAATTTGTCTTTGCAAGAGAGGAAGTAAATCGAGGGTAAACAATAGCTTTTCAATACTTAAAAAATAAGGTGCTTTTGCCCCATCAGCATTGGCGATAGTAACGCCATTAATTTTAAAGGTTGGTTTCCAGCTCAGCGCTAGATTGATATCACCTTTGAGGCTAACTTCACGTCCAGTTGCTTGCTCCAATTGTGTCACAATCATATTTCGTGCAGCATCACTTTTGACCAACTTAAACAGCAGGTAATATCCAGAGCCAAACATGGTAGTTAGCAAAAACAGGCTACCAACAACAAGGTGCTTAAACTTCTTCTCAGGTAAGTTTCCAGATAAGGCAGTGACGGACGTTTTTTTCCGAAAAAGAATCGGTTTGATAGCTGGAAACTTCATGAGTTAGTCCTCTTTTTTATAGCTATCATTATGAATTTGCTTGATTAGAGCAGTTTGAGAGAGCCTACTTTGACACTCTTAACTTCTTCAATTTTAATAATAATTAAGGAATTTATTCGATAAAGATAAGTTTTCATTAAATCTCTAAACATCAAAAAGTCACATTACCGTCTTCCAAGGTATTATTCATAATGCTTGGAATGGCATGGGGGCCAGATTTGGATTCCGTCTGTTATTATCCCTGCACTTTTGGTTACACACAGTATAGTTTTCCTGATTCTGTTATGCCCTGCTCAGATTCAAGATTCAGAGAATGTTTCATAAACTATTAAAAATCGATCGCAAGATTGTGACAGTGGCGCAAGAATTAGATAGTTGAGCATTTACTACTTCTCTAAACTAAGACTATGAATTTTTTAGGAGAAAGTAACGCATCATGAAATTACTTATTTTTGGTTCAACAGGAAGCATTGGTCAACAGCTGGTTAAACAGGCATTAGCACAAGGTCATTCCATAACTGCATTTACTCGCAATCCTGCCAAACTAGATATTCAGCATGCCAATTTAAACATTGTTCGCGGTGATGTGATGAATTTGCCAGCTGTAGAAAAGGTAGTTTCAGGTCAAGATGCAGTGATATGTGCATTGGGTTCGGGTAAGAATTTGACCAGTACAATTCGATCGCAAGGAACGCAGAATATCATTCAAGCAATGGAGGAAAGTAGCATTAAAAGGTTTATCTGCCAATCTACTCTAGGGACAGGAGATAGCTGGGGCAATCTTAATTTCTATTGGAAATACATTATGTTTTCTTTCCTGTTAAAAAAAGTATTTGCCGATCATCAACTACAAGAAGAATATGTCAGGCAAAGTAATCTCGACTGGACAATAGTGCGACCTGGGGCGTTTGTTGAGGGGAAACGAACAGGTAATTACCGACATGGTTTTTCAGGCAATGACAAGACATCACAACTGAAAATTTCTCGTGCTGATGTTGCTGATTTTATTCTTAAGCAACTGTCTGATCATACTTATCTAGGTAAAACTCCCAGTTTATCTTACTAGTTCTTAGCTTGGATAAGAATTCGGAGTAAACATGATGACTATTGTAGAAAATTGGCGTTGGCTTTTGATCCTGTTTGAGGCGATCACTTATCTACGGCTTATAATTTCTGTTTTACTACAATGGGAGCAATCAGTCTCTTGCTGAGGAAATATTTATGAAAAAGGTTGCTGTATTTGGTAATGCTGGAGGGAGAAAGTCAACTCTTAGTAAACGTTTGGCAGATTTGACTGGTTTACCATTGGTTGCTTTAGATCTGATCAAGTATAAACCAGGCGGTGTTGAAGTTTCTGACGAGGAATATCAGACTGTTCATCAGGAAATTCTGCAACAAGACCAATGGATAATTGATGGCTATGGTTCGTTAGCTACGGTATGGGAACGTCTGGAACTAGCTGATACCTTAATATATCTGGACATGCCAGTATTGCTCCATTACTGGTGGGTGACAAAGCGATTCTTAAAGGGATATTTTGTCCCACCAGAGAGTTGGCCCCAGGATAGCCCACTATTAAAGGGGACACTAAACAGTTATTATACGGTTTGGCTGTGCCATCAGAAGCTAACGCCAAAATACCGAGAGTATGTGGAACAAGTAAAGGGAACAAAGCAGGTTTTTCATCTTCAGTCTCCCCAAGATGTAAAGCAGTTCTACCAAACCGTGAAGAACCATCAATAGATCTCTCACGAAGCAGGACTTTTAGGGGGCAACCTCTGTAAGCTATCTGATGAAATCAGCAAAGCTTAAATATCTATGATTGTAAATTAGTGACCATCACTCATTATTATTGCCAATCAAATATAGCAACGCCATGCGAGTTGCCACTCCACTAGTAACTTGTTGAGAAACTAGACTGAGATTAGGATCATCCATCAAGTCTGACGTTATCTCTACACCACGATTAGTAGGACCAGGATGTAATACTTTAACCTTAGGATGGCAGACTTTAAGGCGATCGCGGGTAATGCCAAACAGTCGATGGTATTCTCGTAAGCTGGGGATAAAATTTGCCGTCATGCGTTCTTTTTGTAGTCTGAGGGTCATCACAAAGTCGGCATCTTCTAAGGCTGGGGTTAATTGCCAATGGATAAAGAGTTTTCCTGTGGCTTTGTCTGAGATCAGTTTTAGAAAAGCTTTTGGTAATAGGGTTGCTGGTGCACAGAGGTGAACTTCTGCTCCTGCCATCGTTAGACTATAAATATTAGAGCGAGCTACTCTAGAATGAAGAATATCACCGACAATGGCAATTTTTTTGCCTGACAATAATTCTAAACGGGGATTATCAGCATCTAAGACAGAAGTAATGGTGAATAAATCTAATAAAGCCTGGGAAGGGTGTTGATGTAAACCATCCCCTGCATTAAGAATAGTCACTCCAGAATTGAGTCGATCCATTTCTTGAGCAATAATTTGGGGTACTCCAGCCTGTTGATGGCGAATTACCATAATATCTGCACCCATAGCTAAGTATGTTTTTGCTGTATCTAAGATAGTTTCGCCCTTAGTTAAAGAAGAAGTTCCTGGTGAAAAATTTAAGATATCTGCTGAAAGTCTCTTGGCAGCTAGCTCAAAGCTACTACGGGTACGGGTAGAAGGCTCAAAAAACATATTGGCAACAACTCTTCCCTGGAGTGCTGGAACTTTTTTGGTTCTTCCTGAAAGCACCTTCTGAAAACTGGCGGCGGTTTTTAAAATTGTTTCGTATTCTTCAGGGGTGAAATCAATCAGGGAAAGGATGTGTCGTCTTGTCCAGGTAGTAGTTGCCATATCAGTTAACAATTCAGTTAACAGTAATCACTGTTTTGCAAAACATCCATCAGGTTATCAGGTTATAGCTATTTCAACAATTTTTTTAAGCTTAATATAGTTAATAACTAAATTGCTATTAAGCTCATGAGCCAACAAATATTAAAGCCCAAACTAATTTAATAGCTCAGGCTTCCTTGATTTTTGATAAGCTAGCCTTTTATAACTGGTGGCTAGCGGTATTTATATTGCTATTTTAAATAGCTAGTTGAGCTAGCATCGTGATTTCAATCTTATTTTGCTAGTGAAGTTGATCGATATGGACTATTTATTGATTTAACCAATACCTATAATCGTTTCCTCTGGCTGGAGTTTAGTTAATTCTATGCTTGCTTTCCAGAGTTGTTTAGCTTTCGACTCGTCATAGGATTCGGTGGATGAAATGATCGCCTGAAAACCACTAAAATATTTACCTGTGGTGTTCTCTAATGCTGGATCGATTACTAACCTGGCTAATGCTTTGCCTGAGTGTTTCATGGTATTAACATTAGGCACAAATTTACAGAGAATGGGCAAAATCTTATACCAAACGAATTTAGCCGTAGGGGTATAGTCACTTGCCAAGCCTGACCCAGGCATTAATCCAGGATTAAATACATTAGCGGTAATTGGATGAGTATCTGTACTGACATTCTGTTGTTGCAAACGACGAGATAATTCGTAAGCGAACAGGACATTGCAGAGTTTGGACGTGGTATAGGCAGTACGTCCAATAGTACCGATATCTTTGTTTTTTAGTTCAGGATCTTGTTCAGGATCAGCCATCAACTGTGGATTGCGCCAATAGGGTGCAGGCATTCCTGTGGTTTTGCTAGAGTCGTGGGTATCACTACTCACTACAATAATTCTGGCTGGTGCAACTAGCTGTTTTAAAAGTAGATTGACTAACAAAAAATGTCCGAGATGATTAACGCCAAAAGTAGTATCAAAACCATTCTCAGTATAAGTTTGTTTCTGGATAAACTGAACCCCTGCATTACAGACAACTGCACTTAGAGGTGGGAAGTCACGGGTGGCAAATTCAGCAGCAAATGAACGAATAGACTCAAGAGAAGCTAAATCTAACGTCATTACTGCTAGCTGTTGCTTATTAGTAGTTGCTTGAATACTTTTAGCTGCCCGTTTTCCTTTTTCTGAATTACGACATGCAAGTATGAGGTATAGTTTTGGATCTTGGGCTAGTTGTTGCGCGCAATGATAACCCAATCCGCTGTTGCCTCCTGTAATTATTACAGTTTTCATATTTCAATGGTTCGGACAATTTTTAAAAACGAGGAAAAAAGCTATCCATGTGATAAAGGTAAAAGTGTTGAAAGATGACCGCACAATGGACAGCGTTAAAATAATTATACAAAGCTTACTCAATTCAGCAGGGGATTTGACAC
>JBCDEP010000215.1:0-8628 GCA_039179675.1 Cyanobacteria bacterium P01_G01_bin.67
AACTTAACCCTCTTTACTTAAATAAAGTTAATTAAAATAGTAATTAATCGATGAATAACATGGGGAAGTCAATCTTGATTACAAGCTTAATTTGGCCAAATGCTTCTAATTTAACTATTCACGATCTAGCTATATATGGCTTTAAAAAATTCTTATCATAAATTACGACTAGAATCAAATTTTTCGGCAGCAAGATTTTAAATAGCTAAAGATCCTAGGTAGTCAATAATTAGATAGATCATACCGAAAAATACATTTTATATACAACTTGAAATCAATTGTTCAGTCTGGGTATGGGATTAATCACATAATTTTTGCTCAGTATGGCGATCGCCATACTGCTAATTTATACTTTAAATCAGTGATAAGGTAATTGATTGATGTCTTTGTCAATATTCCAGACTCAAATGTTTGATCAGCTTGCTTACGATTGTAAATTGGAAACCACCTGATCTTATTGATAAAACAGGCATAGGATTCAGGAAAATCAAATAGCTTTGGGAATATTATTTAGCTTTGATTATGGCTATCATTGCCAGTACGACTCTCACTTTGGGATTACTCATGAAACCTTGGTGACCTGAATTACTCAGATAGGGATTGCCAAAAAAAGACGATGAGCTAAGATTGCAGATATAATCGCATTATTTTAATGATGTCATTTGATTGTAACTACTAAATTAACCTTTATTTTTAAGACAGTATTATTGTCTATTGATATTGATTACTTCGAGCATTCCATTTATGTCAAGACACCTTGATTTGAGAGTTTCATCACTCAATTTAAGTGATTATTTAAATAATTCTATCTTGAATACTCGAATAAATACCAAGCAAAGTTTTGACTGAAATCATGTTAAACATCTCAACTATAAAAAACAGCTCAATATAGGCAGGCAAAACATATTCAAAGGAAGAAAAATACAGTATGCTTATATGCCCTCAGTGTGAATTTGAAAATCCCCAACAAAACAAATTTTGCCAAAACTGCGGTGTCTCTCTGACTCATAAAGTTTGTTGTCAGTGTCAACAGGATATTCCGATAGAGGCAAAAAATTGCAGTTCATGCGGTGCGACCAACCACACTCTACTATGGGCAATTATTTCTCAGAAAAAAGATTTTGCTGAACTCACATCTGAATTAGAATTGGCACCCCTGCCACATAAGGCTAGAGAGGATGAACCAAAATTAGAAATTGAGAATTTATCTGACTTGTTTGCTGATAGCCAAGTCAAAACTGGTCTTTCTCTGTCAACTCAAAATGATGCGACTTATAATCGGTATACGCTGAGCCAAGATGCTAATTCCTTGCCGCTGTTGGAAACCACTCATAGCAGTTCTGAAAATATCTTTCTTCAGGGTAGTGTTATCGACCAGTATCCCTTACAAAAATCCCACTTAGCAATTTTACAAAAACAGCAGACAGATTTATTTGCTGAATTAAGCGAAGAGCATCTCAACAGCTCATACCTTTCAGTAGCTCAGTATTGGAATATAGTGGGAATTCCCACTCATGCCTTACCCTATCTAATTTTAGAAAAATATACGCCAGCAGTTCCTAAAATTTATGATGCCTGGCAACAGCAAGACCAAGGAGTTGTTCTTTTACCAGATCGTTCGCAATGGAAGTTAATGAGCGAACTATGGTCACAAGATAAACTTTCGTTATCACAAATAGTATGGTTCTTCGACGAGATCGCTAAGCTATGGGAACCTTTGATTCAAATTAGCTGCGCTCAGAGCTTGTTGGTTGACGAAAATCTTCGTGTTGATGAAGATCAAGTCTTTTGTCTACAGCAACTATACATGGATCTCAAAGAGACACCAACCTTGAAAGATTTAGCGATTACTTGGCAATTATGCCTAAAAAAATCTGAACTAGAGCATTTTAATCAGCTTAATTTGCTGCTAGATAAAATGATTGCAGGAGACATTATCGAGATTGAACACTTGAGGTTACAACTTCATAATCTTGGTCTCGATCAGCCTGAAATTGAATCCTCTTATATTGATATTATTGATGCTAACCAAGTGAATACTCCCCCATCTGAATCCGAAACAACTAAATCTCTAGCTAACTCAACCGCCTCTGAAGCAGAATGTTTCTTCGATGAAGCAGAGGACGAGATGATGTATACAAGCGAGCTTGAAGAAGAGGCAACGGCAATGATCCCAATGCATTTGCGAGACATTTCTCATGCCTGCTGTACAGATATTGGCACTCAACGCGACCACAATGAAGATTTTTATGGCGTCAAGACTGCAATTGAAAGAATCGAAAACAACACCGATAACCAAATCAGCGTCAAAGGTTTGTATTTGGTTTGTGATGGTATGGGTGGACATGCGGCAGGGGAAGTTGCCAGCGCTATGGCAGTCGAAGCCCTGCAAAAATATTTTCAAACTCATTGGCAGTCAGAATTACCAGATCACGAAACAATTGAAGAGGGGGTGCTGTTAGCCAATGAAGCTTTGTATCAAACTAACATTGATAATGCTCGCACTGGGAGCGGGAGGATGGGCACCACATTGGTGATGGCTTTAGTGCACAACACGCAATTAGCGATCGCTCACGTTGGAGATAGTCGCATCTATCGGATTAGTCGTAAACAGGGTTTAGAACAGTTAACTTTAGACCACGAAGTTGGTCAAAGAGAAATCAATCGCGGTGTCGAACCTGAAATAGCTTATGGAAGACCAGATGCCTATCAATTAACCCAGGCATTGGGTCCTAGAGAAAGTAATTTTGTCCGACCAGACATTCAATTCATGGAAATCACAGAGGATTGTCTCTTATTACTTTGCTCGGATGGTCTTTCTGATAATGAACTAATTGAGCAACATTGGTTTGAATACTTAGAACCTATGATTAGTTCCAGTGCCAATCTACAAGATGGATTATTTGAACTGATAAACTTGGCTAATGAATATAATGGTCACGACAATATTACTGCCGTATTGCTAAGAGTAAAGTTAAAACCTGACTTTTAAAGACCATAATCTTGTCTTCGACTACATCAACGATAATTGTCCAACATGGTCATTTTTACGCTTTTAGAACCCCAGACAAATCAACCACTGCAACAGTGGGAATTCTCAGAGCAATCAGTAATTCGGATTGGTCGTGCTCAAAATAATGATATTGTGCTGCACGGCTATTTCCAAGTTTCACGACAGCACCTGGAATTAAACTTAATCGATCCCCAACAAGAAAAATGGCAATTGATTAGCAGGGGTACCAATGGAACTCTTATTAATAATAATTTTGTCACTGAAGCCATTATTAAACATGACGATTTGATTCGACTGGCGGAAAATGGTCCTGTATTTAAATTTGAATTAGAATCTTGCTTAGCTAAAAACCAGCCAGAATTAGAACATACTAATATTCTTAATTCTGCACCGACCGATTGCGATCATCAAGATAATCCCGATGGTAGTATTTTCTGCCGACATTGTGGGCAACCAATAGTAGAAGAGGAACATTTTGTTAGCACCTATCAAATCTTGAAAACTTTAGGTAGAGGTGGCATGGGAACGACCTACTTAGCTTGGGATCGTAATCGAACGGTGCAGAACGCACCTATGCTTCTAGTTCTCAAAGAAATGAACGCAGATATGGCTCGTATTGCTAAAGCTAGAGAACTATTTGAAAGAGAGGCGCGTATTTTAAAGTCTCTTGAGCATCCAGGCATTCCTAAATACTATGACTTCTTCGTGGAGAATAATCGCAAGTATATTGTGATGGAATTAATACACGGTCATAACTTAGAACAATTTGTCAATCAGAGGGGAGCAACAGATCCTAAAAGAACTATTAACTGGATGATTCAGATCTGTGATATTTTAACGTATCTACATAATTTAGAACCTCCTTTGGTACATCGAGATATTAAACCTGCCAACCTAATGCTGCGCAACTTGGATAGTCGCCTGATGTTACTAGATTTTGGTGCAGTCAAAGAACTAGGCACTGCTCTGGAAACCCGTATTGGTGTTGAGGGATATAGTGCGCCCGAGCAATATCGGGGTAAGCCTTGTCCTCAGTCTGATATTTATGGGGTAGGGACAACCATCATATTTTTACTGACAGGAAAAGCACCCATGCAGTATTACCGCTATCAAAGCAATAAGTTTGAGTTTGATATCGATAGTATTCCTAACTTACCGACCAATCTAGCTCAGGTACTTGATATTGCCTGTCAGCCAGAACCAAGAGATCGTTTTCAAACAGCCCGAGAACTCTCTTTAGCTTTATCTGATTGTCTCTAGAACGATTACTAATGATTAGATCAATCTCTAAATTGAGGATTGCTTTTGCACAACAATTCATAGGTTGTGATCAATTTAAGGTCGCAAGTAATTGCAACTAATCAAACTAGATGCTCTGCCAATAATGAAAGTAAGCTGACCCTGTTGAACAAATAACAATCGACGATTATGCTAATTGCTAAGAAAAATCAACTCTATTTCCGTGAGGTAATGCAGAGCTATTTACCCAATTAAATTACTTACGACTCAAATAATTATGAATGACACCGGAACTACTTATTTTTAATTTTCATCCCAATCTTCTACTGCAAGTAGTTCATGAACCTGATCCTTAGGAGAGAAATCAAAGTCTAGAAGTTCTCTTTTCCAATACGACCAGTCATTGCCCAACAAAAGGGCTATTTTGCCAATGCGATCTTCTGGTTGAACGATTTTAGATTCTACCAAGGAAGATACCTTGCGTTGCAATTTCATCATGGGATGCGCAACTTGTTTTGTCATACGCTCAATCTTGCCTGTTATGATATGTTAGTTGAATGATTTGAAGATAGCTATCTGTTTGGCTTTACTTATTTATAGTTTTAAGCCCGAAGTTTTCAGATTAGCCTCACATACTTTTAGCTTACAATGCACCATTTCGGCAAGTACTTGATCACAATTCGTACGGTAATTACGACAAAAAGTCGGAAAACCCGACAATAGTCAACAATAAAATATGACTAGAAAAGTAGTGTTTTTGGTTTCTGGTTGGATAATCTCTCTACTGATTACTCCAGCGATCGCTTTGAAAGATTCGGTGGGAGAGCGCGGTGTTAATGCTTTGCTTCTCCATCAAGCTCCTTATGATCTTTTAGGACGAAAAATTGGCATTGGACAAGTGGAGGTAGGTCGTCCAGTTAAGTTAGGGAAAGATAAAGCGGCTAATAATCTGAGGGCAATTTCGCCAAAAGCTGTTTTCTATCGCGATCAACTTTCGAGTGCTGATAAAAATGTGGATGAACATGCCAGCATGGTTGCACAGATAATGATCGCCCAAGATAAATTACTCGGCGGAGTTGCTCCTCAAGCCAATTTATATGCGGCTGCGGTCGGTTCTTTAAATGAAGGTGGACAGCCACAGGAGTGTTTAACCAGTCAACATATTGCCCAACAAAATAACGGGGATATTAGAGCGATTAATTTTAGCTTTGGCGAATCTCTAGCGCGAGATGAACGCAATGATGCCAGATTAGATGGCAAAGCACTATTAACTTCCTGTATTGACTGGTCTGCTAACCAACATGACGTTCTGTACGTAGTGGCGGGAAACCAAGGTAAGGGAGGAATTCCCATTCCCACAGATCATTTTAATGGCGTTACTACGGCTTATACAACTAAAAGAAAAGGTGAATTTAACAAAGTAGATTTTGCCAATCTGAGTGATTTACCCGTGGGTATTGGTCGTAGTGTTGTCAAAAAGGAAATCAATTATGGTGATAGAAGAGCGGTCAACTTGCTAGCTCCTGGGGGGCAAATCTCTGTCTATAACCAAAAAGGTGAAATAGAACAGGTTAGTGGGACTAGCTTTGCAGCACCACACATTACAGGCACCGTCGCTTTGCTCCAAGAATATGGAGATCGCCTGTTAAAGCAACCCGCAAGATTTCCTAATTGGAGCCTTGATTCCCGTCGTCACGAGGTAATGAAGGCAGTATTGCTCAATTCTGCTGATAAGATTCTTGATCGGGGTAATGGTCTATTACTAGATATGGAAAGAACTATCTTAAGCGAGAAAAATTATAGTTGGCTGGAATCTGATGCTTACGAAACTCCCCGTATCCCTTTAGACATCCAGATGGGGACAGGGCAAATTAATGCCTGGCGAGCATATCAGCAATTTAGCGCAGGACAAGCTTCTGACAATCAGCCTGTGAAGGCGAAGGGGTGGAATTACGCTCAGGTTGGAGCATTAGAATATCAGGATTATCACCTCAAATCGCCTTTAGTCAAAGGAAGTTATGCCGCTATCACTTTAACGTGGGATCGCTTGGTATCCTTGAATGATCTTAATCGCAATCAGCAATATGATATTGGGGAGACATTTCGCGATCGCGGTTTAAATAACTTAGATCTTTATCTATTGCCTGCCGCTGAAGAGAGTAACATGAGGAACGTCTGTGCCTCCTCTAGTTCTGAAGATAGTACGGAACATATTTTCTGCCCGATCCCCGCTACGGGACGCTATAAAATTCGGGTTTACTATCGCCACCAGTTTAATAAACCAGTACAGGCTTATGGCTTAGCCTGGTGGACAAAAGGAGAGAATGAGGGCTAGAAGGTGAGGAAGTTGGAGTAGATACAACAACTTATTCATTTATATTGATTCCTCACCCAGATTCATTTATTTAAAGTGGAATTACTTGGAAATCAACGGTAGCAGTTACTTCAGGGTGTAATTTAACTTCAGCTTGATAATCTCCTGTGGTGCTAACATCAGGAACTTCGATGCCACGACGGTCAACTTCAATTCCTGCCTGCTCTTTAATAACATCTGCTATTTCTTGAGTAGTTACTGTACCAAAGATAGCGTTTTCTTCCCCAACTTGTTTGCGAATCGTTAATTTACCAATAGTTTTGAAAGCAACTTTCTTGTTCTCTGCTGCTTGTTTCTCAGCTAATTTTTGTTGTCTTTCCTTCTCTCTTCTCGCCTCAACCTGCTGAATAATTCCTTTGGTAGCAATATTAGCTAAACCTTGAGGAAGTAAATAGTTGCGTGCATAACCAGGAGCAACATCGACGAGATCGCCGTCATTGCCTAATTTACTAACGCTTTGATTTAAAACTACAGATATACGTTTTGCCATTGTTTCGACTAAATTCTCCTATACTGATTATGTGTTTGATGTGGCGATTTTAGGTTGCACCGCAGAACTTCTAATTATATCAGCCGAACCAAATATAGCGATCATTTTCGGGCTAAGATTTTGCTGCGGAATTAACGGCTAGGCTAAAGCGATCGCTGGAAAATCAATTAAACTTAATTATCTTGAAGGAGCTTCTTTTAAGGCTCTAGCAACCGCATTCCAGGCTAGTTTGCGTCCATACCGCCTGTCTCGCAATAGAGGGCGTACTGCTGCACCATCCTTTCTGGGAGTAAAGCTACTTAGCCAGGTATGTCGGTCGGTAATTCCCCAGTTGACTATGGTGGTTACAGCAGGCTCATCCAGCACGACAGAAAGATATTGGTAATAGGATTCAGCGACAATGCGATCGCGCAGCTTAATATTTTTTGGCAATTCTCGATCGTTTACGTCCAACTCAGAAATGACGATTTTTAAGCCCATGCTGGCAACATCACTTAGAAACTTACGAAACTTTTTACCATCAAAATCTTTATTGTGATGAGCTAATAAATGGCTCTGGACACCTAAAGCATGAATTGGAGTTCCCTTTGACTTCAATCTTTCTAGTAGCTTTAAAACGGCAGTCCGACGTTGCTCCCAGTAACTATTCCCTGAAGGACTACTGTAGGTCAAATTATTTTCATTATAAAGTAATGTTGCCTGGGGATCGGCTGCTGCCGCAATTCTAAATGCTTGCTCAATATAGTTTGCTCCTAAAAAATTGAGCCAGGTAGGATATTTTTCTCCTCTTACTCCACTCAGGGCAGTATCTTTTAAATTATCGGCTCTGCCATCTTCCACACGAATTCCTTCATTAACAACGTCCCATGAATCTACTCGCCCCGCATATTTTTTTCCCAGAGTAGTAATGTGGTTAATAAAAATTTGCTCAATCTCAGCATTAGTCGTGGAAGAAGATTTAAATTTATCGATAACCCAGGGAGAATTAAATTCACTCCAAATCATAGGATGAGCCCGAAAATTTAAGTTGTTTTGTTCAGCAAAATTAATAAAGGTATCTATTTGCTCAAAGTTATAATTATTCTCACTAAATGGACCAACAGTTACCCCATAAAAGCCTCCTACTATTAACCCATAATCCTCTAAAAAAAATCGCTGGAACTTACGATCTTGAGCAAAATCCTGATTCGATCTTTCATGAAAGCTACCGTAAACTATACCTTTGGTAGCAGCTATTTGGCGTAAGCTACCACCTCTATTACTTTTATTTCGTTTGGTAAGATATTCAGTTAGATCTTCTGCTTGTGCTATAGAAAGTTGGGACTGATGTAGTAGATTTGCTAGTGATTTCAAAATTGATATTGACTCGATAAGGACGTATTAGGCTGCCACAGCCTCGG
This sequence comes from Cyanobacteria bacterium P01_G01_bin.67, assembly GCA_039179675.1. GTDB lineage: Bacteria > Cyanobacteriota > Cyanobacteriia > Cyanobacteriales > Xenococcaceae > Waterburya. Next base: position 8,517 of record JBCDEP010000215.1, read on the forward strand.
CCTGGTACTCAAGGCCACTCGGCACCAATCTGGCAGGTCAATGGCACTGGCACTGGCACGGTCACTGGCAGGTCAATCGCACATCTCCTCAGCTCCAGCAAGTCCTCCTTAA
>JBCDEP010000235.1:0-6769 GCA_039179675.1 Cyanobacteria bacterium P01_G01_bin.67
AATCTTTTATCCTTAAATACTTAAATATCTGTAGCAAATATTTGAATATTTCATATTAGCTGCTCAATTTGTAAGATTATAATTTGATCTCATAAATACATAAGTTTTTATCTTCCCCGACAACATCTTCACCGTATAAGACTATTTCCGTAGCAGGAAAATTGTCCATTAAACTTTTGGTGGTAATTACATTAATTGCCAGATCAGGATAATTTTTGGCTAGGTCTAGACCTAGGATTTTTTGATATTTTTGGCTTACAGAGGAATTTAAACAGCGAACAATAGTTAAGCTCGAACTATTTTCGATCCGATCTGTCGAGACAAGATTATATTTTCCTGCTGGCTGTGCTTTTAAATATAGCGTTTTATCAATATGCAAAATTATATGGATTACTAACAAGACTAAACAACCGAAGTGGAATAGTCTTGATTTATGGCGGTAAAAGCGATCGCGGAACCATAAAATTAGTGGCAGAGTGGCGACTGTTGCTAACGGAAATAGGATTGAAACAGCAAATTTTCCTAGCCGATAGGTATATTCCAGAGGAATATAAGCTAAAAAATATAGTAAATAGATACCTAACACTAATGCCGCAGTAATTAGATCTTTTAGGTAGATATGGTTAATCGGCTTTGAGTTCTTCAAGGCGATAATATTTTGACAGACTGTTCTCAGAACCAATACCGAAAATATCGTCCCTATTATGATATTGAACCAAACTCCAAAATCTTTAATATTGGGCATGGGATTAGGCTTTTCTTGAACTAAACTCCAAGGATTTAAGGGAACGAAATTTTTACCGTGTTCCTTTAAAGCATTTAAGCTACCCGCTACTTCGGTAAGATTTATTTGATGATTAAAGAAAAGACAGCAGGCTAAAACACTTATCCCCGCAGCTAACATTAGTTTGGCAAAATTTGCTAGTCCTTGCTTGGGTTGTAAATATTGCTCATATTGATAAATAAAAATAGTGACCAGATAAAAACTTAATGCCACTGGTAACAGAACAATATAGAAAGAGAAAACATTTAGAATAAAGCTGAATAATAAAATAGGTGTGGCATAAAAAATATACTTATCTTGATTAAGACAGACTCTGCGAGCGGCTGTCAAACCTAAAATAAAAATAGTGATAAATAAAGCATTAGATAGATAAGAAGTAATAACTAACCAAAAAATTGGCGGAGAAAATAATGCCCAAATAATAGCCCAAACAGAGGCTTTTTTTGATAACTTTCGTCCTTGATAATTAAAATCTTCCCAGTTACCAAACAAAGCCAAGAACAAACTACATCCTAATAATCCCTGAAACAAAGTAATTCCGAATACGGTATTAGGAGAACCATAGACAATAACTGAACCAATGAAAGAACTTAACTTTTTAGGACTAATTTGTAGGTAATGACATGCAGGCTGGTTATCAAAACTAATATTGTTAACTGTGTAAGCAGCAAACCTCCTGACATAAAACCACATATCACCATTTCCATTAACCAATAAGCGATCTATACCCTGATTAACAGCAGGATCAATGGCTAAATAACCCCAAATTGAGAAGATTAAACACCAGACTATTGCCATTAGAAAAACTGACCAGCGAGGTGCATAAAATTGCTCACCCCAAAAATTACTGGTTAGCTTCAAAGGATTTGGAATAAGTAAAAAAAAGCCTAAAATTATGACTTCAGTAACAATTAGAGCTTGAATACTATTGAGGCAATTGCCGCCAGTAGTACTAATCAAAGATGCGATCGCTAATGGAGTTATCCCTATTAAAATTACTTCAGCTTCTCGAGCGACTGCCAACCAAGTTTTAGAAGGCTCGTTAAGCTTGTTTTTTGGGGAAATAATAGCAAAAACTAAATCAAAAATTCCCAGTAAAGTTTTGCCGTTAAAATGAACAATCAGCCAAGCCAGAAAAGTAACCCCAATACTGCCAATAAAAACTCTAAAAATTATCTCTAGTTCCATATATCAATAGATTAGCTTCCTACTTATAGCGCTCACAAGTCTCTTTTACTACTGGCATCCACTGTTGAAGGAAGGTTGATTCTCCTTGTTTAATCAAAGTTACAGACCATACCAACTGCTGAGTTCACCAACCATCAGCAGTCATCTGATAAGAGTTGCCATTACCGACAACTACCGAGGGAACTAACTTGTTAGCAGCCATATCATATCCCATAAATTCTTGAGAATTAATTGATTATTTTTGATCAAGAGGCATTACCCAAATACCAGAGGTTATTTAAGCCTATTTGAACCTGCCAAGTAAACTGTACCCAGGGTTCAGTGCTATCTGCTGGCTGCCAACAGCCAAGTACCTGCAAAATATTTAAACGCTCTAGTGCTTTATGTGGCTTAGATTCCGCTTGAACTATGATGGAATTGATTGCCAGGAAGATGATGCCAATCCTGAATAACTCAAAATGCGATCGCTTTAATCAAACTTCTAATGAAAATTTAAGCACAATTATAAGAGCCAAACTCAAGGGATCTATATTGAGTTCCTCACTGCAGGATTCAGTGCCTGATGATAATTCTCGAAGTTAGGCTCGGATGACAGTCCTCATTACTTCTAGTATCCAGTAGTACTTTTGTTATGAGTAATAAATTTCTGTGATTTTTTCATTACTCATAACCCTTAAGCTCTTGCTAAATTACCTATTACAACTTATGCGTCAATTGAGAAGGAAGCATTGCTAAGTTCAATGCTAACAAAATCATCCTGGGTAATCTGATCGGGAGAAACCCCCACAATAGTGGCTACAGTTTGACTTGGTTTGCTATTAGTGCCAATTCCTACGCCGCGATCAACAGCAAAGATTGCCAAATCTGCAAATAAAGTAGACTCTAGACTACCTGAGAGCAAAATTTTGTCTATGCCGTCTTGAAAATCGAAGATAGTATCTTCTCCTACACCAATAGCAAAAACATTATGATCTTGACTTTCTCCACTGCTAGCGAGAGTATCTATGGGATCAATTCCCTGAGCTAAGTCTGATTGATCACTGCCAGTTAAACTATCAGCACCATTAGTCAGTGTGAACAAATTCGGCTCTAGATTAGAGGCGATCGCCTGACTTGAGACTATTTCTGCGGAGCCATTTTGAGGAGACTGAACTTCAAAAGCACCAATATCTGTACCCGCACCAACAGTACGCTCAAACCCTTCTCCCCGTTGATCTGTTGCTAAATTACTGGGGTTACTACCTTGATCAATCGCTGGAGAACCTGATTGTAAGGCTTGAGTAGCAGTTGCCCCACCATTATTCTGCAATTCTCCTAGTTGTGGATCGATGGGTGCATCTGTTGTCCCGACAATGTCCCCATTTTCGCCATTGATAAAGTCAATTACACTATCACCGTTGCCAATTAAGTTGTTACCACTACTAACAAATTCTCCATTTCCCAATAGATCTCCCAAGGATTCACCGCTACTGTTTTGTGCCGCAATCGTGCTGCCGAGATTTGCCTGAGCAAAGTTAACGATCCCACCACCACTCAAGCCACCGCTATTATTAGCAACCGTACTGCTAAAGACATTTAGTCTACCGCGATTTTCAATCCCTGCAATAGATCTTCCTTGGTTATTAGCAATGGTACTATTGACGACATTTACCGTAGCTTCATTGCCAACAATAATTCCTGCTTGTGCTTGATCAGCCTGATTATTGGCGATCGCGCTACCTGTAATGCTGGTAGTTCCTGATTCTACTAAAATTCCGACATTACTCCCCCCACTATTGTCACTGATGGTTGAATTTGTAATCTGAGTGATACCTCGACTAATAATGGCGCTATTATCCGAGCCGGTGGCAATAGTTTGGCGAAGAGAACTGTTGGTCAGATTTAAATTACCAAAGCTATCTATTTTCCCTCCAGTAATATTCAACCCTTCAATTGCCACATCAACATCTGGTTGAGCAATATTGAAGATAAAACCACCGTCAATAGTTAAGTTGTCTTGACCTAAACCTGCGATCGCTAATGATTCATCAATAGTCAAATTACGCTCTTGGGATTGAGCGAAAGTAATAGTTCCACCATCTAAGCTAGAGTCAAAGTTGATGGTGTCTGCACCTTCATTTTGATTAGCTAAGATAATAGCTTCTCTCAAAGAGAGATCTCCTGCACTAAAGTCGCCATCATTCTCATCTTCTAGAGTTGAAACCACCAGTTCCGTTGGATTACCACCATCTCCATCTTGAACCTCAAAAGCACCAATATCTGTACCCGCACCAACAGTACGCTCAAACCCTTCTCCCCGTTGATCCGTGGCGAAATTATTAGGATTACTACCCGCATCTATCGCAGGGGAACTAGATTGTAATGCTTGGGTAAAGGTTGCCCCACCATTATCTTGTAATGCTCCTAGTTGAGGATCGATAGGTTTATCGGCAGTACCGACAAGATCGCCATTTTCCCCATCAACAAAACCCCCGGCACTAACATCTGAAGGATTTTCACCCCCAATCAGATTGTTCCCACCGCTGACAAAATCAGCCCCAAATACATCATTGTTGTTGGCATTACCAGCAATAATCGAACTAGTAACTTCAACTGCTCCTCCCTCATTAGAAATTCCCCCTCTATCATTACCATCCACAGTACTGTTAGTCACAAACAACTTGCCTGCTTTATTTTCAATCCCCCCTGCACCAGTACGTCCACCAACTTCATTACTGCTAATGGTGCTTTGATTGATAATTGCGGTGCCAGCATTAGTTATTCCCCCACCTGAAGCTGTGCGATCGCTACTATTAGTAACGTTATCGTAAATAGCACTATAATTGACGGTTAAGTCGCCATCAGAATAAATTCCGCCACCACTAAAAACGGCAAAATTATCGTAGATGTTGGCATGATTGACTTCGAGATTTTCTGAGTTCCAAATGCCCCCACCCCTCGTAGGAACTGGATTAACAGGGGTAAAAGTACCTCCAGAACCAGTAATTGCCAAGTCATTCAGCTTAACGTCTAGCAGTGTATCTGTATTGCCATCATTAACATTGAATACCCGACTATTACCACCTGCATCAATGACAGTATTCTTAGCACCCAAACCTTGAATAGTTAGGCTTTTGTCGATAACTAATTCCCCCAGGGCTAAATTGATTGTGCCATTTGCCAGCTCTGAGTCAAAAGTAATCGTACTGCCAGACTCTGCATTGAGAATAGCTTCTCGCAAAGAAAGATCTCCTATGCTCAAATCTCCATCGTTTTCGTCTTCTAAAGTCGAAACCACAAGTTCGGTAGGATTACCACCATCTCCATCCTGAACTTCAAAAGCACCAATATCTGTACCCGCACCAACGGTACGCTCAAACCCTTCTCCCCGTTGATCCGTTGCTAAATTACTGGGGTTACTACCCTGATCAATCGCTGGAGAACCTGATTGTAGGGATTGAGTAGCAGTTGCCCCACCATTATTCTGCAATTCTCCTAGTTGCGGATCGATGGGATTCTCACCAGTACCAACAATGTCCCCATTTTGACCATCAGTGAAACCTCCTGCACTGTTGACTTCGACTCGTAAACTTTTACCTCCAATGAGATTATTCCCCCCGCTAGTAAAATCATTACCCTCTAGATCGTTATTGTCACCATTACCCGCAACAATGCTACTGGTCATTGTTGCGTCACCATTATTTAAGATGCCGTTACTAAAGTTACTGCTAATCGTACTGTTGCTAACATTGAGACTTCCTTGATTACTAATTCCACTTCCTGTGGAACGAGAACCTGTGTCATTATTGCTAATTGTGCTTTGATTAATAATTGCCCTACTGTTATTGATAATTCCACCTCCCTGGGTGCCAAGAGCCGCACCACTGGCAGAATTGTTGTAAATAGCACTATTGTTAACTGTTAATATTCCCTCACTGTGGGCAATGCCCCCACCACTAAAAAAAGCTGAGTTATTGTAGATATCAGCATGGTTAATTTCTAGATTTTCAGCGTTGAGAATTCCCCCACCATCATTGGGATTTGCAGGAGGCGTAGGTGAAAAAGAAGTTACATTTCCCCCAGTAACAGCTAGACTTTCTAGGGTAACGTCCAACTGATGATCAGCGTTGCCATCATCGATATTGAAAACCCGACTATTACCCCCCGCATCAATTACAGTATTATTTGCACCTAAACCCAGAATATTGAGGCTTTTGTCTATTTTTAATTCACCTTGAGTTAAGTTGATTACACCCTTTGCCAGATTAGAATCAAAGCTAATATTACTGCCAACTGAACTATGAATTATCGCTTCTCTCAAAGAGAGGTCTCCTGGACTCAAGTCTCCATCATTTTCGTCTTCTAAAGTAGAAACAATTAGATGTGTAGATGATGTCTGAATGCTAGTTTCTGAATCCTCATTTTGAATATCTAATACGATATTTTGTTGTTCTAAAGATTTAGATTCGCTTTGATTAACTTCTCGGTTCATGGTTTGTCACCTCTATGATTACCTGCCAAAATTCATCTTAGTAATTAAATTAGCTTCATGAACCTGATAAAAAAAACAGAAGTTTCACCTGATATAATGAATAGGTAAAGCAATTAATTTTGCCACTTTGGCAGAATTACTTTTGATTGCCTGTCAAAACCAATAGGTACTTTTATATTCTTCTATTTATACCTGTGATACATCAGATTAAAAGCCCTTCTTAGACTAGATAATAGATAGTATGAAGTTGAGACAAAGAGTTTATGAAATACAGATAAATACTAATAAAATATATAGTAAGAAATAAAATAAACAAATTTAACAAA
>JBCDEP010000280.1:0-2151 GCA_039179675.1 Cyanobacteria bacterium P01_G01_bin.67
GTCTGATGAAGATTCCCGAATCTATTTACATAGTTCCTCAGCTAGTTCCTGACTGACCTTAATCGCTTAACCTATCATCTTCACTTAATCCCAGCTTCTTTATTTCCTTGATGATTTCCTAAATGAGCGAACGGTGAGTTAGTAATCATTGGACAGCAATACTCTGCTTGCTTGGGGGTAAGGGAAAAGTTATAGCTACCAAGAACAGGAGACTTACCATCTGTAGTAGAACAAGAATCTAAGTTTGAAGGTATTTGGAGTTTCGATCGCAAGATTACTTTTTCGGCTGCTGATTGGTTGTTGGGAAGAATTAATAACTACCGTCCAGAATTAAAAGAAAAGACCAAACAAGCCAGAAAGCTTTTCGTTACTAAGCTTAGGGAACGCCGTAAATCTTTGCTGACTACTGAGTCAATTGATTTAGGCATCTTTACTCAACGTCTGGTGATTTATCTCCAGTCTGGTCAATATAAACTATATCGAGCGTATCAGGCGATCGCTACCGCCGAACGAAAAGAGGTTTTAATTAATAAAATTGCTGCTGCTCAACGCAGTTCCTTGAACCCTGAAGAAATACTCGCTACCACTGTTAGAGAATTGGGACAGCTATTTCATGACTGTCGTTGTATTTTATATCGTTTTAACCCCAATGATGAAGCAGTAAAAATTGAGTATGAATTTGCATCTCCCTCGATGGATTCTCTGAGGGGACAACAATGGTTAATAGCCGAAAACCCTCTCTTTATAGTTGCTCAGGCTAACAGATCTACTCTCGTTGTCGATGATGTTACCGACAATTCATACCTCAACAATAATTCCATTCTTCAAAACCAAATTAGATTGGTAGGAATTCGCTCTTGGTTAATTGTGGCAATTCGCTATCAGGGACAGTTGTTAGGAATGTTGGAACTTCATTATGGAGGTAAAAGCAGCTTTCGGTGGCAGCCAGAAGATACTGCTCTAGTTGAAGGTGTTGCCAACAGTGCTGGTGCAGCCTTAACTCAAGCTAATGCCTATACTAATTTGGTCGAACTAAATGTCCAATTAGAAGCAGTGGAGAACGTCCAGAGTAATCTGATTGCGATCGTTGGACACGAGTTACGTACGCCGTTATCAACCATCAGGATTTGTTTGGAAAGTTTGGCTACTGAACCCGATATGCCGACAGAACTAAAGGATATCATGCTAGAAACTGCTTTAGGGGATACGGAAAGATTGGGGCAATTGGTGCAGAATTTCCTTACTCTTTCTAAATTGGAAACACCGAAAACATACCGCAATACCCGTAATATCGAACCAATTGCGATTGATTACCCCTTCAATCTAGCTTTGGACAATCTTCAGAGGACTTCACAAACTAAAGATAGACCAATTATTCGACTGGAATTACCAGAAGAATTACCGTATGTCTTAGCTGATGTTGATGGCTTAGTGGAAGTATTCACTAAGCTTCTGGATAACGCCTGTAAGTTTACTCCTAAAGAGGGCGAGGTAGTTGTGACGGCTGAGGTTCAAAATACTCAGGAAATAAATAATACACCCCAACCTCGTCAGATGTTAGAGATTGTTGTTGCCGATACAGGAAGGGGAATTGATGAAAATGAACTCGAAATCATTTTTGAGCGTTTTTCTCAATCAGAAAAGTATTTACGACGTACTGTAGGCGGAGTTGGTCTGGGATTAGTAATTTGTCGCAAAATCATTGAAGGGATGGGGGGAAAGATTTGGGCAGAGAGTGATGGCGAAGATCTAGGAAGTCAGTTTCACTTTACCCTCCCGATTGAATCTGAATTCAAAACCGATATTTTGTAGCTATAAGCAAAACCTATACTATTGATTGTCAATAGCAATGTAACAAACCTTGATATTTGCCAATTGTTTAGTTATGTTAAGTATGTAGACAAGTGAAACACATTATTTTTATCTCGTTTCCAGTCTTGTTCTTACATAGAACCTTGAAAAATAAATAACGCAATCATAAAACATATGACAACTACTTTACAACAGCGCGAAACTCGCGGTGCTGTAAAGTAGTTGTCATATGTTTTATGATTGCGTTATTTATTTTTCAAGGTTCTATGTAAGAACAAGACTGGAAACGAGATAAAAATAATGTGTTTCACTTGTCTACATACTTAACATAACTAAACA
>JBCDEP010000241.1:0-6154 GCA_039179675.1 Cyanobacteria bacterium P01_G01_bin.67
CTGTGTCAACAATTGTTGTTTCCAGCCAGGTTCAAAATTTGAGCAAAAATCGTCAATAGAACAAAACAATTCTTCTAAACTATACATAGGGCAGGTTTTCTGAATTTGTCGTTATTTTCAGCTTACTACCTGTCCCTTTTCTTATCCCGAACTCACGTTAAGTAACAGACTCACAATAGTTACGAGAAAAAACTTTTGTTTGACTATCAATCATATAAAAGGCAAAACTTTAAGATTATCCTGAACAATTCCCATAATTTAAGGATAGATATTTACATGGGCGTTTAAATTAGCGATCGCATTTAACTCAACCTATCTAATTTGTGTGTACTTTTGCCAGTATTATTGAATATAATAGACTTATTGTTATTTTGTAATGCAATATTGTCATGTCAGGAGCGAAAACGAACCGTATCGATCTTAGAGTGAGTCAAGAACAGAAGGACTTGTTAGAAACGGCAGCTTCTCTTAAAGGTATTAGTTTGAGTGCTTATTTGTTGGCTCACTGTCTAGAAATAGCTCAAGCAGATATCGCTAAACACCAAAAATTAGTTTTATCAGATCGAGACAGAGATTTATTTTTATCCTTAATTACTAATCCACCCCAACCCAAGCAAGACTTAGTTGAAGCTATGCAGCAATTTCAACAAGACTATGAGGTATAGATCGAGTGCGCTGGATTTTTGCTCCTCTGGATAAAAATTTTAATAGATCGGCTTTTGACTGTGGAAAGCCACAACTCAATAATTATTTAAAGAAATATGCTTGGCAAAATCAACAAAAACGCTATTCAGTAACTATAGTAGCGACAGTTGCCAATAATAATGAGATTACAGGTTACTACTGCACCAGTGCTTCTAATATAGAATTTGCGAATCTTCCTGATTCTTTAACACGGAAATTGCCTAAGTATCCTGCACCAGTAATGTTAATTGGACAATTAGCAGTAGATCGAACGATGCAAGGAAAAGGCTTGGGTAAAGTTTTGCTGATGCATGCTTTATCTAGAGCGGTGCGCATTAGTTCAGAGATGGGGATATTTGCTGTCCGAGTAGATGCTATGGATGAATCGGCAAAAAATTTTTATCTCAAATATGGCTTTATTCCTTTAAAGGATGCTGAATTTTCATTGATTTTGCCACTAAAAACTATTATTGCTAGTCGTATGCAGTAATATCCTATGGCTTATGGCTACCTAAACCAATTTATAATATTTTCAACCCAAACTTAGGTTAACTAAACTCACACAAATATTTAATATTCACTTGCTCAGTACTATAAACAATACTCTCTTGATTAATTGTATTAGCTGCACCAGGAGCAACATAAGTACTGTCATATCCTTTAAGGGGAAAGCGATGATTAGGGGTTTTGGCATGATATTCTTTTCCCATAGAAAAATCGCACAGCAACATAAAAACTCGCGTTTCTGAATCTCCTGAAGGATTCCAATAATTAGTGGCGTAGTTTAAGGCTTTAGTCGATTGTTCTGAACCATAAATACCGTTGCCAAACATTCTCCCCGTACACTGTGTGGCATCGGCAGGAGGAATAATTAAACCTTGTTGGAGTATGCTTAACAGGTTACTGGCTTTGGTACCATGCCAATGTTGCTTAACGTTGCCAATCTTCTGCGCCTTAGCGGCAAATGCTTCTTGCATAGAGGGAATATCTAATTCATAAACTCGTCTTAGCTTATATCTAGCTGCAAGGTGATTCTGATTAATAGTGGATTGATAAAGCTGATTAATCTGACGAAAGATTTTCTTTCCTTCTGTGGTGCTTCCTGGCACTCGCTTGATCTTGCAGTCAAATACTTGCTGGGACGGGTTATCAACCGTAACCGCAGCCTCTAAAGCATTTAGAATCTCATACTGTCGCTGGATTTCTTGAGAGTCGCAAAACTCGGATACGTCTAATTTGTTACCCAAAGCTTGAGGAATCAACCGTAGGTATTTACTCAGCAAATAGCGTATTTTGTAGCTATTATTCTTGCTGGTAGTTGCAATCTGAATTAGATATTTTCTCGCTTCAGCGATCGCACTTGGTACAATGACACCTAAAGGGGTAGAAAATCCCCCTGTGGCAGCATCGTAGATAATATCTGTCTGGTCAGTAATTTGATGGATATTGCTTTTAACCAGATACCTAATTAACTCTTTAGATCGCGGATCTCTACCATGTTGAATTTGCTTACTGGCGATCGCTTCTAATTCTTCGGCAGTAATAACGCTAGTTTGCCGAATACCTAGATCTACCACCTGTGCTTTAGTGTAGCCTTTTCTTAATTTCTGACGTTTTGTCCGTTCATACTTATTTCTCGCCAAAGCAACTGAACCAAAATAATGCCGTTTAGACTGAAGAGTATTGCCGACTCGCCCCCATTCAGCCAAGAATGTTCCATCATTAATCAGACTTCCCCGCCAAACTTTATTAGAGTTCTCATCTACTTCAACATAAATCAGCGTGCAGCTATCTAGAGTACTAGACATAGTTGTACTGTTCATTTATCGTCTATTTAATTGTGAAAAAAAATAAAAAGGGGAAGTTAAGTTCGTTCCCCAATTAAAGTCGTCTGAAGGAATTGCCAACCTTGTTAGTAATATAGTACTTATTGATTAAACAGTCAACTATTTTATTTAGCATTTAACATTTATCGAGTTGAATGCTATTCTGCTATTACAGACCAAACGGTCTTAAAATGCTATGTCTAAAGCACAACAAACTAAAGCTCGAATAATTAAGCAAGCAGCGGCAGTGTTTAACCAGAGGGGTTATGCAGGTTCTTCAATCGCCGATATTATGCAGGCTACTGGTTTAAAAAAAGGAGGAATCTATAACCATTTTCAGAGTAAAGATGAACTGGCTGTAGCCGCGTTTGACTATGCAGTTGGGGTTATGAGTCAACATGTTTGGAGTGCTGTGAAAACGAAAAGTAATGCCGTAGAACGTTTACAAGCGTTGGTATCAAGTTATTTAGCTTATGTGGAGGCGCCGCCGATTGTGGGAGGGTGTCCGATTTTAAATACCGCAATTGAAGCTGATGATACTGATTCTCCTTTGCGCGATCGCGCGATCTCTGCTATTGATTCTTGGCGTGGTTTAATTGTGCGGATTATCCACAAGGGTGTCAAGAAGGGTGAGATACCAGCAACCGTTCAACCAGATACCATTGCCACCATTATCATTTGTACTATTGAAGGAGCAATTATGATGAGTCAACTTGAGAAAAACCCTGTTCATTTAGAAAGAGCGATCGCTCATTTGCAGAGTTATATTCAAGACAGTCTTAGTGTGAATCGAGAATAAAATCTAATTAGGAGAATCAGTAACACTCTATTTTTTTGGAATAAAAAAGACCAATCGGTCTGAAAAAAAAATTAAAGATTAAGCATGAATCCTAAACCCCTAGAAGTAACTCTGGAACTACCAGTAAAAACCTACGACATCGATTTTGCAGGAATTGTCAGCAATATTGTTTATCTGCGCTGGTTAGAAGATCTGAGGCTAAAGATCTTAGAATCCTATCTACCTTTAGAACAGTTGATGGCGCAGGGATATTGTCCGATTATTGCTTCAACTCAAATTGAATACAAAAAAGCATTGCGAATATGCGATCGCCCAATAGGCAAGATGTGGATTGCTCAATTAGGCAAGCTGCGTTGTACCTTGCAAGCGGAGATAATTTTGGATAGTCAGATTGTTACGACTGCGATTCAGACAGGGTTTTTTGTCAACTTAGAAACGATGCACCCGATGGCTATTCCCAAAGAATTAACAGCGATTTATCGTCAAGGCTGAAATATGCAACAGGATAATCAAGCAATTCAAGCTTATCTCTACAAACAAATTCCCCTGTCCAAAGCAATGCAGGTGAAAGTGATCGAAGTGACTAATAATTCAGTAATACTTGCAGCACCATTGCAACCAAATATCAATCATCGCTCAACCGTATTTGGTGGTAGTGCATCGGCATTAGCAATTCTTAGTGCCTGGACGTTAGTAAATTTCCGTTTGCGAAGCGAGGGCATTAATAGCAGGTTGGTAATCCAAAAAAATACGATGAGTTATGACCAACCGATTACTGATGATTTCGATGCCATTTGTTCTATGAGCGATCGTCAAATATGGGACAGATTTATCAAAATTTTGCAACGCAAACAGAAATCTCGGATTGCAGTTAAATCTTTAGTTCGATGCAATCAAGAAGTAGTAGGAGAGTTTACAGGAATGTTTGTTGCATTAGGAGTTTAATTACAGGATGTCTTGAGAAAATTATGAACAAGCAAAATCAAACTTGGTTACAAGCAATCTTGGTATTTAGTGTTGCTATTACCAGCATTCACTATACCGATAACGCTATTTTCATTGACGATTATCCTGAACCAGAATGGATTACTACATCAGGAATATTCATTAGCTGGGTTGTGATGACTTTAATCGGTATCACAAGTTATTGGCTTTATCGCAAGCAAAATTATTGGTTCAGTTATCTCTTGTTAAGCATTTATTCAGTTACAGGTTTATCTAGTCCAACTCATTATCTTTATGGGGAACTATCTCAGTTTTCCCCTAAGATGCATACCTTTATTTGGTGTGATGCGATCGCAGGATCGTTGGTAATTGGCTTTGTTATTTGGTCTGGATTAATTCTCAAAGAATGGCGAGCAATCAATAATTAATAATCAAATCATGTTGCAATTCTACTATCATCCCCTATCTCCTTTATCCCGTCGTGTCTGGATCGCTTTGCTGGAAAAAGAGATTCCTTTCACACCAGTAATCATTAATCTTCAAGCTGGAGAACAGTTTAAACCTGACTTTTTAGCAATAAATCCTTTCCATCATGTGCCTGTAATTGTTGATGATGGCTTGCGAGTCATAGAATCTCTAGCAATCTTGGATTATTTAGAAAGTAAATATCCAAAACATTCTTTATTACCTCAAGACTCTTCTAGATTAGCTAAGGTAAGAATGGCGCAAATGGTAGCCAACAACGAATTATCCTCTTTAGTAATTCCTTTGATAATTGAAACAGAAGATTCCCCTAAATTAAGTCAAACTAAACGTAAAATTAAGCGAATACTCCAGTTTTTGGCTGAATTAATCGGAGATGATGCCTACTTCGGGGGAGATTGTCTTTCTTTGGGAGATATTGTTGCGGGAAATGCCGCGATTTTGGTTAGCAAATTAGGTTTTGATATTAGTCAGGTAGATAAGATTGAGCAGTGGTGCGTCCTTCTAATGGCAAGAGAAGTCTGGCAACAAACTCAACCCAATGATGAGCAGGTAGTCATATTTAAACAAACCGTTCAAAAGTTACTGAATTCAAGAACATGACTTTGAAGTATCAGTAATATATAAGCAAGGAATGCAGTCTACAAATATATTGTTGAGTTTATATTATATTCTAGGAGGTTAGATGACTGTAACTACTTATAAATGGTCAATTGAAGAATGGCATGAATTAGTTAATCTCGGTTTGCTGGAGGGAAAACCAGTTGAATTTCTCGAAGGAGAGATTATCGAAGTGAGTCCAGAGGGAATAGAACACAGTTACACGAATGACAGCGTGGTCAAGTACTTGAGAAGTATTTTAGTAGGGCTAGCTGATGTTAGAGAGTCTCATCCAATTACTTTAGACAATAGCGAACCTGAACCAGATATTGCTATAGTTCGACTACCAGAAACTATCTATCGTCAGCATCATCCTTATCCTCAAGATATTTATTTCTTAATCGAAATTTCCCATCGAACGCTGAAACAAGATTTAGAGCAAAAAATCATTACCTATGCCCGTAATGGTATCCCTGAATATTGGGTACTTGATTTAGTGAATAAAAAACTGATTACTCATACTCAAGTACAAGGTAATAAATATTCTCAGGTTGCTGAATACAAAACTGGAACAGTTTGCCCTATGGCGTTTCCCGATATTGCGATCGCTCTTGATAAACTGCTGTTATTTTAAATTAAGAGCCAAATGTAGTTATCACATAAAATTACAGGGAAGGCTAAACAGGGATTGATACTGAACGATAGTGACGGAAAATGATTTGCCAGCAGAATCTCGTGGTGATGAGAGAATAATTAATGTCTGAAGAGAATCATGATAGTTTGCAGTAAAGCGATCGCTTTACTGCAAACTAAGCAA
>JBCDEP010000106.1:0-22695 GCA_039179675.1 Cyanobacteria bacterium P01_G01_bin.67
GTCTGATGAAGATTCCCGAATCTATTTACATAGTTCCTCAGCTAGTTCCTGACTGACCTTAATCGCTTAACCTATCATCTTCACTTAATCCCAGCTTCTTTATTTCCTTGATGATTTCCTAAATGAGCGAACGGTGAGTTAAGTGTTACTTGTTAATCTTTAACCTTGACATTAACCAAGATAGTAATCCAGGTAGATGACGTTTAAGCAGAACGGCTAATTTACCGTAGCCTGTCAAAATAATTTCTGGTTTTCTTCTGGCGATCGCTTTAATAATTTGTCTTGCGGTTTCTGTAGTGGACATCAGCATCCACTCAGGAATTTCCTTTTTTTCTTGGTTTTGTCGCTCAGTGATACGAGATTCTGTGGCTACAAATCCAGGACAGATGTGCGTCACAGTTATTCCATAGGGTGCTAATTCTAAAGATAAAGATTCACATAAAGCCCGAAGCGCAAATTTACTCATAACATAAGCTGAAACTCCAGGAAAAACCACATAACCGTTGACACTACAGATGATCGCTAATCTTCCTTTAGTTTGCTTAAGCTCATCTAAAGTAGCGTAAATTGTACGAAGAACGCCAAAAACATTCGTTTCCCATTGATTTCTATAGTCCTCTATGGTGAGGTTTTCCAAATTTCCTCTAATAGCAAAACCAGCATTAGCGATCACAATATCGATCTTGCCAAACTTAACGTGAGCAAGATTTACTGCTTTTTCTAGATCTCCATCTTTGGTTACGTCACCAGGAATAACTAACACCTTTTGACCTTTAGGGTCGATTTCTGCGGCTATGGCTGCTAATTTTTGACCTCTTCTGGCAATTAACACTAGTTTTACATTATGCTGGGTAAGTTCTAGTGCTAATGCTGCACCAATACCAGAAGATGCTCCTGTAATCAATGCTACCCGATCTTTCAAGTCGTTCATAGCTTATTCATAGCTTATTTAAGCAGACCAGTTAAAATTCTGGCAAATGTTAGCTTTTTATCTTGGCTATTTTTCGGCAGTAAATATTTTCTTGCTATTTTAAGCTTTTCAGGATTTGTCTTATGGGGATACAAAAATTTTATTAGAAAAGTGATCACATTTGAATGAATTTTAACAGTTGACACAAGCCAAGTTGAAAATTACTTTCATTTCAATCGGTGAATAGTCTACGGGTTAGCCATCTACTACCAAAATACCGCGATCAGTCTGAGGCTCTAACTTAAAGGTCGTACCTTATAGTATTCTAAGTGGGGCAAGTCGAGATGCTTGCCTTTACCACAGCGTCATAGAGCCTGGAGAATTTCGAGGCGAGGGGTTCCTTTTTGCACAATCACCACGTCCATCGCGCCATCGCTTAGTTCTGCATTGGGAGTTACGTTCATATCGTGGGCAGCCCAAGTGGTATTTATCGCCCCAACGAAAATGAACTTATTACCTGTAGTTTACACAAACACTTCTTCACACCAGCTACCATGTAAACCATAGGGAACATGATGCTTTAGATGTAATAGGGCAATCGCTTCTCCCCCTAAGTTTTCGCCATCTAAAATAGCTAGAGTAGAACGATGTTTACTACCGTCATATACCAAGGTTAAGACCCAGCCTGCATCTTCCTGAGTAGCATTAGGCTTGGGCACAAAAATCGGTTCGCTGACGTAGCCACTAGGAGCAAAAGAATGTAGCTGACGCTCTCCTGTCGCTAAATCTAGTTTCAAAATTGCCTGTAATGGTGCATTACGTCCTGTATTATTAGATACTGCACCAATGTAGAGATAACGATATGCTCGACCGACATTTTCAGGATTATGAGTCGGGAATTCACAACAACGACTTTCTAATATTTGGCGATCAACTGTACCATCATCTAGATTTAAGGTGAATCGCCACAGTTGACCTGGATCTAAGCGATCAAAATCAACTTCCTTGTAATTAGAATTGGGTTGCACTTGGGGTAAAGTTTGATAAGCAATTGAATCAATACAAATTTGGTTGTCCTGTTCAAAAGCATTCGCATGGTGAAACACGAAGCCTGACTCAACGCTAAAGGTTTTTACTTCTTTGTTATTGGGATCGCGAGGAATTAAAATTACGGTAGTTGGCTTACTTGGTTGAAACTGAACACACTCTCCTGCACCACGCAAACCGAACAAGAAAGGAAAGGGATTAAAATTAACTGGGTTCTGAAAGAAGATGGCGTAGTGAGGGGTAATGATAAAATCGTGTATGAAGGAAAACCCAGGAACGCTGTGGGCATGGCGACGCAGTAGTTTACCATCAGAGGCAAATTCAAAAAGAGTAATTTTGCTGGAGAGTCCTGGATCAACTCGAAAATTGACTAAGCAAGGTGCGCCATCATCAAGTACGCAGCTAGGATCGATCCAAGGGTGTGCCGCGAAGGCATCACCAGGCTCTAAAACTCCATCCAAATAGTCAATTCCGATGGTTTCTAGAGTATGAGGATCAAGGCGATGGGGTTCTGCTGCTTCCCAGAGAGCTAGTAATTTGCCTCCCCAGTAAAGCACTCCCGTATTAGCAATATTTTTTAATTGCAGATCGAAAATGTTGTTAAACAAACCCCCAGGCTTTTGCGTCCCAAACACACCACGATACAGAATTTCTCCTGCTGATTGCTCTTTGAGATATGCCTCAGTCTGCACAAAGCGATTGCGATAAAATGCTTTGCCATCTTTAAAGGAAAAGGCGCTAATCATGCCATCACCATCAAAAGGATGATGAATTGCGGTGCCACCAATATCTAATAACCCAGGACCATTACGAAAAAGAGTTCCTGATAATTCGGCAGGAATTTGCCCCTCAATTTCGGTAATTTCGTATTCATATTCGTTAGGCTGAGAATCATAACCCCGCTTCCATTCTTCAAGTTTATACGGTTGGTTATTGACTGCTGGTGTAATGGTATTAGTCATGATGATAGTTGGTTGCTGAGCAATTCTATGGTGAATAGAATATCAAGTTTTATAAAGTTATGTATCTATTCTTTAGAATAATCCGAATTGATTTGATTGAGTCAAAATTGGGTAATTATCCAGATCTTTGACAGCATATTAGATTAACAGACAAAAAAATATCGAGAAAGCGATCGCTCTCTCGACAGAAATTCATAATTCTCAAATATTACCTATCAATATCAAAGTAATTAACCGAAATCTCTTGACCTTTTACCAATCTAAAAAAAGCAACAATATGATAGGTAAAGATTAATAGCTCCATTGATTTTGGAAGTTATACTGTCCAGTCCGATTGATAATCGTGTTATTTCTGCCGATTGCTGTGGCATTACTGTTAGCATTTTGAATGCTTTGTTGAGGCTGGGAGTTATAACCATGCTGATTTTGAACACTTACTTGCTCAATCTGGTCAATGACAACATTGTTCTCTCCGATGGCAGTAGCATTACTGTGTCCTTCTTGAACGATCATCTGTCCTGGATTTTGGGAATTGCTGTTTTGTGATGCATGCTGGCTAACGCTACTAGCAGCAAAGTTATTATTGCCGATGGCGGTAGAACTACTACTAGCTTGTTGGCGAATTCCTGATTGAGCTAAGGCGCAGTTGGGGATTAGGATACCAGCTACAATACCGAACGATAATATCTTGGAGAACATAATTAAAAATCCATAATTTTAGTGATTATACTGAGTCATTAGGTTTGACTCTCAAAAAATATGCATTAAAAGTCAGAGATTCTTTTTAGGGATGATTGCCGACTGTATTTTGTTCCTCAGTCAATGTTGTTGAGCAGGACTAACTCATTAATTAGTCCTACCTGTAGACCAACTAAGGCTGCTGCCAGGGTAGCTACGACTTGAGGTATCGAAAGCGACCACATAACCAGAGTTTCATGCCAGCTATAGTGATAAAGAACTTTAGCAACCATCGCTACCAAAAATTTACTTCCCAATAAACCTAGAACGATCGCAATTGTCAAACCGAGATCATTACTCAAGGTTTTGATATGGTAAAAGCAGCGATCAGAAGTATGAAAAATATGGGATAAAAAATTCAAAGTTTAAATCATTTACAGTAGTTCTTGCTTTTATAGACTAGGTGGTTCAGCCAAATTTAGAATTATCTAGAGAGAGATCAAGCCTGTGCCTACCTGAGAATTCTCAATTTATAATGATTTTAAGTGCCTCTGACCAGGAAAATGACTTATACCCTTAATCTGAAAGCCTTGACCGATTCAATTAGCGATCGCGCCTTAGAACAGTTATGTCTTGAAAATCCCGATCTCAGATTTGAAACCGATCAATATGGCAAACTAATTGTTATGTCCCCAACTGGCAGTGAAAGCGGAAAGCGTAACGGAGATCTATTTGGGCAAATCTGGTATTGGAATCGTCAAAGCAAATTGGGGGTAGTATTTGATTCTTCTACAGGATTTAAACTATTCAATGGTGCGATTCGTTCTCCTGATGTTAGTTGGATTGCACTCAATCGCTGGAATAGTCTGAGAGATCAACAAAAGCGAGGTTTTGCACCGATAGATCCTGATTTCGTAATCGAACTATTATCTCCCACCGATCAGCTTTCTGAAACACAACAAAAGATGATGGAATATCTAGACTGCGGGATAAAACTAGGCTGGCTAATTAATCCTGATGCCAAAGAAGTAGAAATCTATCGCAATGGTCAAGATCAGCAAGTATTAAATAATCCTAGCAGCTTATCTGGTGAGGATATACTACCAGGATTGACTGTAGATTTAGCCGAAATTTTTTAACCCTTCTCTATTAAACAGATCAAGTGTCTTGATAATTATCTTGATTTGTGATCGCCTGCCTGTTTTCTGGCTATAGCTAACGAGTGTTAGTTGAGGACGATAAGATATCGTTTTTTAGGGAACAGGGAACAGGGAACAGGGAACAGAGAAAGTCTTAACGCTTGTTCGCAGTGATATAGATAGATTTCGTCAGCAGAATCTAATTAATACTTAATCACTTCCTTAGCATCGGTTTGGACTGCATTTTGCACCACATATTCAATAATTTTGCCCGCCACACCAATTTTGGTCGCTTTTTCAATGCCTTCTAAACCAGGAGAAGAATTAACCTCCATCACCACTGGTCCATGATTAGAACGGAGTAAATCTACCCCAGCGACGCTCAAGCCCATGGCCTTGGCTGCTTTAACGGCTGTTGTTCTCTCTTCAACCGAAAGCTTGATCTCTTCAGCATTGCCACCACGATGCAGATTTGAGCGAAATTCTCCCTTGGCACCCTGACGCTTCATTGCCGCAATCACTTCGCCATTCACAACAAAACAGCGTAGATCGGCACCACCAGCTTCTTTAATATATTCTTGTACCAAGATGTTGGCATCCAAACCACGAAAAGCTTCAATTACCGACTTGGCAGCCTGATAGGTTTCGGCTAAGACCACACCAATACCCTGAGTTCCCTCTAACAGTTTAATTACCAAAGGTGCGCCTCCCACTGTTTCGATCAAACCGTCGATGTCTTGAGTAGCGTGAGCAAAACCAGTTACGGGTAGACCAACTCCCTCTCTCGCCAGAATTTGCATACAGCGTAGTTTATCCCGACTGCGGGAGATAGCCTGGGATTCATTGGCGCTAAATACTCCCATGACTTCAAACTGACGTACCACCGCCGTTCCATAAAAAGTTCTTGATGCCCCAATACGAGGAATAACTGCATCAAAATTTTCCAGAGGAGTACCATTAAAAATAATGCTGGGACGACTTGAAGTAATGTTCATATAGCAACGGAGGTAGGGAATCACCCGCATTTGATGCCCTTGTTCTTCTCCTACTTCTTTTAATCTTCTAGTAGAGTAAAGATTAGCATCCTGAGACAAAATTGCGATTTTCATCGGTTAGTATTTTTGACAGTAAAGTAAGTTGAGAATATTGGTAAATATTATTTGAGATTAGTGTCGACAGCTTTGCAAAAAAGATTTTCCAGGGTCAATCGAAAAGCGATCGCGGACTGCTTGCCTCCCCAAAAGCATCCGAAACCCCATCACATCACGGTTGGTTAAGGTCAGTTCGACTTGCCATTGATGTTCCCCTAGCTTGACAGTAGTCATAATTACTGGTCTGATTTGAGCATGTCCTCCAGAGCTAGTTACCTTACGGTATTCCAGCAATTCTGCTTCCGCCACAATAGTTTTTTGGTTGTCACGCTGAAGAGGATGAATCGCAAACCGAATCATTGTCTGATCGTCTTGCTTAAACTCTTGGCAATCAAAGGCATGGAGAGCAGAGGTGCGGGCGCCAGTATCAATTTTGGCTTTAATGTGTTCTATATTCAGGTCTGGAAGAGTCAACATTTCCCGCCAACCAATAACTGATAATTGTTTGGCTTTGTATTTTGTCATATTTTGGTAGTAATTATTAAGACGAAATCAGCTCTTGACTGCTATGACAGCTACTTAGTCGTCGAAGTATTTTTTAACCAGCCTTTTCTCCAGAAATAAGTAATCAAAGTGCCAGAGATGACGATCATCAGGCTTAAACAGAGAGGATAACCCCAATACCAGTTTAGTTCTGGCATATTCCAAGGAGAAGCGGCGGTATTAAAGTTCATCCCATAAATTCCTGCAATAAAAGTCAACGGAATAAAGATACTTGAAATCACCGTCAACAGCTTCATTACTTCATTCATCTTATTGTTAACCGCAGATAGATAAATATCCATCAATCCAGCAGCAAGTTCGCGATAGATTTCAATTGTGTCAATGATTTGTACCGTATGATCGTAACAGTCTTTGAGATAGGGCAAAATGCGATCGCTCATTAAAGGATTGCCCCCTCGAATAAGAATGTTTAAAGCATCTCGTTGCGACCAAATACCGCGACGCAAAGCTAATAACTCTCGCCTGACCTGATAGATTTGACTCAAGCTAGTACTGCTAGGTTTTTGGATCACTTCATTTTCCAATAATTCTAGTTGTTCGCCATAGCTTTCTAAAATCGGAAAATAATTGTCGATAATCGCATCCCACAGGGCATAGGCCAAGTAATCCGCACCTTGCTGCCTAATTAGACCTCGATTACTTTTTAAACGCTGACGTATCGGCTCAAAACAGTCTCTTTCTGGTTCTTCTTGGACTGTTAAGACATAATTTTCTCCCAAAACCAAACTAACTTGTTCTAGCCAAAATCCAGCACCTTGAGGTTTGGCATTAACCATCTGAGTAATAATGACTAACTGTGCAGGATGTTCTTCTATTTTGGGACGCTGAGGAACATTAACAATATCTTCTAATAATAAAGGATGCAGGGCAAAAACCTGTCCTAAATTTTCTAAGCTTGACTTATCCCCCAAGCCAGCCACATCAATCCAAGATATTGATTTTTTATCGAGGTACGCAACACATTCGTCGGGAGTTAAACCAGTTAAATTTCTGAGTTCATTTTGATTATAGTTAATTAGGCTAATTTCTGGAGGTTGAAATGAAGCAGAAACCGAGATCGTTCCAGGAGAACTTCCTGGCTGGTTATAGGAATAATTGAATGAATTTTTGGCAGATACTTTTTTAGCTTGCTTCAATAGGCGAAAAGATTTTGCATTCATAAAATATTATTTACCTAAACAAAAGCAGTTAAGTATCAGATTTCTAGCTACTACATCAATAACTCTAAAATCCACAAATTACCTTTCAGCAACACTATATTGTATGGACAACTATACTGATTGAGCATACTGAGCATAATTGTTAGATATTTTCAGTGGCTTAGCTATCAAATGTCGAGCCAGAGGATTGGGATTAATTAGCCGATAATCTTCCGCACAAGATAACCATTGGCAATCTAGGTCTTTTAAAGTTTTTTTCCTGTTTTGGTTGGGACTAATAATCTTGACTTTGAGGGTTTTTAAACATTTGTTTTTAACAATCCGATATCCATAGCCAGTAACTATACCTACATCATCAGTATTTTTGTGCTTAACACGACTACCAAGATTAAACATAATCATACTTCTACAAACTTCTACAAATTAAGAATGAAACAAATTAAATGGTAATTTTCTTAATCGTGTTCAATATTAATCGATTATCTTATCAATCTAATGACTTTTAGATGTCAATTTTGACAAGTATTAGCAGCGATCACCAAAATCTAGAATTTTAAACTAGCTTATTTCCTACTTTACATCTTGTAAGACTACTGAAACAATAAATCTAGAAGTATAAGAATGAGAGCCCTTTCAAATATTGAAGAGCTAAATTTTCCAATTGAGTTTTGAAATTCTCAATACGATAAACGCTATAGTTCAAAACCAACTTTACGCTCCTACTACATGCAAGAAATAACGTAATGTTTGATGCGATGAATTATATTGACTGGGAACAACACAAACATCAGCTTACTTCTGTCATAACTAAATTGTTACGGTGTACCACCGTATCGGCGCTGTCGTAACCCAAAATTGAGGCAATTTCAGTGGAGTGGTGCCCCTTGATTTGCTTGACCTCGTCACTACTATAGTTGACTAAACCTCGCCCTAATTCAATTCCTGCTTGATTACATAGCTGCACCGCATCTGAACTAGAAAACTCTCCTTCAAGGGCGATAATTCCCGCAGGAAGCAGTGATTTCCCCTGATGAGTAATTGCTTTAACAGCACCATTATCCAAATAGAGTTTGCCCATCGGCACCAAGCCATAGGAAATCCATCGTTTACGTGCATTATCTGACTGGGGCTGGGGTTCAAATTGAGTGCCTAAATCTTTTCCTTGCAAGATCTGCAAAATGTTTTGCGGCTTTTTCCCTTGGGTAATAACGGTTTTCACTCCCGTACTTGTGGCAATACGTGCCGCAGCTAGTTTCGTCGCCATGCCTCCCGTACCCCACTGAGAACCACTAGAGCCTGCATCTACCTGAAGCTGATTGAATTCGCTACTACTAACTAGTTTAATCGGTTGAGCATCAGGAACCGTTTTCGGATCGGCAGAATACATTCGATCTACGTCAGTCAGCAAAAACAACCAGTCTGCCTGGACTAAACTCGCGACTAATGCTGATAAAGTATCATTATCGCCAAATTTTAGTTCGTCTACGGCAATGGTGTCATTCTCATTCACAATCGGAATTACACCCAAATCTAGTAACTCCCTGAAAGTGTTAGAAGCATTAACATAGGTGTTGCGCTCGACTAATTCTCGCCTAGTCAAAAGAACCTGAGCGATCGCCTGCTGTAAACTACTAAAGAGATCGTCATAAATTCGCATCAAACGACCTTGCCCCACTGCCGCCACAGCCTGCTTCAAAGCCATTTTACGGGGTCTTTCCTTCAGGTTGAGCCTAGCACAACCCACTCCCACCGCCCCCGAAGAGACTAACACCACGCGATGCCCTTGGGAACGCAACTGACTTAAAGTTTCTACTAAAGAAGCGATAGTAGAGATTGCAATTTGTCCTGTTGCTTGAGTCAAGCTAGAGGTACCAATTTTGACTACTATAGTCTGAGATCTAGTTTGCGACTTATTTCTCATCAGCTTCTACCACTTTCTCAAAGACAAATCATTTTTAAAATGATCTAACTGCATTAATTCAATTCTGTTAATACATACTGAGAGTTTTCCGTGTTTTATGCTACCAGTATGAGTAAAAAATAAAACCATAATAAAGAATTAAGTTAAGTTTCCCCAACTAATTTTCCGAAAACTTTATCAGTGTGAGAGCAGCGATCGCGTGACCTATATTAAACCAGAAGCAGCATCGAATCAATCATCCTCAATCCAAGGTATTTTAGAACAAGGAGCCGAGGCGGCACAACGGCATAATTGGCTAGAAGTTTCTCAGCAGCTCAAGCTATTGCCCCAAACCCACAGCAAAGCTAAGCTATTTCAACTAAATTCTAAGGATTGGCAGGTTGCTTTTAATTTAGCATTTACCATGTTAATCGAAGCAGATTTTCAACATAAATGGGAAATCACCAAGCTCTTACCTTTATTTGGTTCGGAAATTGTGGTTCCCCTCAGTAATTTAATCCTCGATGAAACCGTAGCAGCGGAAGTGCGCTGGTTTATCTGTCAAGTTTTAGGAAATTTTCCTCAACAGGAAGTAGTTTTAACTTTAGTGGCATTACTTCAGCAATCTAGTGATAGTGAGTTAACCAAGATCGCAGGCAAAACTTTGATCAAGATTGGCGATCACGCAGTTGATGCCCTGGTAGATTTACTTGAGCAACCCGAACATCGTCTGTTAGCAGTACATTCGTTATCTTATATTCGCACTGCGGCAACAATTACACCATTACTAGAGGTAGCTAATGATAGTGATGCCGAATTACGCACCATTGCCATCAAAGCTCTCGGCAGCTTTCACGATCGCCGTGTACCACCAGTACTGATTAATGCTTTAGAGGATAAATCTAGTGCCGTGAGGCAAGAAGCCGCCGTTGCCCTCGGATTTCGTCCCGATCTTTGTCAAGAACTAGATCTTATTGCTCATTTGCAACCTCTGTTATCTGATATCAACTTAGAAGTCTGTTGCCAAGCAGCGATCGCTCTCGGCAGAATGAAGCAAGCTGCTGCTACCACTGCTTTGTATAAGGTACTACAAGCCTCTACTACCCCCGCAGTTCTCAAGTCAGAAATAGTCAAAGCCCTGGGGTGGAGCGAGATTAGTTCAGGCATCGCTTATCTCCAGCAGGCACTTCGTCACACCAGCGAAGCTATAACCCAAGAAATTGTGACGGTTCTGGGTAGAATTGCCGTACCAGAATTAAAGCCACAATGCACTCAGGTACTAATCTGCTTCTGGCAAGAGCAAAAGCAAGCCGCCTCACCTCAAACTAAACAAGCTTTAGCTAACTCTTTGGGAGAATTACGGGATAATTCAGCCCAAGCAATTTTGGAGCAACTAGCCACAGATAGCGATCGCAAAGTTCAACTTCATGCCCTGGC
This sequence comes from Cyanobacteria bacterium P01_G01_bin.67, assembly GCA_039179675.1. Classification (GTDB taxonomy): domain Bacteria; phylum Cyanobacteriota; class Cyanobacteriia; order Cyanobacteriales; family Xenococcaceae; genus Waterburya. Next base: position 10,889 of record JBCDEP010000106.1, read on the forward strand.
AGCATTAAAAAAGCTTAGCTAATTAAATTAGTTGATCAAAATTCAGCTATGCACTTCATCCCTAATCCCAAGAAGCTCACCCCAACAGCAACAGATTAACTTTATTCAACTACTGGAAAAGTGTAATAGGCAATGCCCTCGGACTGATAATTAGGTAAGTTATCTTCAACAGACTGTTTTTCGCCTTCTGAGGGTGTATAAAAATGCGCTCCTGTTTGCGTATTAAAAAAGCGATAAACGGGAACTGTACCTTCTTGTTGCTCCGCAAAGGCAAAGAAAAATTCAGTTTCTAGGCTGAAATTAGGCAAATTATCCTCGACAAATTCTCTTTCTCTTTCCGAAGTAGTATAAAGATGAGTTCCTGTATCCTGATTTAAAAGACGATAGACTTTTCCTGGTTCAGGGCTACCTGTAAAGGGATCGACACTAACAAAAGCTGAACCTTCAGAGTTATAATTTGGTAAAAATTCTTCAATGAATGCTCGTTCATCTTCTGAGTCAGTATAAAGATGAACTCCTGTATCCGTATTCAAAAAACGGTAGACAGTTGAGTCTTTAGGATCTAAATCTGGTTCTGCATCTCCAACAGCCACAATAAACCTATCTTCTACTGAATCCCCCAGTAAATTCGTCGCTTGTACTGTAATTCTCGCTACACCAGTCTGATCGGGAGCATACTCAAGGACTAATTCTCCTTCGCTAATGCCGGCGTTAACTAAACCTGGATTAGAATTGCCAATTACCGCAAACTCCAACTCATTTGCTTGTCTAACTGAGATGTCGTTGTAAACCACAAAGTCATCTTCACTATCAATGGTGGAATCATTAATATCTCCAGTATTGAGAGGTAAATTAGTAAAAGCTCCGCCAAAATTAAAGTTCGGGAGATTTGCGATCGCATCGACAGGAGCTAAATCTTCTGCGGTTAAAACTTCGCCAAAAACTGTAAAACCGCCGTTTTGATTATCTAAATTTTGGGAGTTATTAGCTAGATTGAAAAACCATTGGTTCGTAGCACTGTTAGGATCGTTGCCTAGTTTGGCAAAAGCAATTGTGCCTCTAGTATTTGATCTTTCAGCACTAAATTCATTAACTACAGGGTCATCAGCAGGAATTTCTGTAGGAGCATTAGCGGGATTAGATTGATTAACAACAAAGCCTCCCCCTTGAACAATAAAGCCAGGAACAGAGCGATGGATAATGGAACCATCATAGTCTCCATCATCGACGTAGTTGAGAAAGTTGGTTACTGATTCTGGCGCACCTGCACCAGCCTGATCGAATAACAAGACCTCAGTTACCCCACCTCCCAAAGAACTATCGGCTAGTTCAAATCGCGCTATTTGCCCTGTGGTCAGTGGATCATCAAAATTTTGTGTCAAATCAAAGGTAGCATCAACACTATTTACAGGAACAGTCAGATCTTCAATTCTTGTGGTAATTAGAGGGACAGTCATCAAATTTTTCTCATCGGAATTGTTGTTATACGACTACTAATTTAGATCAGCTATGAACTAAACGGTAGAGGTTAGGTTGAGACTAAGAACCTTGATATTATCCTGAGTAATATCTAATACCACTACAGATTAAAGATAACTTCCATTTTTTTTGACAAATTTCACTTACAAAAAATCTTTCGTGTTTACCAAGAAAAAACTCTAATCATTACTGAAGCAGAGTTTAACGAAAATTTACTTAAGACTACCTTAACCAATTCGTTGAATTTGAATGGACAATTTTTTGATTTAAAATATTCATACAAAAGTTAATCTTAAAACTATGAACAGTTTTTTGTTCCTGCTACTTCAAAACATATTCAATAAATTATTGGGAACAGAAAAACCCAAGTTACTTTATGGCAAAAACTGTTTATAATTTTGTAGCTTAATCTCTATTGATAACTATCAAAACTTGGTTGGAATCCCATTAGATTACTTACTTTACTTAATTAGCTGCCCAGCGATCACTTCGACAATTTTGATATTACCCTGGGGAGAGGGATGAATCTCATCTCGATAGAGAAATTCTGGTTGAGGGAAATCAGCCCAGATCTCTAAGAAGTCAAGATAGTTAATCTTTTCGGCTTGAGCTAACTCTTGGAGGCGTTTTCTTGCTTCTTGTTCTTGATCTGATAGATCTTGCTGAAATTCTCTACGTAAGGGTGTCAAAGCCAAGATAAATTTAATATTTTTGGACTCAGCGATCGCCTTAATGGCTTTAATTGTCGCTAAATTCTGACTGAGGCGATCTGTGTCTGCTGCTCTTAACTGCTCTAATTCTGGAATCGACTTGGGTTCAGCAATAAACAACTGATAGTATTCGATTAGAGCCAACGCAGGAGGGCGATCGGGATAGCTATAAGAGTTCCCCACCACTAATGATGTTGGTTCAGTAGCAAACAGATCATCGGTGTTGATTACCAAAACTAGTGCTTCGGCATCAAATAAACCAAAACGCTTGAGATAGGCTAATTCATTTTGTGGTCCCCAGGAATTAGCCGAGGCATTTAAAACTTCTACTGCATCAAGCTGCGATTGTAATTTATCAGCAAGTAAACTGGACAAAGTTGACCCTTGATCTGTCCACCAGGAGCCATTAACTACCGAGTCTCCCAGAAGTAAGATTCGAGTTTGAGCGGCTGATTGAGCTGGTAGTGCTTGATTCCGCAGGGAATATTGATTAGTCTCAATCAAGTTACCAGAGCGACGCAATTTTTGATTAGGAGCCAACATATAGCCAATTTCAGGATCGGCTATATATAGTGGTGGATCTCCTAACCCCAGGATTAGCCTTAAGGCAATTTCCCCTAAGACAGCTAAGCCCGTCACGCTAGCTAAAATAATAAGTGAGATTTTCATAGTTTGCTTTTGCTGCATCAAATTTTGAGATCTGAGAGAAATTTTTAAGAATACCGCTAAAGCGAAAATTGGTTTGATAACATCTAGATGGACTATTCAAGACGGCAAAAAATTATTTATTTAGATTTTGCTGCTCTAGATCAATTCAACAACGCGATCAATAAATTTTGAGGTTTTCTCAAAATATTTCGCGTTCAATCCCTAAAAAGACTGAGGAGCAAATAATCATGTCTGACTTGAATCGTGGAATCATGAAGTTCGACGGTGCAGATAAACCAATTTTAGTGGCAATATCCGCCGTTTTAATCTTTGGTGGCATTACTGCTCTGATTATTTGGGCATTAAAATCGGCTTACATAGTATAACTTTGCCTTCATGGCACAGGAGCAAAATTAGGGCAGTAATTGAGTAATTTTATTTTTACTTCAGAAGTGTGCTAAACCTGTGCTATGATTATTAACCGTGACGTAAATGGGTCGATGCCCGAGTGGTTAATGGGGGTGGACTGTAAATCCACTGGCTATGCCTACGCTGGTTCAAATCCAGCTCGGCCCATAATATGAAAAAGAGAGGTTAAGACCTCTTTTTTTATGGCTACAAAAATTTTTGGCAATATTTCCAATATTCCTAAAAGCCCCAAAAACTCTGATACATTTTTAAAATTATAAGTTTCATAATGATCGCCGATACAATATTCTCTAATATCTTTAGCTAAGACATGGATAAAATTTTTCATATTTTCATAGAAATTGCGATCACTATTAAGGTAAATAGATTAATTAATCAAATCTAAAGCCAGTTACTCAAACTTGTTCAATACGTCTCATAACATCTTCTGCAACCCAAGAAAGTTTTTCCGCTTGTAGTTGATACAAGTATGCGTTAGAAAAGAAATATCAACAAGAGTAGCCAGCTTTTATACTGACCTTGACCTACTATCTTTTTATCTTGCCTCCTTACTTTGCGCGGGAGACTCAAAGGAATTAAAATTGAAAACATGAGATCGAGGGGATTCTGAATCACTTCTGAACGTTGTAGGAGCTGAAGATAATTCTCGTCCAAATGCCAAGTGTTCAATAATTTTGGACTGAGGTTATAAGTTGCAACTAAACACAGTCTTTGGTTGCGATCGCCACAACGCTTTCTAAAACTAGAAAATAAAAGTTGATCGCTTAAACTCAGCCGAACCTGACGAACCTACAGTATATAAAACTCAGCTACAATTTCTACCTATCTAACCTGCGAATAAAAATCACGATTTTCGACTCTGGACTTAAAAAATTCACACCGATAATTATTTTGTCAAAAATTAATTGCCATGACGTCTATTTACCCATAGTCTAGACTAGTGGTCATCTTATTTTTTAAAGTTATTCTGTAAACTAGAAGACTAGATTTTATCTTTTATTTTTATGGTTGCGGGTTATGTCCTACGAGTCACAATTAGACAATCAATCAGGTAAGCTAATTAACCCAGCAAAGCTCTGTTTATTGCTCTCAATTGCCCTTCATTTGTTGGTGTTGAAGTTCGGCTTGCCTTCCCTAAGATTTAATAATGATTCTGGACGCAGAGAGGTTTCGGTAATTGAGCTAAATCCCGAACAACAGTCTCGTTTACCTAATCTTTATCCCCAGTTAGAAACTCCAGATATCCCTGCCCTGAGCAATCTTCCCGAGCTAGATAATAGTGAACCTGCCGCACCTTTTGCGATCCCGCCTAATTTAATTCCTGGGATTGGAGACTCTGCTAACTTACCCCCCCTAATTATTCCGCCACCGCCAAACTTTAATCTGCCACCATTACCGCCAGTAACCGATATTACCCTTCCGCCCCTGGGTGATTTATCAGCATTGCCCCTACCTCCAGAAATTAATCCCTCAGATTTTAAAGTCGAACCGATTAAGTTGCCGCCGAATATCGTGGTAACTCCTCAACAACCTCCAGAGCAAGGAAAACCAGAAGCAGTAAAGCCTCAAAAGCCCAGCACCTCAACTAAACCTGAAGCAGAAGCCACTGAGTCAGAACAAGAGCCAGAGGTTAAACCAAAACCAACTCCGCAACAAATTGCTGCCATCAAAGCGGCTAATTCACAACAACGTGTCCGTAACTTAAGTCAAAGTCTCACTAAAAATGAGGCAGGAACCAGCGATGAAGATGCACGGAAAAACTATATTGTTTGGCTGGCAAAAGTTCAAGATGTGGAGCCAGACGTAATTGAGATTTCAGGAATCTATCCTCGGGATGCCTGTATCAGAAGACTTAAGGGGAGCAGTGTGTTTGGGGTCGTCGTTAACGCCGCTGGGGAAGTTGTGGCTCTAGATTTAATTAAAGGTGCAAAATATCCTATTTTTAATCAACAAGCAAGCAAAGATCTCAGCGATCGCCTTTTAGAAAATGAGACAGGTAAGCCCAAACCTTATCAGGTAAAGGTTAACTATGAATATGATTCTGAAATTTGCCCTTCTCTTACTTTGCCTTCCCTCAGACGGAAAGAAGAACCAGAAACGGAAAAACAACAGCCTCCACCACAGCCAGAACCAACACCAGAGGTCAAACCGCAACCTACTCCAGAAGCTCAGCCACAACCTGTTCCGCAGCCCCAACCTAAACCTAAACCACAACCAGCAGCTCAGCCTAAACCTGCGCCGCAACCAGCACCCGAGCCACAACCAGCACCAGATCCCAAGCCTACTCCCGAATTAAAACCCTTACCATCATTGCGCGATCGCCTGCGGAATGTTCCTTTACCCGATAGAAAGCCAGCGGACTTGAAAGATATTCCCTTACCCGAGCGACCAAATTTCAAAAACTGATTTTATGAGATATCCTGCTGACTATCAATTTAGAAACGATCCTGATACAGCGGTTATTAAATTAATAAGGTACATCTACATCATACAAGTTGAGAAAATAAGCTAAAATCCTTTTCCCTGCATGCGTATTAAGCCTTTGCGCGAAGCGAGGAAAGCGTAAGTTTGCCGCGTCTTCCTTTAAGATTTCTGGTTTTCCAAATCGAGCCAAAGTGTATCTCATTAATATGGGAATTGCTATGGCTCTAATTGTAGTCATTTCCTCACAAATTTTTTCTTGCTATGGTTTCTAATTTGAGGTTAATGGGCATACTATACCTATTGATCAAGGGATATTTATTAACAGTTAAAACTATTAAATCATGGGTTTAGTTAACAAAGTAACATGCAATTTTCAAGAATGGCATTGCCAACAATTGGATGATAGAACAAATATGTACTCCCGCAGATTCTCAGGTAAGATACACAAAAGCTTAAAAGACACTTTTAAAAGTGCTTATAATTTATTTTCTCAAGACAATCAAACTATAGTGATTAGTTGCTTTGTTGGTTATACTAATATTTCTATCTTGACCGAAAACTAAATGACATATGATCAAGACCAGGTATGTAATTTAGGGATAAATTGATAAGTTATTGGTACCTAAGTGGATAGATGTAATTAGATACAAAATGGCTTTGGCAGGGAACAGACAAAGGCTTCACTCGCATGTACAAGCAATGTGCTTGCGATTGTATAGTTAGACCAAGGCTTCAGGTTTTATAAATTATTTTGCCCACCTACTTAATATTTGTCTAGGACATATTGGAAATGAACTAGAGAAATTTATTAATCTGGATCATTCTTATTTGTATTTCAGCTAAATTAACTCAAAGATCATGGGGAGTAGCAAAGTATTGAAAACAAGGAGTTTGTAATTATTAGATCTAATTTTACTCAGCTACTTATTTATACGGTAAAGCCTAGATTTAATATTTAGCTGCCACAAAATTTTGAGTATCTATTGGTGGACGTTCATAGTCGATTTCTTTTTGGCGTGGAGGTAGTTCAATTTGTTTTGGCGGTAGCTTTTCATAAGGGACTTTTTCTAGAAGATGACTGATGCAGTTAAGTCGCGCTCGTTTTTTATCGTCAGCTTCCACCACATGCCAAGGAGATTCAGGAATATCTGTGGCGGCAAACATATCATCTTTAGCTCTGGAGTAATCGACCCATTTTTCTCTCGCTTTTAAATCCATCGGGCTAATTTTCCAGCGTTTTGTCGGATCGTTAATACGGTCTTGAAACCGTTTTTCCTGTTCATGGTCACTAACCGAAAACCAATATTTAATCAGAATGATACCCGATCGCTGAATCATGGTTTCAAATTGGGGACAAGAACGCATGAATTCGTTGTATTCCTCATAGGTGCAAAAGCCCATGACCTTTTCCACCCCAGCGCGATTGTACCAACTGCGATCAAACAAGACTATTTCTCCTGCTGCGGGGAGATGAGACACGTATCTTTGAAAATACCATTGAGTTTTATCGCGGTTGCTAGGAGTTCCTAAAGCCACCACTTTACAGATGCGGGGATTTAAACATTCACTGATACGTTTGATGGCACCACCCTTTCCTGCGGCATCTCGCCCTTCAAAAATGACAACAACTTTTAATCCTGCGTGTTGCACCCAGCGTTGCAAGTTAACCAAATCAATTTGTAGTTTGGCTAATTCTTTTTCATATTTCTTTTTACTAATTTTTTTTCTTTTCTCTTTAGTCGCCACTTTGCCATTGGCATCTTTTTTACTCATATTTCTAATTCCTCTGTGGTGAATAGCTTTGCTCGTGGAGCTAAAAACTAGGTTTTGCTTGATATTAGTCAAGAATTAATAATTAGTGTGACATTACATTCTGAAATTTTGCTCAAGAATGCAATGTCCTCTAGTGGAGACTGATTAGGAGCGGTAGCTAAAATTGAGAAGTTTTACCATCGTCAGCCTTACCTATCCAATTTTGCTCATCTCCGAATCCATTGTTTTACTAGAAGCACTACTAGCCAAGATATCTGCCTCTTTCACAAAGCCACTATAGGCTTCCATACCATGTTCGCTGATATCCAAACCACGAATTTCGTCTGCTTCGTGAACTCGAATTCCGATAGTTGCCTTGAGTATGCCCCAAACGATCGCGCTAAAGACAATGGTAAATGCCCCTACCGCCAAAATTCCGACAATCTGCGTTACCAGATTACCACTACCAAAGATGCCGACTGCCAAAGTACCCCAAATACCACAGACTAAGTGAACTGAGGTGGCACCAACGGGGTCATCAATTTTGAGCCTGTCAAAAAAGCTCACGGAGAAGACGACTATAATTCCGGCGATCGCGCCGATAATTACTGCCGAGATATAGCTCACATCGTTACAACTTGCGGTGATGCCTACTAATCCAGCTAAAATACCGTTAATGATCATCGATAAGTCTGGTTTGCCACTTTTGAGCCAGGTAGTAAAAGTAGCGGTCGTACCACCTGCTGCTGCTGCTAAATTAGTAGTGACAGCAATATAAGGAACATTGGCGGTAGCTGCTAATTCTGAACCAGGGTTGAAACCAAACCAGCCAATCCACAAAATTAAGCAACCGAGGGTGGCAAAACCCATACTGTGTCCTGGTAAGGCATTGGCTCTACCATTTTGATATCTGCCAATTCTCGGACCCAAAATTGCCGCTCCCACTAAAGCTGCCCAGCCACCAACGGAGTGAACTACCGTCGAGCCAGCAAAGTCAGAGAAGCCCATTTCGCTTAACCAACCGCCATCCCAGACCCAATGCCCTGTGACGGCATAAGATATTGCTACGAGTAAAGTACTAAAGATCAGAAAGGCACTAAACTCAATTCTTTCTGCCACTGCACCCGAAACAATCGTTGCGGCAGTAGCTGCAAAAGCGACCTGGAATAAAAATGAAACAGCGGAAGGGACTGCTGCGGGATAAGGCGCATCACCATAGGGAAGAGGATCGCCACTAAAAAAGAAGCCTTGAGTACCAATAAAAGCATTACCTTCTCCATACATCAAACCATAGCCCACTGCCCAGTAAGCTAAAGTAGCAATGCCAAACACAATTAGGTTTTTCGCTAAGATGTTGACGGCATTTTTTTGACGGCAGAAACCTGCTTCCAACATGCCGAATCCTGCATTCATAAAGATTACGAGTACAGAACAAAGCAGCAGAAAAACTGTATCTAAAACAACCCTCAGCTCATCAACATTGGCAGGAGCCTCATAACCTTGAGCAGTGGCAGCGCTGTCCCACAAAACAACAATCAAGGCGGATAAAGGAATACAGGCTAGCCAGTAAGGGGAAAAATGGGCAAATATTGCTTTGATTGGTTGCGGAATTGAAATATAAGACGGTGTTTTTTCGATCCTCGATAATTTTAAATTCATTGATGCTGCAACAAAGATGACAATACTTTTGATGGGCAAGAAATTGAAAACCTGATTCCGATCTGGTTTCTGATTAGGGTTATTGCTGGACGTTGGTAAATCATTTTTTAGCTCAAGTAAACTCAAGGATTAACTAAAAATGCGATCACTCATGTTTTGATCGAGCAAGCCACCAACGCCAAACTCAGCAATATGATCTAAGGAATATTATTTGATAAACAACATTTCCTGATACTTAGGTAAAGGCCAAAGCTCATCGGCTAATTCTCCTTCCAAAGCATCGGCATATTCCCTAACTTGATCCATCAAGGGACGAATAGTTTTAGCAACATACTGCATGTGGGCTTCAGTAGAGCTAAATTCTTCTTTTTCTATTGCCTCTTCCAATTGGCTGGTTACTTCGATAATGCCATTGGTTAACTCCCCAGCTTTTTGGGCAACTTTGCGGTTAAAGTCAAGTCCCAAGGCTTGAAAACTAGAAACGGCTACTGATAGCTCGGATACATATTTAACTGCCGCAGGATAAATCAGGGTTTTTGCCATATCTATTACCAGATTGGCTTCTAATTCAATCGAGAGAATATATTGTTCGGCATAAACTTCAAAGCGACTCGCTAATTCTGTAGGAGACAAAACACCAGTTTTTTCAAACAATTCTTCAATAGACTTATCTTTTAGATAGGGCAAAGCATCAGCCGTAGTCGGTAGATTTAGTAAACCCCGCTCTTCCACAGCCATTTTATGCCATTCTTCCGAGTAGCCATCTCCCCCAAAGACAACTGCGCCATGAGCGTCCATAATTTCTTTGATAAGGGCGAAAATAGCGGGTTGCAATTCAGTCCCGGCAGATAATTTGCTTTCAAGTTGATTCGAGATCCAGTCTAAAGAATCTGCCAAAATTGTATTCATCGCAATTAAAGGACCCGCAACAGACTGGTGTGAGCCAACTGCCCTAAATTCAAAACGGTTACCCGTAAAGGCGAAGGGGGAAGTTCGATTGCGATCGCCAGAATCTTTAGTAAATGTGGGCAGAGTTGATACCCCAAAATCCATGACCCCACTGGGCAGAGAGCCTGTCAGCTCTCCCTGTTGAATTTGCTCAAATACATCCTCTAGTTGAGTACCGAGATAAACAGAGATAATTGCAGGAGGAGCCTCGTTAGCACCTAACCTGTGATCGTTACTGGCAGTAGCTACTACAGCCCGCAGCAAAGGAGCAAACTTATGTACCCCGCGAATAACTGCTGCGCAAAAGGTCAAAAACTGGATGTTTTCATGGGGATTATCTCCTGGATTGAGCAAGTTGCCTTGGGTGGAATTGCTCACCGACCAGTTGACGTGCTTTCCCGACCCATTGATACCAGCAAAGGGTTTTTCGTGAAGCAGACAGGCAAAACCATGCTTTTTGGCAGTATTACGTAAAATGGTCATCGTTAACTGCTGATGGTCAGCGGCGGCATCGGCAGACTCAAAATAGGGTGCCAGCTCAAACTGTCCTGGAGCGACTTCATTGTGTCTGGTTTTAGCAGGAATCCCCAGACAGTACATTCTCCTTTCTACTTCCTGCATGAACACCTGAACCCTTTCTGGTATGGCGCCAAAATAATGATCGTCAAACTGCTGACCCTTGGCAGGGGTTTTACCAAACAAGGTTCTTCCTGCTAAGAGCAAATCTGGTCTACTGTTAGCAAAAGCAGCATCTACCAAAAAGTATTCTTGTTCTGCCCCACAACTGGAACTAACGGGAGCTACATCAGTATAACCGAGGAGCTTTAGCACCTTGTTTGCAGCCCGATCCATTGCTTTAATCGAGCGTAGCAAAGGTATTTTTTTATCGAGAGCTTCCCCTGTCCAAGAAACAAATACCGTCGGAATACACAAAGTAACCCCATTATCTGTTTCCATAACGTATGCAGGAGAAGTTACATCCCAAGCAGTATAACCTCTAGCTTCAAAAGTAGAGCGAATACCGCCATTAGGAAAAGAAGAACCATCGGGTTCGCCTTTAATTAGAGTTTTACCTGAAAACTCGGAAATGACAGTGCCATCACTTTGAACTGAAATAAAGCCATCGTGCTTTTCTGCTGTGGCATTAGTCATCGGATAGAAGACGTGAGCATAGTATAGTGCGCCCTTAGAAATTGCCCAGTCTTTCATTGCCGCAGCTACGATGTCAGCTACAGAAGGGTCAAGTTTGGCATCAAATTGAATAGTTTTCTTCAGAGATTTATATACACTCTTGGGAAGACAAGCTTGCATCTTACTCAAGCTAAATACGTCTGTTGCCCACATATCTTCTAGCAGCTCTGGGGGCTTGACTGCAACTGGTTCTCGCTCTGTAACTTGATAGATAGCTTGGGTTCTTGGCTCGTATCCCATATCTAAATAAATCCTTTAGTTATATCAGTACTTTTACTGTGCCAAAGAGATTTGTTTGATACAAGTCAAGATGAGAAGTTAAGTTACTAATTTAATTGTCTTTGTTAGAACTTAAAATTAAATTTAATCTAGAATTATTTCCTCTCAGATGTATTGAATATATGTCTTCTTAGCAGTTTATATTTGCAGCACTGATTTTGATTAAGTGATGAAAGATAAGAAGTTAGTCTAAAAAGTTAGCAATGCTTATTGTTGGATAGTCAGCGTAAATTTAGTGTTCATCCAAATCAGATATAAATATTGAAATTCATATATATCAAGCTTTTA
>JBCDEP010000084.1:0-25973 GCA_039179675.1 Cyanobacteria bacterium P01_G01_bin.67
ATCACTGTTGGGATACTAAGTTAGATTTCAAAGGTTTAGAAATGCTCTTTGATGATGATTTTAAGACCATATGCTTGTTGATTATGCTAATGATCTTTTCAATTTCAATTGGCTTTGAAATAAAAGCATTTGCTCCTGATACTTTAGCTCTTACTCGATCAATAAATCCATCATTACCTGTTAAAAAAACTATGGGAATATGTTTTAGTTTACCTACTCTTCTAACCTGACTACAGATCTCATAACCATTGACAATTGGCATTCCAATATCTAGAAAGATAAAGTCTGGATTGGATTTAATTAAAGACGGTAACGCTTGTAAAGATTCTTGTATACTGATACAACGATATCCATGTTTGATAATAATTTTCTCTAAAATCTTGCAAATTTGAGGGCTATCATCAATACAAGCAATCAGCGGTTTACTCAAATCTCCTGTATCTTCATTTTGAGAAGATATTCTATTGGTTTTGGGTGGAATAATATCGTTAATTTCAATAATGTCTAGCAAACCCTGCTTGACATAAGGAATAAGAGAAGAAGTAAGTTTTCTTACATCTTTACCCATTCTTGAACTTAAGTCTCTTAAAGTACGTTGCCCATCCAATAAACGAAGAAAATTTTGATAAACAACGCCTGATATTTCTTCTCTTAAGCGATTTTGTTTTCGCATCACTGGTGCGAAGTTAGGAGAACATTTACTCAATCCTTTTTGTTGCCAAATGAGCCATTGTTGCTTAGCTTCATGTAGAACTTGCTCTATATTTACTAGTGAAATAGATACTTGTAAGCCAGAGGTAAGAAATGATGATGTTGATGCTTCTTCCGAATTAACTCTTAACTGCTGTTTATCCTCTAGCTGTAATAAATCAAACAAAATTTCTATGGCGCGAGTTTTAACTAGCTCGATCGCTTGTTCTCGATTGACCAGCTTGCGTTCTAATAAAATTTTTACGACGTGATAATCACCACAATCAGCCTGATTAGAGAAATTAATCCCGCAGCTATACCAATCAACCTGAGGACAGTATTTATCAACTAATCTTTTCCAAGATCGATATGGATGAACACCACCATCTGCCCACACTAATCTACCTAGACATAGATATATTCTCCAAGTAGTTTGACTACTTCCCTGAATATTGATTTTCCCAGTAAACTGTTTTTGCTTGAAGTATATTAGTTGATCAGATAATTTATTTGTGCTTTTGGTATTCATATCATCTCTAGTTTAAAATTAGGAAAAGCACATCTCATTAGTCACAAGATTGATGCTAAGTTGGAAAATCATATTTTCCAAAATACAAATTTATTTACCTCAAAAATCCAAATATTTTAAGTAATTTAGGCACAGGCATTTAGGTTGTATTTGACATTAAAGATGACTTGTAGTGGCATGAAGATGATAACTATTGATATTATCAATGTTAACAATATTAGTAATATATCTGAAACCTAATTTGTTAGTTAATAGCGATTTAATTTTAGTATAAATAATAACGGTAATATTAAAAAAATGAAACTGTCAACAATAGAAATATATTGAATTCAAATTAGCTTGTCATCATCATCGTTGGTGCATTAGGAGCGGAAAATTTATCAATCGTTTGTAGTATTTTATCTACTTCTATTGGTTTAGAAAGAAAATCAGATGCCCCACATACTTTTGCTTTTACTCGATCAAATACTCCATCATTACCTGTCAGCATGATAATAGGAATTTCTTGCAGTTTAGAAACTCGTCGCATCTGAGTACATACTTCATAACCATTCAATATTGGCATTCCAATATCCAAAAATATCATTTTGGGATTCACCCCAATTAATTTGGGAACTGCTTGTATTGGCTGCTGAATTCCTAAAAACTGATAACCAGCTTTGACGATAATTTGGTTCATAATCTGACATATTTGTGGGCTATCATCAATACAGGCTATTAGTGGTTTATTTTTGTTGGACGTCGGTTGATCTCCTAAATTTGCTTTAGGTGTTTCTACTAAATTTAAGTCGGGAACTTGTACTAAATCTAATAAACCCTTATGAATATAAGGATAGATAGATTTTGTTAGCAATAATAAATCTTTATTCATACCCACTGCCAAATCCCTTAAGCTTCTACGACCATCTAATAGCTTGCTAAAGTTTTGGTAAACTACTGCTGGAACAGCCTTTTGAAGTTGATCTTTGCTTTTAATTTTTGGAGCATGGTCTGGATGAATATTTGAAAATCCACTTTTAATCCAGGCTGACCACTGTTGCTGCATGAGTTTAAATCCCCGTTCTAAATCAATATTGATTGGAGAATAACCACTAGTATCGCCAATCATATTAGCTAGAGAAGATTTTTCGGCTTCTAGCTCCAAGGGAGTAGCTTTTTCTTGCTGAAAAATGTCAAACAGTACTTCGACAATTTTACTAGTAATTAGTTTGCTGATTGCTTCTGGATCAGAAATCTGACGCAAGAGCAAAATCCCAAGATTACTATATTCAGGACAGCGATACTGCTCGCTTTCCCGAAAGTTAACTTGTTTTAAATTAACGTCAGAACAATATTTACTTAAATGTCTTTGCCAAGATCTTTGAGAGTGAATACCACCATTCGCCCAAAATAGTTTTCCGCCATCAAAGTATATCTTCCAATGAATACGAGGACTATCAACTTTAGTTTTGATATGAGCAATGCCAGTAAAAGATTGCTTGTTAAGATTATTTAGTAAAGCAAATATCATGTTTTCAAATAATATTATCTAGTTACATAAACTATAAATCTCTTCAGGCTGATTGACATCGGTGGATACAAGTAAAATCAATAATGGTGGAAAATGCAAAAAACTATTTTTAGCGATTTTTACATAACCTCAAATAGATATGACAGAATAATACTCCTCTCATGGCTTTTTAATATGCTGCTGATAAGATAATGTCTCAGGAAAATCTGAAATTTTTAACTCTCGTAAATATCCTCAAAAATTAGTGCCAATTCGCAAATTAATTCTAAAATATTTTGCTCTATTTTAATCGCTAAATTTCTCAAAGGTTTTTACTATTTGGTAGTAGCCAAGACGCATTACTAAATATAAAAAAAGTAAATTATTTTGATTGTTCTTGATATCGATTAAGCCACAAATCGTGATCAGGAGAATAAGAAGCAGGCCTTTACTAACTTCAATCAAGCATGCCGTTGGAGATTTAAGGAACATTGCCGTAAGATTAATTAACTCTAAGTACAAACTAAATCTAGTTCTCAGCAAATAATATACTTGGTTTTTACAGTAGAGCTAAAAAGTATTTTTAAGCTTAAATTCCAAATAATAGCTCGTACTCGATTTTTATGAGCTATTTTGATTTATATAATACCAAAACTAGTTAAATATAAACTGTTAAAAAATATAGAATAAATCTGCTTGCTATGTAGGAATAAAAACTCTAGTTTTACTACGAGTCAAAGCAGTATAGAGTATCTTCTGTAAATCTGGACAATCACGAATATCTTCTGTGTCTAAAAATACGTATTCGATACTAGAACCTTGAGCCTTATGTACCGTTATACTGTATGCATAGGTAACATCATCAAAGAGCCGTGATAAGTCAAAATACTTATGCCATTGTTTTTTTTCGATATAATCTCGAATTTTTTCATCTTTGAGCTGTTTCCCTGTTTCAGTCAAAATGGATAAATTGACTTCAAACCCGCCATCAGTGATTGTTGGAACAGAGCGATATTGATAAGCTATTTTGTCATAAGATAATTGCTTGATCGTTGGTTGCTCAATTACAGAACATTCTTCTGAATTGTTGAGTAATATTCCCCACTTATTTTTTCCTTTTTGACCAGGACGGATGCGAAATAATGGTTTTTTGGCGATTAATCTATCACCTGGTACAAATATCGGGGCATCTTGTCCCCATAGACGCGATCGCACAAATCTATTTGCAGCGGCGGCAGTTTTATTCCGCCAGACTAGTAATCTGGCATAGTCAGGATTAGTTTTATATTCTTCGGCGCTAAAGTATTGAGTCACCGTTTCCAACCACTGTTTTCTGGGCTGGCAAACAATTGTCTGATCTTCGCTTGTTTTGAAAGGATATATTCTGCAAGCATATTCTGGATTACTGCGAATTTTCTCCGCAACTACGGCTATTTCTCCCTCGTAACGCACTACTTCATCTAGAGTTGCCGTGGCATCAATATAATCTGAAATAGCTACTATCGGTTGCTGTTCTTTTACGGGAGGAAGTTGTGCGTCATCCCCGACAAATATTACTTTGGTGTTGATTGTGGCAGAAATTGCCTGAACTATTTCTTCAAAATTACTACGATTGATCATCGAAAATTCGTCGATAATCATGACATCATAGTCATCAAATTCAGCGTCACCAGTAGAGGTAAACTCTTCTAGACCAGTTTCTTGATTGATTTCTGGCTGTTGACCCAAAAGTTGCGCTACGGTTTTAACCTCAATGTTAATCCCTACAGACATTCCAACCTGCATCAAACTTTTTGCTGCTTTGTTAGTCGGCGCTGCAATCACAAATTCAAAATCACAAGCATCTAACCATTCAATTAAATGGCAGACCAAAAAGCTTTTTCCAGTTCCCGCATATCCACTTAAGCGAAAGTAACTCTGATTACTCCTGAGAAATGATTTTAGTTTTTCTAGAGCCTGTTGTTGAGCTTGAGTTAATTTCTTAGCTGATTTGCTTACAGAATTTGCCATCATTTACTTAATATTTTTTCATATGTGTAAAACATGAAATACTGTTATCTAAGTAAATTGAATAATTGAAAAAAATGGCAAATCTAAATCCTAGAGATTAATTAGTATTAGTATTCTTTAATCTGATTTTTAGAGAATACTTGAGCTACGTTACTAACCTTAACTGATATTTTCTAATTAAGCTATATTCTAGATCTTTTTTGCGGAAGGAATACTGGCGAAATAGGCTAACTGCGGCTGAATATTTTAGTTTGCTAACCATGAACTAAGATTCTTCATCTTTATTTTGTGGGCAAATTAATTCTGCCCACTTTGAGCTTTTATGGATTATTTTATAAAATTTTGTGAGTATGGGAATGCTGTTTAACATTATCTTCTGTACTTACCGTACGTGAGTTATTTAATACTCTCTTTCTCGCCAAAGAATAATTAAAGTCTTGTTTGACTGTACCTAAAGGAATATGTTCTTTCGCTTCAGGACGACTTTTGTAAGTACGAGTCGCCGCAGCTACTCTTTCCGCAAAGCGATCGCAAAAATTTATTTCCTGGTCAATATGTAAGTCCTTGGGTATTTGTACGGTACCATCTTGAAAAATTTGACCCAAGGTTGCGGCACAAGCGGACTGATATGACGTGGGAATACCTTTGATGAGAGCTTCTAGAGCGGCAGAGGGGATTGGCTCTAAGACTGTTAACTGCTCAATTTCACCCTCTTCCCTAACAAAACAAGTTGCTAGACCGAGGACACAGTAATCGTCTGTGGCTAAATCAGGTGCTTGGGCAAATAAAGCTGTAGTAGTCATGATTTTCTAAAATATCTCTAAATATTTAGTTTAAAAGCATTCTAGGCTAGTTTTAATAACCAATATCTAGCAAATGTAATCTATAACAGGAGCAAATTTATCTCTATCAGAATAAATTGTGATGAAAACAAATATTTCCTTTCAAGTTTGATACAAAAAGAAAAAATATTTTACCTACTTCTCAATATTAATTTACGTAATTCTGTGGAAGACGTTTGAGAATTTTTTCGCCATGATGCTCTTTATAAAGAATCAACAACTTGCGCTTTAGAAATTAACAAAATTATGAGACAGTTCGATTGCTGACACATTCGAGTTCTCTTCCTCTTTGGACAAAATACTAAAGTAGCAACAGATAAGCTTTAATTGACGCCATGCAGTCCGATTTTAATAGTCAAACTAATAGCCAATCAATGTCAGGAATATTCTCTTCTGCTGATGAATTAGTAAAAGCATCATTTTCTGCTTGTTCTCTCTCAAAACCAGAAAGTTTGACCTCAGAACAACAGTTGAGAAGTTGCGTTAAAGCTAAAGCTTCCCAAGGAGAGTATGCTATTGCCATTACTTTTCTCGATCAGCTAATCGCCTTGCGTCCCAACAATGCTGTCGATTACAACAATCGAGGCTTAATGCACTTTCGCAATAATCAAATTATTGAGGCGTTGTGTGATTTATCTTTGGCATTAGAAATAAATCCTAATCTTGATAGTGCCTATAACAATCGTGCCAACTGTTATGCGGCTCAGGGAGAATTAGCTGAAGCGATCGCCGATTATGATATTGCTTTGGATCTTAATCCTGCCAATCTTCGAGCTTGGATCAATCAGGGAATTGCTTTTCGTGAATTAGAACTATACGAATTAGCGCTCGAAAACTTTGAGATTGCCCTAACTATTGGCGATTCTCTTCAAGAAAGAATTTATTCAGAAAGAGGTAGAACTCATCACTTCCGAGGAGATTGGAACTGTGCCGTTGCCGATTATCAAATCGCTTTAGATATTTTAACCGATAGACCAGAGCTGGCGAACTACCGTCTCAAAGTCAAAGCCTGGTTAGAGCAATTACTTAAGCCAACAATGATGGCGAACAATTTTGATTCTAAGCAAACTAAATAATTAAACTAAACAATCTATCGTGCCAAAGCAGTATCGACTGTCCCATAGAGTCACTAATGATCTGAAGATTGCTTACGATTAAATTTTGGTTGTTTGGCGTTTTCTGGTAACCAATAGATGCGACTTTGGTTAGGAGCGGTCAAGGTGCTATATTGCTCCATTAAACTTTGAGTTCGATGAGGGTCAAAGTTGTAATTGAGCTGCTCTCTCAGTTTACTCACTCTGGCATCAGTTTCCTGCACCTGAATCCTTAATTCCTTTAATTTTGCCTGTTGAGTAAGATGATAAGGCAAAAGTCTCAATAAAGAAGCGAGAGCACCGATAGCAATCGCCCAGCTCAAAATGAGCTTGAGAGTTATTTCCGCAGTTACCCCCCGACGATTTTTCTGACGTTGGCGAGAATTGCGGCTGACTTTTTTAGACGATTGTCCGCCAGCATTCATAATATAGTATTGCCCGTCACTAATAAGGACTCCAGATTAACAGCTATCAATGATAATCGCCAACCTGAAGTCTTCGCTTCATGATTCAACTATTTCCCTATAGTTTTTCTCAAGGAGTCTATTTATAGAGTTCCATAGATAGGCGCATTGCCATAAATCCAGAAAATAAAGCAACTACAAGGGCAATATATACTTGAGTGTCTGTTAAAGGCATAGTAATTTTCCTCCTTATGTTTTGATTCGGATAATAAGATATTCCATCCCCAATTTGCGTCATAATTGACCCCAGAAGAAACATCTTGTAACAAGATGCAACATAATTAAGAGGGAAACTTATGAAAATAATGGGCAAAAGTGGGCGAGAATCGTAAAATTAGCAGATTTATCTCTTTCAATCTCTCTCAATTAACCCAGAGCCAATTTATCAGTTGGCGTTTTTTGATTTGATTTAACAAAAAAATTTATTTAATGTTGCAAAACATAGTTGATTATTTTACCGATGCTGGGGTCGAAGTTTATCTGATACTGCTGGTTTTGATCTTGTTAGAAGCCGTCTTATCAGCTGATAATGCGATCGCCTTGGCAGCGATCGCCAAAAGCGTAGTCGATCCTCAATCCCAACGACAGGCACTCAATATTGGACTAGCAGGAGCTTATGTTCTGCGAATTATCCTCATCTTTGCTGCTACATGGGTAATTCAGTACTGGCAATTTGAATTGCTAGGAGCGTTATATTTATTATGGTTGGTTTTTAATTATTTCTTTGACTCTGATGATAATGACGACCAGGAACAACGTTCTTTGGGTTTTAAGTCAGTTTGGCAGGTAATTCCCACCATCGCTATTACCGATCTGGCTTTTTCTCTGGATAGTGTGACTTCAGCAATCGCTATTACGGAAGAAACCTGGCTGATTATTGCTGGTGGTACAATTGGAATTGTGATTTTACGCTTTTTAGCTGGGTTATTTATTCGTTGGTTACAAGAATACACCTATCTAGAAGATGCAGGCTTCATCACCGTCGGCTTTGTTGGCTTGCGTCTTCTGCTTAAGGTCTGGCTACCAGATTACCTCATCCCCGAATGGGTCACGATTGCTGTCGTAGCGGTGTTTTTCACCTGGGGATTTTCTAAGAAGGAAAAGTTGGAATCTGATAGCAGTGATTCTACCAAAGGATAAGGGATGAACAAAGGTTTATGCCGCATGTATGAGGTAGGAGCATTATTTGTCAGCAGGGTTGCCAAGGAATGATTAGTTTCGTGCCTGTGCTAGAGCAATGTCCCTAAGAGAAGAGGAATCAATAAACTCCTTATTCTTGATAATTGATCATTCATCCTTTTAATTAGACATTAGCTGGTAAATAGCCTTCGATTAGCTGACGGTATTCGCTTTTTTGCTTGACGCCCTTGACTTCATGAAGTAGTTCCTGATCTCGGAAAAACTGGATGGTGGGGGTTCCTGAAACTTGACCCATCTGGGCAATTTCGGGGTCGGCAACAATGTCAATTTCGACAAAGTGAATTTGCCCCTCATATTCTTGAACCACTTTATTTAAAATTGGCGACAGAATTTTACAGGGACCACAAGTGGGAGAAACATATTTGACTACGATTAGGCGATCGCTTTCATGAAATAACTTTCTTAATGCATAACCCCCTACATGACTAGTGTTTTCCAGCCTGAACTCAGCAGGAGATTCGTTAACTGTTTTTGTTTCAACTGTGGAGGCTTGTGCTGCCTCGGGTTGCTGATTGTATTCAATAATCAAATTATGTTCACAAAGCCACCTTTCTGCTGCTAATGCTGCCATACAACCAGTACCTGCGGCGGAAACTGCCTGGCGATATTCATGATCTTGGACATCTCCTGCTGCATATACCCCCTCGACGGAAGTAGCTACTGTTCCTGGAGTTACTGTGATATAACCTACTTGGTCTAATTCCAGCTGCTTGGCAAATAGATCTGTATTGGGCTGGTGTCCGATGGCATAGAATAAACCATTGGCAGCAATCTTCGATTCCTCTCCAGTTTGGATATTTCGGATCTTCAACCCTGTCATGCGGCTGTTCTCACCATAAACGTCTACTGCTTCTGTATGCCAGTGAATTTCAACTTTAGGATTGTTTAAAACTCGATTTTGCATCGCTTTACTGGCGCGCAATTGTCCTCGACGAACTAGAAGATTAACCTTACTACCGTATTTGGTTAGATATACGGCTTCTTCAACTGCGGAGTCGCCACCACCAACTACGATCAGTTCTTTGCCATTAAAAATAGGACTAGCACCATCGCAAATGGCACAGGCTGAGATTCCGTTACACCAATATTCTTGTTCACTGGGTAAACCCAAGCGCTTCGCCGTCGCACCTGTGGCAATAATTACGCTATTGGCTTTTACTTCTCTTTCGGTCGAAGTGATTGTGAAGGGACGCTGGCTAAAATCTACTTTGATCACATCTTCTGTATGGCATTCTGTTCCCCATCTAATGGCTTGCGATCGCATTCTTTCCATCAACTGAGGTCCTGTAATGCCCTCGGGAAATCCAGGAAAGTTCTCCACTTCGGTGGTGGTCATCAACTGTCCTCCAGGGACGCCTCCTGCCTGTAATCCTTCAAACATTAAGGGTTTTAGATTAGCCCTCGCGGCATAAATTGCTGCGGTGTATCCTGCGGGGCCAGAACCGATAATTACTACGTTTTCTGTATTTTGCTCAACCATAATTAAAATTAAATCCTAAAAAACAAACTCATAACGACTACGCTTTTAATAGTATAGCGAGTTAATATCAGTCAACGCAAGTAGATATTATCCTGATAAATCTCGCCAATACTTTCCAAAAACTTGAAACTGTTTACGGTTTAATTTAATCTAGCTATCGCAATAACTAGACTAGATCAGGTTAAAAACTCAATTTAAGAGCATTGACAGGAACATCGTCCCATGAATCTACAGTTCTTAAAGTAGCGACCCAACCATTCTGTTTTTGTAGGTCTGTCAGACTATTTTGCCAATTATGGTGACAATCGTAAGCGGCAGCGCGATCTAAACTAGCAATGCAAGCATGAATCAAACCGCCTGGATCGATTTGTTCATTAACCCAGATAGTTGTTTGTGACATTATTTGATTATTTATTAATTAGCTCTTTTGCCACAAATTATAACGAAGGTAAGTTGATTCCATCATTAGAATCCCGCTCATTTCCACCGCCAAGACCTGGCACTTGAGGAATTTCGGCAGATCTCCTGCGGCATTTTTTGGTTACCGCATCGCAGATAAACGCCTGGCACTTTTGCTTGTTATCATCCACCTGACACTTTTTACAGATGATACCCCCAACACTTGCAGTTTGACAGTCATAGCCCAATTGACTTAAGACACCGACGGTAGCATTACTTAAATTGTCGGTGAGTCCAGCATATTCCAAACCGATACTGGGGGCAGATGCGATCGTACCCCAAGAAACTAGACTAAAGGAAGCGACTAATAGAGAACGTATATTCATACAATTTGGTACTTACAGTTATGGATTCAATAACTATACTTCTATAGTTGATTGACATTTAAGGCAATTTAAAAATTTCTCATTAATCATAAGAGTTAGCAACATAATTGATACATTTGCTTTGAAGTTGTAACGAAAAAATTAAAATTCCCTAGCTTTTTAAGCCGCTGTGCAAAGTTGCAATCAATGAATCTAAAATCAGACCTGGGACAGTTTTTTCAGATAAGAGTGCTAACCCAACGGGCAGTTTTAAATTGAGATTGTTAATATTTCTCATTTCGGTATTGGCTGGAGGCGGATCTAGTACGTCAGTTGGCATTACGCCAATCCCCAGCCCTGAAGCTACCATTGCCTTTAAGGCTTTAAAGCTCATAATTTCCAGACCACAGTAGGGATTAATCCCACGGGCAGTAATTTCCTGTTCAAATACTTGACGATAGGGACAGTTAACTTCGGTTAAAATTAATCTTTCTGCTGCTAAATCTTCTACCTCAATCATTTTGAGCTTACTTAATCGATGTCCTTGGGGAATTAATAAAGCCATCGAATCGTAAAATAGGGGAGAAAAGTTTAAGCCCAACTTAGCAGTTGGCGGAGAACAAATTGCCAGATCTAATTTGCCTTCAGCAACTCCTCGACTGATGACTTGTGTTACTCCAGTTTCTAGAGTTAACCGCACTTTGGGGTGTTGACGACAGAATTGAACTAGTAATTTAGGTAGCCGCAAACTGGCAACAGGTTCAATTGAGCCGATTCGCAAATGTCCTGTCTTACCCGCAACCAATTCAATCATTTCTTGATGCAGTAATGCCGCTCGCTGCAACAGAAAATTAGCATGCCTTTCTAAAGCTTTTCCTGCTGGGGTAAGCTGGATTTTCTTACCCTGCCGTAAAAAAACTTTGACTCCCAGCTCGGCTTCTAGCTGTTGAATATGCAACGTAATAGTTGATTGAGCATATTGAAGTTTTTCGGCTGCTTGTAAAAAACTCCCTGTTTCCAGAATGGTTTGAAATGTTTTTAAATGGCGAAATTCCATTGAGCCATATTGTTATCAGTAAAAATGAATTTAAGTAACAGTAATAATATATTTACAAATACCCAGCTCAATTTTATGCTGACTGATAAGCAAAAACCATGTCAGAAATATTAAATTTATTGTGGATAAAATTACTGCGACCCCTTGGCAAGATCAACCAAAATCAGAAATATTTAGCGGGATTTATGCCTACCAACTGTGGCAGGGTCGAGTAGGTTCCAAAGTTGTGGTTGTGGAAATTGAGCCTGGAGGGAAATGGCAGGGGTTTGATGTCCACGAAACAGGTTCAGAGGAAATTTTTGTAGTCAGGGGAACTTTCAACGATGGTGAACGAGATTATCCTGCGGAAACTTTTATTCACTATCCCCAGGGTTCGAGACATGTTCCCCAGTCAGAGACTGGTTGTCTATTGTTTGTGTTTTACCCTGTGTCAGAATAAAGCCTGAAGTTTAAAGTAATCCTCGATAGCGAATAAATAACAGAATAACAGCCCAGGAACCAAGTGCTACTTTTAAAGCAACCAAAATATTGAGTATGGGAATGATGCCACCGCTAAAGAGAGTACCTAATTCCCCGTAAGGTAGTTCTCCCCCTATGAGAGTGATCGCAGCTAAGACAATGAAAATGAGTACCGAAATTTTCTCCCAGGTAGCAGCATGCCACTTATGATAAATCTCTTCCATCAACTGAGAAGAAGAAGTTATGGCAATCAAGCCGATCGCGGTGCCTCCTGCTACCCCTGCTGCAAAACCACCACCTGGGCTGAGATGACCGCGGATTGCCAGCTCAAAACTGACGATCGCCGCAATAGTTGCCCCCAAACGAGCCAAAACAATTGAAGGGCGATCGCTAAACTGATAGACTGTAGCAGCGGGGGTTTCATTAGCTAAGAGAAATTTGACTCCCAAAATAGCGATCGTAAACACGACTACTTCAAAAATTGTGTCATACAGCCGATTCCGAAAAATAATTCCCGAAACTGCGTTAGATACTCCACTATCTTTGACTACTGATTCAACTATTGAGATCTCTTCCCATTCAGCGACGGGATTCGGCATAATGAGCATTTTGATAAATAGTCCAATTCCTGCTAACAGGTAAACCCATTTCATTAATGTTTTTCCTCCTTGTGCGATCTGGATGCATATTCTAGACTGGTTTCTGGGAAAACTAGCTCCTGTTGTAAAATTTCAAATAGACGCTTTACCCTCACTACCGTGTTAAAAATTTGCCCAACATTAGTGGTCAAGAGATCATCTTGGTCTACTAAAGAGTTTGCCTGGTGTTTGGTGCAAGTAGCGTGAACTTCTTTCGAGACTAAAGCCTGTTCTAAGGCATTTAAGTCCTGATATTTGATAATCTCAAGTCTTAGATAATGTTGCCGAGCAACTTTTCTTAAACTAGTGATTAGTTCAGGAAAATAGTTTTCTGTTTCTGTCTCCATTTCCTGAAGTATTCCCAATCGCATTACCAAAGAAGAGCGAACCGCAACGACATACAAAGTAATAGCGAGCATGGTGCCAACTAAAGCTTCTGTTAAAGCAACGTCTGCACCGCCCAGAACTGCATATACTAGCGCGGCAACTGCGCCTAAAATAGCTCGAACTACCAGAGCTTGATAGGGATTGGACTGAAATACCAACATCAAAGATGCTAGAGGCAGCAGCGCAACTATAACATAAGTATAATTATCGATCATATTTGCCTCCACTACTAGAACAATATGCTAAAACGTAACCCAGAACCGTATTCCAAATTGCCAAGGTAATAATTGCTAACAGTAACAATGGCCATTCATTTGGAACTTTGAGTAGCAATCCGACCACAATAGTCATTGAACCCAAGGTGTCGGCAACTGAAAGGCTATGGAGTTTGAATAGTACTGAGCGGTTACCGATTAAGGGTAGCGTTCCCCAAAACCAAAAAACAATTCCGATGGCGATCAAGCCATAACTTAGAGTATCAATCATGCTTCGTTTAACTGTTTAATCAAATGTGCTAGTAACATTAATCCTGCTTCTCCGACACTGAGGATAATGATGGCAACCACCCCAATTGACCAATCATCCCGCAATACGGAAATAAATAGCATCATAATTGAGGTTTTAGTCGCGATGCTGGCAAATGCCAAAATTTTTTGCCAAATATCATCATCCTGCCAAGCTTCATAAATGGGAATTAGTAAAGCCAGAATCATGGCGATTAAAAATGAGTCCATAGTGATTAAAGACAAGATATGCCTTATCTGTAAAGGTATTAATTATCAGTTAATTAGTTATTAGGCGTTAGTTCGTAGCTCTACTCCTTGGCTATTTTACGTTTTCTGGTTCTTAAAACTCGATGCACCTCATACCAACCTTGTTCGTCATATTTAGTGACAATAGTTTTCGGGGTGAAAGTAATTAAAAATATATCGAGAAATACCAGTCCTGGTGTGCGGCGTGGCTTAACTCTTTCCCGTACAATATCTTCTTCATTGTGGGGACGAAGCATGATTTGAATTGCTTCTATATATGCTTGAGGAATTGCCACAATGATTTCCCACAAAACTCGCAGCCAGTCTTGTAATTTTCCTGGGGATACATTGCCTCGCGGTAAGATTAAGGCGATCGCCACACCCAGAATTATATTTGCTAAGCTAAAATCGGCGGTGAGCAAAAACCAGATTGTGAGCCTTAAGATTAGATTGAGAGCTGAGATCGCGTCCATATCGTCCAGAAAAGTAAAATTAACGTGATTACCATAATTCCAATTAGATGATCGAATTGTTCCATCACCCTCGGTAATTTAAGCCCTGATTTCTTGAAAATCAGCAGGTATGCCAGCCAGCCGATCGCAATGGTTGCCAATGGTTTGACAATGTTTTTCAGGGTGTAGGCTTCGTAGTAAACTGCATTGGCGGCAATTAATCCACCCAGTAGAATCGTCATTGCCCACCAAAAGCCAGACTTTACTTTTAGTGTAGTTTTCTCTTTACCTGATAAGTATTTCTGGTGTGGCAAAAAGATGAATTTAGCAAAGGAAATTGCTGTGCCTAATGCCGCAATGTTCATTGCCATCACCTGCCAGGGTAAGAGATTTTTGGTAGTCAACACTTTAGCACCAAAGCCAGATAGTAAGGGAAAGCCAGAGATCGAAAAACTAGCAATAACCAAGGCAATCCAGATCGAAGTTTCAATCGGCTGATGCTGTAATTCTTTAAAGTTACGGCTAGGTAAAACTCCTGCAATTAAAAACAGGGCAGATTTGACTAACCCATGAGTCAGAGCATAAAATCCTGCTACTACTGGCGCAGCCAAAACGAACCCTAACTGAGAAATGGTGTGAAAGGCTAACATGCGCTTAGTATCTTTTGCAAACACCGCAAAACCGACTCCCAACAGCGCTGTACTAACCCCAAAAAATCTCACGATCGGGTCGATAGACTCTAACATCAGCGCACAACGCACCAGAGGAAAAACCCCCGCTTTGACCACTACCCCAGAAAGCATAGCTGATACTCTCGATTCTGCTTCCGAGTGAGTTAGAGGCAACCACAAACCCGAGACAAAAATTCCCCCTTTAGCTAATAATCCGAGAAAGATCAAAGCGATCGCTTCGGGAGGAGAATTATCTAAACCTGCATAATTAAAGGAATGATTGGCTTGGTATACCAGCACCGCTCCTACCAGGTAAAATAGCATTGCCGTATTACTTACAAACAGATAGCGCAATCCAACCCAAATCGCTCTGTCAGTACGGGGATAAGCAATCAGCAGAAATGACGCAATACTAATCACCTCTAAAGCTACATACAAACTGATAAAATCGGCACAGATAAAAGTAGAGTTAACACTGCCATGCAAAATCAGCAGCTGCATATAGAAAAAGTGCTGCGATTCTCCCGAGGATTCAGCAGTTTGCCATGAATAACAGATAACGGCAGTTGTTACTAAGACATTAGTCAAAATAAAGAAGCCACTTAACTGATCGACGATCAAAGTAACGCCAAAACTATCAAGCAACTGAATGTTTAAAGGAGTATCTAGCAAAAATATCTGGACAGCATAGCTCGCCGATAGCGAGGTAATGCCCAATGCTAGCCAGCGATCAAGCTCAGGCAGCAAATAAATAACGAATCCCATAAAAAATGGGGCAGCAATCCAGGCGATCGTCATGTTGGTCATGGCGTGTTGTTTTCTTCGATGGCAGAGGGGCTGAGCAAGAGAATTGCCCTAATTTGTGGTTGGATATTGTTCTTGGTTTTGAATGTAATTGATTTGCACATCGCTTTTTAAAAGTTAATTGAAACATTCGCCTGGATCTTGATCAACCAGAAGACTAAAATTAAGACTAAGCTCATTCCCCCAATTAAATGAACAAATTGTTCACTTGCTCTTGACAGTCTGAGGTTCAATTGTTCAAAGAGCAAGAGATAAGCTAACCAGCCCAGTACCACGGTTAATAAGGGCTTGACTAAATTATTCAGGGTGTATACTTCGTAGCGGAAACCATTGGCGACAAACAGTCCCCCCAAAAGGATCAACATTGCCCCCCAAAAGCCAGGTGATATAGAGAGTTTTTTAACAGTTCTTTCTACCCTGATCGCTTTTTTGTCCTCTGATGTAATTGCTGGGACTTCTTTTGAGAGTAGAGAAGACAAAGGATAAGCTGTTGTGATGGCAGAAGAAGATAAAGCTTGATGATGGGGTAGATAGATGAATTTGGCAAAAGTGATAACTGTACCCAAGGTGGCAACATTCATGAAGATCCCCTGCCAGGGAAGGAAGTTTTTACTTGTCAAAACTTTAGCGGTAAAACCAGATAGCAAAGGAAATCCGCAGATTGATAGGCTAGCAATTACTAAGACCAACCAAATTTTAGTATTGATTCCTTGCTCTCTCAAGACAGAAAAGCTACGACTAGGTAAATTTCCCGCAATCAGAAATAAAGCCGACTTAACCAAACCGTGGGTCAAAGCGTAAAATCCGCCCACCACTGGCGCAGCTAAAATAAAACCCAACTGCGAGACGGTGCTAAACGCTAAAGTCCTTTTGGTATCTTGTTCAAAGATTGCATAGCCTACTCCTAAAAGTGCCGTAGCAACTCCAAAAATCCTGACTATGGGGTCGATCTCCTCTAAAGTTAAGGCACAGCGCAGTAAAGGAAATACACCAGCTTTAACTACTACTCCAGAAAGCATCGCCGAGACAGGAGTTTCCGATTCTGAATGGGTTAAAGGCAACCAAAATCCCGAGACAAAAATTCCTCCTTTTGCTAATAATCCTAAAATAATCAGCGTGATTGCTTCAATCGGGGCATTAATCAATCCTGCATATTCAAAGGAATGATTGGCTTGATATACCAGCACCGCCCCAATAAGATAAAACAACATGGCGGTGTTGCTGACAAATAAATAGCGTAACCCAACCCAGATCGAGCGATCGCTACGAGGGTAAGCAATCAACAAAAATGCCGCAATGCTTATAACTTCTAGTGCCACATACAAACTAATAAAGTCGGCACAGACAAAAGTAGCGTTAACGCTACCATGCAAAATTACCAACTGCATGTAGAAGAAGCGGTGCAAACCTGACGTTTTTTGATGCCAACAGTAAACAATAACTGCCGTTGTCACTAGGGCATTGGTTAAGATAAACCAGCCACTCAGGGGGTCAATGACTAAAGTAATGCCAAAATTATCTAGTAGCTGTATGTTTTGGGGTGTGTTTAATAAAAATACTTGCCAAGCATAACCCAAAGTAATTAGAGCAATAGTCAGGGCAAGTAACCGAGAAAGCTTTGGTAGTAGATAAATAACAAACCCCACTAAGAATGGCAAAGCAATCCACAGGATAGTGATTTGACTCATGGCGTATTATTTTCTTCGATCGCGCTGGTTTCTAGAGTAGGATTGTCCCTCGCTAACTTCATGACACAGACCAACATTAATGCCTGGATTGAAAACCCAATTACAATTGCGGTCAAGATAACTGCCTGGGGAACAGGGTCGGCATATGCCACAATATCTTCGCTACTGATAATCGGCGTGAACAAACCAGATCGTGATGCTACCAGCACATAGTAGGCAATTACCCCTGTACTCATGATGTCCATGGAGATAATTTTCATTACCAGATTTTTTTTGAAGATGATGCCTAAAAATCCACTTAGTATAGTGGCAAATACAAAAGCTTCTAACATTGAATTTGAGCCATTAATTGTTGGTTACAGTTAGCCGAGAGACTTACGATTTAAATAGCATTTCTAAGCAAAGCTAACATCGGAAAAATTAATACTAAGCGTAAAACTAATCGAGAAGCAAACTGTAATTCTCTATCATCAGAATGATTAACATTGGTAGTTTGTGAATCAAATTTAATTCTGTTGGGAACCAAGAAAAGTGCTGTTACGGCATAAATACTGAAGCAGAGCCAAACTAAAGTATTTTTATCTGAAGTTAAATAATCCATGCTCTTTTAATGTTTTTAATTAATCAATGGGTTAGTAAATTAGCTTTTTCTAAAAAATGATTAATCAGATAATCAAGTAAGAATAGTAGCCAAGTGCTGTTTGAATCAAGCTATACATACAATTAACTTACTCAAAAAGCAATTGAAAAATATTCCCTAGCTACTAGCCGTGTTCTCAGGTTAAATCTGATTTTCAACCAGTGGCGATTCCTCTTCTTTAAAAGCAAAGCGTAGCAGAGGTGGTGCCACAAAAGTAGTCAGAATTACCATGATGATAATTGCTGCTTGCAAAGGCTTATCTAACACGCCACTAGCGGCGCCAATGCCTGCAAAAACCAACCCCACTTCTCCACGGGGAATCATCCCAATCCCGATTGCCAAACGGTTAACTTTTTCTGAACCTACTACCGCCCAACCAGTAATAATCTTACCGACGATCGCCACCACAATTAAAAATGCAGCGATTACTAATCCCTGACGATTATCCGCACTAGAAGGATTGAGAACACTCAAATCGACTCTAGCACCGACAGAGACAAAGAAAATGGGAACTAAAATATCGGCAATCGGGATAATTTGTTGGTCTAACTCTTTACGTTTATCGGTTTCATCCAGAACTAAACCAGCGGCAAAAGCACCAAGAATTGCCTCTAAATGGATCGCATTGGCTAAAAACGACATCAGTAAGGCAAAGACTAAGGCGGGAATTACCAATTTACCTCTAGTCTGCAATTTTTCGGCGATCGCCACAAAGCTTTTATTAAAAAATTTCCCCAAAAAGATGGAACCTAATAAGAAAGCCGTAGCGCTGATAACTAAATAGATCAAGTTAGTAACATCGACTTCTCCTGTCTTGGCTAAACTAGCAACTACCGCCAACACGATGATACCGAGAACATCATCAATTACCGCTGCACCAACAATAATTTGACCTTCCGTGGATTTGAGCTGTCCCAACTCAGATAATACTTTGGAAGTAATGCCAATGCTAGTAGCAGTTAAAGCAGCACCAGCGAATACCGCAGGTATAGTTGGCATGCCAAAAAGCAACATCAAGCCTGCTGTCCCCGCAACAAAGGGCACAACCACACCAACAACAGCTACAATTGCTGCCGTAGCACCAACTTTTTGTAATTCTCTCAAATCCGACTCTAAACCAATTTCAAATAAGAGAATAATTACGCCTAATTCTGCAAGGACGGAAATCACCTCACTTTGGGCTGTAAATACCTCGACAACACTTTCAGGAGTCAAACCAGCAACCTGCTGTAAGATAGTCATCACTACCGAATCGCCAGCCACCGCACCAGCTTCGGGAAAGACTAATAGATGTAATGCAGATACTCCAACTACAACCCCCGCCACTAATTCTCCTAAAACGGGGGGTAAATCAACTAGTTTAGAAAGTTCTCCCCCTAATTTACTTGCCAGATAGATAAATACCAGACTCAATAAAACTCCAGCTAAAATAAGAGGTGCAGCTTCTGAATTAGGTTCAGTAGCGAGTAGTGAAGACGAATAGATAAACTTAGCAGTTAATTCGTTAACAAATATCGATGTTAAATGGATCATGACTATTGCTGATTCGGTTTTTAAAACAAGAATTCTGAATTAGTTCTTTGTCATTCATTACTACAATGAGTCAACAAAGAACTAGCAATTTATATCTAAGGCTTAGCTAATGGTTTGTGAATTAATTGTGTCAGAGTAAGTATTAATCGTAGAGGAATCTACATAATTGACCGCTTTTTCTAAAGCAGTAGTGCGATCATTCATGATGTTAATACTGGGTATTTGCGCCATAATTCCTAGCTTTCTGAGGCGTTTTTCTACTTGCCCACTAACACCGACTAGAAATACTTGACGACTTTTCTCAATGGCTTCTGTAATGGCATTTTCTAAAGCTAGTGAGGATGTTACACCCAAAATCGGTACTTCTGATAAGTCTAAAACTAGGGCTTGATAGTCATTAATCAAGTTATGTTCGCGGGAGATTGCCTTAGCTACGCCGAAAATCATAGGACCGCTAAGATAAAATAGCAATACACGACCATTAGCTCTTTCTAATAGCGCTTTTTCTGTTGGATTTAGCTCGATTTCTTCGTCATCGTAGGTAACTGCTTTGACTTTGTCCGCACGGTGATTAGAAAGACGTTCGATAGTTAAGATATTGGCAACAAATACCCCAACACCAACTGCTACAATTAAGTCTACAAATACAGTTAGACCAATTACCCCATACATAATAATTGCTGCTTTAGGGGAAATTTTATGGGCACGTTTTAAGAAACCCCAGTCTACAATATCAACCCCTACTTTGAAGGCGATTCCCGCCAATACAGCACTAGGAATAACCGTTAAATACTGACTTAATCCTAAAACTACAATTAGTAAAGCGAATGCACGAGTTAGACCAGAGAGAGCTGTTCGTCCACCGGTTTGAATGTTGACCACTGTTCCCATAGTTGCTCCAGCCCCAGCAATCCCCCCAAACAGACCAGAAACTAAATTACCCAAGCCTTGACCAATTAATTCTTTATTAGAGTCATGCTCGGTACGAGTTAAACTATCTGCAACCAAAGAAGTAAGCAAAGCATCGATACAACCCAGCATGGCTAAAACCAAAGCATCAAACAGCATTGTCTGAATTTGCTCAGGAGTAAAGAAAGGTAACTGTAGGCTAGGTAAACCGACGGATATCTCACCAATGCGGCGTATATTGGCATCGCCAAAGAACAAGATAGAAATCAATGTTCCGACAATCAAAGCTAGTAATTGAGGTGGTAAAAACTTTTTGAGTTTTGAAGGATAAAGTACGAGAATAGCTACCGTCAACACCGCAAGAACTGTTTCTAGGGGATTGATATTGCTGAGTAAACCTTCGGTGCCAAAGTTTAAACTACTGACAGTACCAATTACTCCACCTTTGGGACTAGCTTGTCCTAAAAACGGTGCTGTCTGCAAAATAATTAAGATGACCCCAATCCCCGACATAAAGCCAGAGATAACCGTGTAGGGCATTAATGTAACGTATCTACCGAGTTTTAAAGCCCCAAAAATAATTTGAAATATCCCCGCCAGCATCACTACAGTGAACGCCATTGCCATCCCGTTTTCAGGGTTAGCAGCGGTTAAGCTCGCAATGACGGCGGTCATTACTACCGTCATTGGACCTGTAGGCTCGGAAATCAAAGTGGGAGTTCCACCAAATAGTGCGGCAAAAAAGCCGACCAAAATTGCTCCCCAGAGTCCAGCGGAAGCTCCTGCACCTGACGCTACTCCGAAAGTTAGAGCCATTGGTAAGGCGATAACCGCAGCAGTAATACCGCCGAAGATATCGCCTTTGACGTTCCTAAAGTGAATTCTATTAGTGATGGTCATTTGTCATTAGTTGTTTAGACATGTTGGTTGGTAAATTTTGTTAATTACTAGTCCCAATAGAGCTAGGTTTGGTTTGTGTTTTAATTTAGTTCTTATGTACAGATGTATTTATAAGTCTTGCAACGATGCCGCTAAAAAAGGGTCGAACCTAAGACCGACTGACAGTGGAAGATAACCTGTTGACAAGGAGAGAAAAAAAATTAAAACCG
Organism: Cyanobacteria bacterium P01_G01_bin.67; assembly: GCA_039179675.1. Lineage (GTDB taxonomy): Bacteria > Cyanobacteriota > Cyanobacteriia > Cyanobacteriales > Xenococcaceae > Waterburya. The sequence continues at coordinate 21,662 of JBCDEP010000084.1, forward strand.
TAATCAAAAATTTGTCGAAATTGAGATTAGAGAACATTTGGTATGTACCTTATTCTTATCTGGCTCATTTGGTCTATATCTAGAGATATAGTTAAACCGACATAGGTAAAAGTGAATTAAATATCTTTATTTCATAATCAATAGTCTATATTGTCTTGTGGTAAAAAACAAGCGTTGATGGTTTAGGATTTTTAATCTGGCGTACAATTTCTATTTATTTGCCCCACAATACTTATTGCCAAAGTGAGATTGAGCTAAACAAATCATAGTTTTTGGCTGAAATAGTTGATGCTCTAAATTGTCAAATTTTCGTTGGTAAGAATGCTGTCAAGAATAGTCATCTAGCGTTATGTTGAAAACTGACTCCAAAAATATCTTGAGCAACTAAAGAGTGAAATTAGGTAAACTATACGGCGTGAGTGTGGGGACAGGAGATCCCGAATTGATTACCGTCAAAGGATTGCGAATTCTCCAAAATAGTCATGTTATTGCTTTTCCTGCTGGGATCAATAATCGTCCAGGAATTGCCCAAAATATTATTCAATCTTGGCTGCAACCGCAACAAAAACTTTTACCTTTAGACTTTCCTTATATCCAAGATGAAGCAAAGCTAAGGCTGGCTTGGACTAAAGCAGCACGTGAGGTTTGGTATTATCTAGAGCAAGGAATTGATGTTAGTTTTGCTTGCTTAGGAGATGTCAGTTTTTACAGTACTTTTACTTATTTAGCCCAGGCTTTACAGCGATTATCTTCAGCAATAAATATAGAAACGGTACCTGGAGTTTGTTCGCCGATGGCGATCGCTTCTAGTCTTAATATTCCACTGACGCTGCATCAACAAAGGTTGGCAGTTCTGCCTGCACTATATTCAGTGCCAGAATTAGAAGTAGTTTTGAGTTGGGCAGATGTAATTGTGCTACTCAAAGTCAGTTCGGTATATCAGCAAGTTTGGAAAATTCTACAGCAAAAAAAGCTGCTTGATTCAAGCTTTATCGTCGAGAAAGCTAGTTTTCCCGAACAAAAAATTTATCGTCATCTCCGTGCCTATCCTCAGTTAGACTTATCATATTTCTCAATTATGTTAATTAGCAAGACAGAAAATATTCACCAGAGAGATATAGGCTATCACCAATAAAAGTAAACTTTTTTTGCCTAAAATATTGCAAAATATTTTGATTTTGTCAAAAGTTATACAAAATAGTTGGTTGGCATGATAATTTTGGATAAACAGTGAATTAAATTTTAGCCATATCCTAAAGGAGTCTACTGTCTTGGATACTCAACCCACAAATCAAGAGCCAGAATTATTTCGTGAAGATATTAGTGAATACGTAGCCCAACTTCAGCTCCATATGGCTCTACAAGCTCGTAATTTAGTTCCTACCTTGACCAATAATAATGTAACTAACAGTAGACAACGAATGTTACATGAAACTCAAGCGATCGCAGAAAAGTTTGCATCGCGTCAATCGCTGTAAAATATTTCTCTACAAGCCTTATTACTCTTCAACTTAGGCTTGTGGTTTTATTTCTAAGAAAACTATCTGGGAAATTCAGCTAAGTATCACATCAGTCAACCTAGTCACTTAGATTCCAAGTGTCACTTTGGAATGCGTTTAGCATTATTTGATTCGGCGCCTGACCCTATTCCCTTTAGTGCGAGATAGGCACTGTGAGCAACCAGTGTACTTGTTTCCATATCTAAAATCGCGCTGTTGAGTGAACGCACTGATCTGGGTCTTACTTACCTCTCCTTTAACAGCAGTGCAGTCAATTTATTTAAATGCCTTATGGCTTACTGCTAGTTTCTAAATTAAGCTGCTTAACTTTGGCAAGATAATTTTCATGGCGTTCAAATTTGATGCTCTAGAACACCATAACAGTAATTAGCTAAGTATCTCCGATAAACCGCGCCGTCACATCAGGTTGGTATTTATTGGATATTTATACGGAGGTATTATCAGAAGTTTGGAGAAAATATGTCCATTAGAGAGGCTTATCTCAAATGCTTGATTTAAGCTTTGAGTGTTGTTATTTGCGTCTCTAAAAATAGATGATATAACTGGTATATGGTAAAAGTTATTCTTCAGAGAAGCATAGGATTATAAACGATGTTTGTAATCACTAAAGATCTTAATTTAGGATCATCTATCCTGTCGTGATTAGCTTAATATTCCTGACCAACTTTGCTCAATGGTAAATACTATTATCGATGAAATAAAATAAATTAGTAATGACCAGGCTCAAAAAAAATCTAATGTAATAACATCAGTGATATTACGGCTAAAAAATATAATTATATAAAGCAATTGGGAATCATTTAGTTAGCTAAAATTGTTGATCAAGAATTATTTTAAGGTAATTTTTATACCAAAAATTATTGCTAAATCATATTTTTTCACCAAAACAACAAAACCTCTCAATTATATTTCAGTTCCCAGTTTTCTTAATTTAAATCAAATCTGTAGTTTCAACGCTATTTATTAACTCTAACTGCTGACTCAAGCTACGGCAATAGCTCAAATCATTGACTCTGAGCATCGCTCGTTACCCAATTGTGGTACATGAACAAGAAGTATAACGAAAAGCTACAAGAACAGATATTAATCGTAGATGATTTACCGGAAAATGTCAGACTTCTATCATCATTGCTGAGCGAGCAAGGCTATCAAGTTATGGCTGCTACTGATGGACAGATGGCTTTATCTATTGTTAATAGAAACTGTCCCGATTTGATTCTGCTCGACATCATGATTCCTGAAATCGATGGTTATCAGGTTTGCCATAGTTTAAAATCTTCAGAAAAAACCAAGCACATTCCAATTATTTTTCTAAGTGGGTTAGATTCAGAGCTAGATAAAGTAGAAGCTTTCAAAGTTGGAGGTGTAGACTATATTACTAAACCTTTTTTTATCGAGGAAGTAATTTTCCGCGTTAAGACGCAACTATCAATTATTCAGCAACAGCAAAGATTTAAACAAATATTAAGCGAACAAATAGCAGAACGCAAAATTGCTGAAAGAGAATTAAACAAATCCCGTGCTTTATTAACAGGAGTATTAGATAGTTCATTAGATGGAGTGGCAGCTTTTGAAGCAATTCGCGATCGCCAAGGTCAAATTATTGATTTTCGCTGGTTAATTGCCAATCCCGTGGCGGCAATGACTGTAGGTGGGACAATTGAAAGCCTCAAGGGAAAACGATTATTTGTTGAAGGGGCTACAGGTCATTTATTTGATGGTTTATTTGAGTCATTCGTACAGGTAGTTGAAACCTGTACCGTGCTAGAACAAGAGCATTATTATGATTCCTATTCTCTCAAAGCCTGGTTTCACATCGTAGCAGTTAAACTTGGTGATGGCTTTGCCATGACGTTTCGAGATATTAGCGATCGCAAACAAATTGAAATAACTCTCAAAAAAGCTAATTTGCGCTTGACTTATCAAGCTAATATTGATAGTCTAACTCAAATCGCCAATCGTCGTCGATTTGATGAATATATCACCCAGGAATGGTCACGTTGTGCCAGGGAAAGAGAATATTTGTCTTTGATCCTCTGTGATGTCGATTACTTTAAGGCTTATAACGACAGTTATGGACACCAGGCAGGAGACAATTGCCTCTATGAAGTAGCTAAAGGAATCGAACGAGGTGTTAAAAGACCTGCTGATGTTGCTTTTCGCTATGGAGGAGAGGAGTTTGCCGTTGTCTTACCCTACACTGAAGGACAAGGTGCTATCAAAGTGGCGGAATTTATTCACCAGCAAATCCAAAATCTCCAAATATCTCATGCTTCTTCAGAGGTTAGTGATGTCGTTAGCCTCAGCCTGGGGGTTTCCAGCATTATTCCTGATACCAGAACTTCTCCCCATACCCTAATTTCTGCCGCAGATGATGCCTTATATGATGCTAAGCTAAAAGGTCGCAATCGCGTGATCTATAAATCAGTAGAATCTAGCTAGTTCTGACATTCACTAACGGTATAGCGTTTCTCAACAACGCAATTCTGTAAGCCGAGGAAACCTCGGCACATCTCGCGCTCAAATCCATGAGGTACATCTCATCACTACTGCCCCCTGCCTCAAAACGATCAACTTCATCCCTCACCAAAATGAGAATTGCTATATAATCCTGAGAATTGCTTAGATTCCAAATTAAACAATTCAAAATCCCAAATTTTTAAATCCAGAATTTACTTAAAGATCAATCTCTTAATCTAAATAACATCTGCGATCGCTTCGTATGAACTTCAATTGAGTTAAGGTAAAACTAAATTTTTAGCTTGCTATACATCATCTTTTATATTAGTAAT
>JBCDEP010000075.1:0-27265 GCA_039179675.1 Cyanobacteria bacterium P01_G01_bin.67
ATTAAATATTATCAAGAATATCTCAAAACTAATAACAAAGATCGAATAGCAAAAAAAAGGTTTACCGAAGCCAAGGAAATTTTCAAACATATTGCACAAAACTCAAGATATATTGATTAAACTATTCAATCATAAGATGCCTTCCAATAGTTTAATCCCGATAATCGTGGGCAAATTTGCAGATAAAAGATAAAAGTATTTTAAGTTGAGAGTAATTTTTTGCCCACCCTACGTCTTTTATCATGAAGTACTAAGTTTTATTACGCAATTAGATGATATCGAAGAAAAAGATAAAAAAATATATCTCGCTGAGACTTATCAACAATTGGGTACATTAGCTGAAGAAGACTCAAGAGATTATCAAACAGCCAAAGATTACTATCAAAAGGCGTTAGATATTTTTGTAGAACATAATGAACTTCGTTGTCAGGCTAAAAGCTATGGTCAATTAGGTATAATTGCCCAAAACTCTAGAGAATATCTACAAGCTATCAATTACTACCAACAAGCCCTCGAGATCTTGATTGAATACAGCGATCGCTACTCTCAAGCTAGTACTTATTTTCAATTAGGGAAAGTAGCAGAGGAATTAGCAGAATTAGAACAAGCAAAAAGTTATTATCTCAAGGATTTAGAAATTACTGCGGAGTCTAATGATGAGCAGGGACTTCGTATTACGATTAGAAATTTAGCGCAATTTTATAGGGAAACAGGGGATAATAGCTTGGTGCAATCAATAGCAGCAATGTTTGATAGTACGGAAACGGAAGTTAGGGAATTGCTCACGGTAAACCGTATAAATGATCGCTTCAATGAATCAGAAAGTTAATTTCATCCACAGATGAACATGGATTAACACAGATGGGGAAATCTTTTGGTCTTGTTAGGTTTTGGTGTGCTTTTATGAGGATTTGCGATCGCCCTGCTCTAAAAATCCGAGAATTCGGCGATCTAGGTCAATCTCTCCAATTAATCACCATTAGATCCTTTGCTCTTTGAAAGTAGTTGAGGTTATTTGCCAAATCCTGTCCATTCTTCTCTTTCTAACTCTAAACTACCCCCTTGCCAAGCCATAATTTCTTCGCACCAGTTACTTTCACTTTCGACTTTATCTAAAAGTTGTTTAATTGCCTTAACAATAAAAGCATTTCTACTGGTAACTTCACTTTTGGGGGATGAAACATGGTTGTCTAATCTGCGGGCTAAATCATCAGGTATGTTTATTAAGGTATTCATTATCATTCAGTATGCTGACAACTCATACATAACACAATAACTATTTACTACTGTTTGAATTCCTCAGCTTGAGAATTGCGATCGCCCTGCTCTAAAAATCAAGCAAGCTAGGCGATCTCGCAAAATTACTTACTGATTCTGTAATGCTGGCTGGCGATCGCTTTGAATCCCGAAAATTTTCACTCCGAGGGAAATTGCTAAGATCGCCATGTAGGAAGTTAATGATAACCATAGCAGGTGATTACTCTGAAAATACCAAGCAAATCCTGCTAGGGGTATAAATCCTAATCCCAGTGCAGTTAGGGCAGAATTGCGTAGTTTCGCGCTTTCTTTCAAGCCAATTACATACCCTTCCAGGATTAGGGCGATCGCACCACAACTTAGCAGTGGCAGCAGCCAAGTTATATAGGCGATCGCAGTTTGATTAATGTTGCCGTGACTGGTAAATAAATTCAATATTTGCTGAGGAAATAAGGTGGAGATCGAAGCAAATAGGATCGCAATTACCAGGCTGGTGAACATCGAGACGCTTAACAGTGGGAGCATCTGTTCGGTTTCTCCTTTCCCCTTGAAATTACCAATTAGGGTTTGGGTAGTTAGACCGATTCCATTAACTGTAAATTGACTTAATAAAACAATTTGCAATAATAAGCCATTGGTGGCGATTACTTCTGTTCCCATGCCTGCGCTGAGATTAGTAAAGATCGAGTAGGCAGTAATCATGGCTAGATAGCGGATTAGAATATTGCCCTTGAGAATAATAGTTGATTTTAATGCTTGCCAATCTAATACTTGAGGTAATGCCGAGGATAATACTCGCCAATTGATACTCATGGCTACTCCCACTAAAGCCACCACTAAAGCTAAATACTGACTTAACGCCGTTGCTAATCCTGCACCCATACTAGACCAACCCCAGTGGTTAATCATAATGTAGTCCAGCAGCACGTTAGAGCCATTGGCGATCGCCGAAATAGCCAGCACCAAACCACTTTTTTCTTGCCCGAGAAACCAACCGATCAGGACAAAGTTAAGCAATACCGCAGGTGCGCCCCAAATACGAGCATTGAAATAGTCAATTCCCATCGCTTCTATATCTGGAGAACCCGAGAGTATGCCAAAGCCTAATCTTTGGATCGGATATTGTAAAACTAGAATCAGTAAGGCGATCGCGCCCGCTACTAGGGCACTCCTAAGAACTGCTAACAACACTTGTTGAGGGTTATTTTGACCGACAGCTTGGGCAGTGATGGCGTTGGTACCATTACGGAAAAACTTTAAGATGCGATAGAGATAATCAAATAAAATACCCCCGAGAATTACCCCTGCTAGATGGCGAATATCTGACAGATGACCTAAAAATGCCGTGTCACAGATACCTGCTAAAGGCACCATCATATTAGAGATGATACTGACAGTTGCCAGTCTGGTGAATCGGGGTAAGAATTTACTGTAATGAGATGATAACGGTAATGCAATCATGCTGTGTTTATGTGTGGATTGGTCATTAGTTTTTAGTTTTTAGTCATTCAGACACTAGACTTAAATGAATATGAATGAACAAACTAAATGAAGCTATGAATCTATCCCTATTCCCCTGTTTCCCCAAATATTTGAAGTTTATATATAGAGAAACATTATGAAATGGTAAAACTTTAGTCATAAGCATCGGGGGCAAATAAGATCAGCATGATGATGAGAGGCAGGGCAAAGACAATGGCGATCGCTAACGTGAGCAGCATCAAATTTTCTAAGATGAGAAATAACATAGATTTATTCTGAAATGTTTATTAGGCAGCTTTATGAGAAATGTTTGGTAAATTAATTACTTTGGGCGGATGGGTATTGGAAGCTTCTTGAATTAGATCTTCCACATTGCCTTTAATAGTGTCGCAGATGAAATCGAGGGGTAGATCGTTGGGATCGTGTCCGAAAGGTTCTTCAATTTCTGCCCCTACTTCATTGATAGAAAGGTAAATAAAGCTGATAAAGGCGATCGCGATCCCCGTACCCCAGCCTAGTCCCCCAACCATTCCCAAGGGAGACACCAGGAAGTAAACGATCATCAGGGTTTTCAAGACAATGGTATATACCAACGGCACGGGGGTTTTTAGAATTCGTTCACAACCGCCTAAAATATCTACCATCTCATCGATGCAATTCTGGAGATCCGTCAACTGAAACACATTGAGCTGTTCTCGTTCATATTGACGTTGTAAATAATCCCCAGTCCAAAAAGCAATTTCTAAAGGTGCATGATTAGTCTGTTGCAGTCGCCGATACTGGATCGCCGACACTAGGGGCTGTAATTCTGGATTAACGGGATCGCGGCGGAGATGAAGCTTCATTGCCACAGAAAAAGCAGTTACTAGGCGCATCGCTGCCTCTTTTTCCTGACGATCTTCGGGTTCGAGTTCGCCGATATAAATCCAAATACCCCGCACCGCATTACGCACCACATTGACCATTGCCCCCCATAGTTTGCGTCCTTCCCAAAAGCGATCATGTGCTGTATTAGTTCTAAAAGCTAATAACAAACTCAATGCTAAAGTTAGTCCCACTACCGCATTGGCGATCGCCTTACTGTCAGCAATTTCGGGGAGCATGCCCCAATGATTGAGCAACGAAATCAAGTACCCATAGACACCCCAAAGAGTTACCCAGGGCAAGATTCCTGGAATAACAGTTCTTGCCAAGCGCAAAATAACCTGTACTCCGTGGAGATGTTCTCCCGTGTAGATTTTGAATTTCTCCTGAAAAGATCTGGCAGCTACAGATTTACGATCCTTGCGTTTTCGATGAGAACTTAACTGTAAAACGTTGCTTTGACGAGAATTATCCAATATATCCTGGGGATTGGGTAATTTTTTGCTGCGAAACTTAGAATTTCTTCTGGTAGCCATTTCAAAATCTCCAATAAGTATCGTATATTTTTCTCGATTTGCTAAATCACGCTCAAACACAAATTCGCTGTAATCGGCAATATCATCCATACCTAAAAAGTTGAGCCAAATCTCGGCGAGTAACCATAATGCAGTTTTAATTAGTAATTTTTTCCATTTCACTTGCATTGATGGCATCTCCCAGAACATACCTGAAGGGAATTAGTTGTGTTCCAACTTGCTGGTTTTTAGTCTTTAGCTTTTAGTTCTTAGCTTTTGGTTTTTAGTCTTTAGCTTTTAGTCTTTAGTCTTTAGTTGTGTGCTGATAGTTGATAGCGAGGGCATGAACGTGAGCATCAAGTTCCTGGCATTCTAGTGATCAGGGTTATCTACTCATTCATTTCTTTCAAAGTGGCTACGGTAGATGCAGACATCCGACTGAGATATCTAAAGATCCAATATTTCATCATCGTATCCATCACCACAGGCACCGTAGCGATAAACAAAGAAATCGCACTATGACTGGCAGCAATTCCCAGGTGATTGGACAAACTTTCGAGTAAAACTTCCCAGCCGTGGGGGGAGTGGAAACCAACGAACATATCTGTAAATAATATAATCCCAAAAGCTTTGGCACTATCGCTTAATCCATAGATAATGTTGTCAATAAATGACTTGAGAACGCTAATATCTTTTCTTCTAATTATCAGCACTAGAGCGAATGCTAAGATACCCACTAAATCAGCGAAGACGTTACTAATGGCATTAGTACTCTTATGGTGATAGACTTCGGCAATTTCATTAGCCTTTGATTGCACCTTCTCTTCGACTACCTCGGGCGCAATGGGAGCTGCACCTTCGAGCATTCGATCCATTTTTAGTTCTTCTTCATAGGTGTTAAGTTCTGTCAGTGCTTCTTCTTTCCATTCCGAGTTTAAATTATTGATGGTAATGGCAGTTGCCTCTTGACCTCGATATTCTTGAACCAGGGGAGCAATCACCAAATTTTTCGATGCTTGTTGCAACACAATTGGCACTATAATTAACAGAGCTAGAAGTCTGACGCCGACTACAGTAACCGCTCGGGAACGATGAAACTCATCTACCACATCCTTTTCAGATTGAGGATTGAGGTCTTGTTTGATTTTGGTAAAGGTTTTGCCCACTGAACCTGGTAAAGTTCCTGAGCCAGATAAACCTGAAGCTGAAAACAGTGAATTCAAGGGGGAATTATCTTTGCGCTTTTGCCGTGGATTCACAGCTTTTTTCAGGGGAGAGTTAGCCTTTGGATCAGGCTCCGTTGTTGATGGCACATCAACAATATTGGAGGGGATACTTTCTCTAACTTGCGGCACCAAAGCCCCTGCCGACATTTGGTTGAGAGTATAGTTAGCCAAAATACCTTCAACAAAGATCAGCTTTTCGAGATGATTGGAACCAAGTTTACCCGAAGCCGCACTGCTGGAGTTAAACTGATCCATTCGGCTTTGGAGAATCTCTAAATTTTCGAGAACTTCTGCCTGTAATCGATTGGCTTTCCCATTTTGAGCAGAATTATCTATATTCAATGATTCAATTGGGACTCTGTAGCCATTAAAATAATGATTCTCAATGGATTTAATTCTAGAGGCAGCTTCATAAGCCTCTTTGAGCGATCGCTCTGGATTGCCGAAAAGTTGCTCTTTTAGCTGGCTAAAAGGAGACTGTCTGGTGGAAAAACTAGATGTCATCGTTCTATTTAGGGGGTAACGATAAGTAGGAAGTCAAAAGTTAAAAGTAGGGGGTAACGCCTATTCGCACGTATTAGAGCCATTAGTTGTGATGTTAATTAGGAAAATATTAAGCAGCGACAAATCTGGGTTCCGCTGGTTGTTGTATAGTCACCAGCTTCAAATGGGTATTGTTGACAAACAAGGGTTGTCGACGGCTTCGGTAGCGTCTTTTTTGAGCCACTGACAATAGACTGGTGGCAGTTGATTGAGTTACAATCCTCGCTCCAGCAGAGATATATCTGCCATCAGGTACATGTACCCCTGTGGATAAAGTTTGGTAAGTAGCAGTGGAAATTTTTTTGCTGGTGGTAATTAGTCTGAGTTTTGGGATAGCCATAGAAACCTCTCTTTACTGAATAGCAACAACTGTGGATGGGATGTGTGCGATCGATTCCAGGTTTAGATTAATCAATTATTGGTAACAAACTCGGAACAAGAATGTAAAAAAAGAGGAACAATCTGGATCATAATCGTGATTTTAGAATCAGAAAAAGAAAGCGATCAAGACCTCATGCTCTCCTGAACCACCACCAAATAATAAGCCTACTATTTGTTTCGCCATTTGATATCCTCAAAATCTCATCTCTCAGTCTGTGGCGGATTATTTCTGATCACTACCAGTCAAACAGCTATTTAGTCATAGATTTGAGCAATTCCTGTGATGTTATCGGCACCATATCCCTGCTGGGTAGCATTAGTGTAAATTTGGTAGGCGGCTGCTATTAAGGATAAATCTTGCTGATTTACAGGAGTAGTCTCAAGAGCATATTTCAAATCTTTAGTGACTAACTCAATGGGAAATAAAGGAGCAAAGTTACTGTCAGCAATCGATTTGGCTGCTATTTCAGCAGCAGGACTACAGATAGAAGTTGAAGTCAGAATGTCGATCGCTTGAGTTACCTCTAATCCAGATTGAGCGATCGTATTGATTATTTCTCCCCAGGCGGCTACTTGAATCGTAAATAGGGAGTTGACCGCTAATTTGATTGCCATCCCATTACTAACTGCACCTAGATGATGAATTTTACTTCCCATTGCTTGTAAAACTGGGATAGCTTGTTTCAAGGTTGCTGACTCACCACCAACAAAATAAATTAACTGAGCTGTATCGGCTTGGGGCAATGTTCCTGCAACGGGAGCATCGAGGAATGCCATTGACTGCTGCTTAAATCTTTGTCCCAGTTCTTTTACCCAGGCTACGGATAATGTCGAACTTTCGATTGCGATCGCATTTTTTGTCATACTAGCCAAAGCACCACCATCTGATAGCCAGACTTGTTTTGATGCTTGATCGTCACGCACCATACTAATCACAAACTCAGCATCTTGTGCCGCAGTGCGGAGTGTATCTGCAACTTTCGCTCCTGCTTGTCTTAATGCCTCGGTTTTGCCATGACTGCGATTCCAGACTGTGACTTCATTAACTGCTTTGAGCAGAGCGATCGCCATTCGTGAACCCATTGCACCCATACCTAAAAATGCTACTTTTGCCATTAATCTTCACCTATTGATAATTACTCTAATGGCAGCATAAGCAATGTTGATTACGCAGTAAATACTTGTTTAAACATTACTATAATGTAAAATTTGCACTAATATAGAATTACGAATAAGGGTCAGGACTTTCCCTATTCCCTATTCCCTATTCCCTATTCCCTGTTTCCCAAAAACAATATCTGATCGTCCCAAATTAACACTCGTTAGCTACAGTAACTTCAGGCTAGTTTATGGAATTAGCAGTACTCAAAACTTTTATCGAAGTAATGCGACAAGGAAGCTTTGCTACCGTAGCTAGAGAGCGCAACATCGACCCATCTTCTGTTTCTCGCTCAATTTCAGGTTTAGAAAAAGAATTAGGGATCAGACTGTTTCACAGAACAACAAGAAGATTATCTCCTACAGAGGCTGGAGTATCATATTTCCATCGCATTGAAGCACTTGTAGAAGAGATTCAACAGGCGGCTGAGTTTGTGGCTGAATCTAAACAACCAACAGGAACATTGAGAGTAACGACTTCGGTATCTTTGGGACTGAAGTGTATTATTCCTCTATTAGCTGAATTTGAGGCGTTATATCCCCAGTTAGCAGTTGATTTACTCCTCACAGATTCGCGTTTAGATTTGATCAGCGAGAGAATTGATCTGGCAATCCGTTTAGGCAAATTAAAAGACTCTAGCTTAATTGCCCAAAAACTAATTTCAACCCAGTATTCAGTTTGTGCTAGTCCAGAATATATCAAGCAACATGAGAAAATTGCACAACCCCAGGACATTACCCTGCATAATTGTTTACTATTTCCTCTAGCTGGGTTTCGCTCTCATTGGATTTTCCGAGATCGACAGGCTCAAATATCTAAAATATCTGTTAGTGGTAGAACAATGATTTCTAATGCCGTTGCACTCCAACAATGTGCGATCGCTGGCATGGGATTAGCACTGTTACCCCACTGGCTAATTAAGTCAGATCTGAAAGCTGGTAGACTAATTAAAATCTTGCCTGAATATGAGGTAACTGCATCAGATTTTGATACTTCAGCTTGGTTTCTCTATCCTTCTCGAAATTATGTTCCATTAAAGGTCAAAGTTTTTATCGATTTCCTAACCAAAAATATTGCTGATAAGAATTAAATATGTAGCTAGAAAATATTATTCAGAAATAATCTATGAGCTTTTTGTCTAACTTACGTTTGATGAGTCAGTATAACCAATTGATGAATCAGAAAGTATATCAAGTTGCATCACAGTTAAATAATGAGTCAATTAAGCGCGATCGCGGAGCATTTTTTGGTTCAATTATAGGAACTCTTAATCATATTTATGTAGCCGATATTATTTGGTTAAGACGGTTTGCTCAACACTCGAACCAATATCGCAGCCTAGATAATTTACCAGAGCTAAACAGTTATCAGACGTTAGATTTAACTGTGACTGAAGATCTAGAAACATTAACTAATTTAAGAGATAAACTAGATGTTGTTATTTCTGACTGGTGTCAGGAAATTATTCCCCAAGATTTAGAGCATAATCTTACATATTCTAATACTAAGGGAAATTTATATTCTAAAAATTTTGGTCAGTTGCTACAACACTTTTTTAATCATCAAACTCACCATCGCGGACAAGTATCTACTTTAATTAATCAACAGGGATTAGATTTAGGAGTTACCGATTTATTAATGATAATTCCTAAGCAATCTGATCAAGGCAGATAAGATTGAGCCGATTAGAAAAAATTGTTTAATAACTAATTATAACTAAACCTAATTGCTAATGTTAAAAATATCCGATCAAGTTAGTATTCCTAGTTCTGAAATCGAGATCAGGGCAATTCGTTCTCAAGGTGCTGGTGGTCAGAATGTCAATAAAGTGGCGACAGCTATCCACTTACGTTTTGATGTTCAGGCTTCCTCATTACCAAAATTTTATCAAGATAAACTATTACACAAACTTAACCAGTCTCAAATCACTAAAGATGGGGTAATTATAATTAAAGCGCAACAGTTCCGTACTCAGCATCAGAATAAAGAGGATGCTCTCAGGCGATTGAAAGATATTATTAAAAGTGCATTAATTAAACCCAAAAAACGGCTAAAGACTAAGCCAACTCAAGGTGCTAAAAAAAGAAGATTAGAGAGCAAAGCAAAACGAAGTTTACTTAAAGCATCGAGAAAAAAAGTTGATTATGATTAAACTTTCTGGATTGAGAAGAATTATGTTCTTTTTAAAATAAAAAAGAATGGTTGCGACATTCCTTTCCAATCCATTAAACCAAAAACCGTATTGTCATCTATCTTCCGAAAAACGTCGTGAATTGGTAGATAATCATAAATCATAGTTGCACTAAGGTGATCGCGATATTCCATCATCCGAATTCTAGCCTTACTCTTTTCTGTTTTAAGCATTTTGCTCATCCCTTGATATAAAGGCTGAAGTGATTTATGTTGCGGGATTGATAAACCCAGACCGATCTCGGTAATTACAGGATTAGGATCTACCTTAAAAATTTCATTACCATCAGCAAATAATAAGGGATGAACCAGATCTTGATCGACAAACTCTTTGCCATACCAGCCAATAGTTTCCAATAAGCCATCCATCTGATGATTACTATTAAATCCCGATCCTTGCCATCTACCAATCATAAATTCTAGTCCTACTGTATCCAGCTGATCAAAAAGCTCTAATGCTTCAATGGTGGTAGTAGTTTCCTGTTGTAAAATTGACTGAATTTCTAAAGTATTCATGGTTTGTAAGTGGATAGTTGTAATTGAATATAGAATGGTTTTGACGGGGAATAGGCGAGCGACTCACAGATGCTATCGCATCAAAGTCAGCTTCGCTGACGATGGCGCATTACGCCCTTTTCCCTTTTCCCTTTTCCCTTTTCCCAAACATAATCAAAGATGTTCCTCGCAAGTACGAGAACGTTATATTTACTCTTTGCTTCTTCAAGGAAGTGACATGAATCATGCTTTGCCTTTAAAGACCATTGGCACACCTGTTTTAGGTGCCAGGGTAACGCCTCTTCTAGCTGGTACTTCAGGGCGATCGCTTGCCAATTCTAAATTATATTCAGAGACGATTGTGGCTAAAACTAGCTTTAATTCCAGCATCGCTAAAGCTTCCCCAATACAGCGACGTTTACCACCGCCAAAGGGGAAAAATTCAAAAGAGTCAAATTCCCGTTCGAGAAAGCGTTCTGGTTTAAACTTATTTGGTTCAGGATAGACATCTGATCGCTGGTGCATCAAATAAATACACCCCATCAACACCTCTCCTTTCTCCAGCTTGTATCCCAATAGTTCAGTAGATTCTAAAACTGTCCTCGGGAAAGTCAGCATTCCCACAGGATAAATCCGCAGCGTTTCCTTACAGACTGCATCTAAGTAAGGTAGTTTGGCTACTGCCATTGGGTCAGGATCTACACCTAAATTAGCTATTTCAGTCTGTAATTTTTCTTTGACCTCAGGATAGCGATAAACCCAATATAATGCCCAGGCGATCGCGGTAGCCGTGGTTTCATGTCCTGCTAACATTAGCGTCATCAGTTCATCCCGCAGTTCAGAGTCTTTCATCCCTTCCCCTGCCTCATCTTGTGCCGACATCATCAGAGAAAGAATATCCTGGCGTTGACTATTATCTTCGGTTCTCCTGGTAGCGATTTCTTGATAAACTGCTTCATCAATAGCTTTCTTTTGACGCTCAAAATTCCCCCAAGGACTCCAAGCACCCCAGTCTTGCTGTAGCCAAGGAAAAAAGAGAAATGCCGAAGTGAGAGGAGATTCAAAGATATTAGCAAGTTGGGTAATGCGTTGCTTTAACTCTTGAGAACGTTCACTATCGTGCAAACCATAAACTGCTTCTAAAATTACCTGTAAAGATACTTCCTGGGATACTTCTCGGGCAGCAAAAGACTGTTCTGGCTTTAATTTATCGATAATTTTGCGAGTGAGATTACAGATCAAATTACCATAAGCCTGCATTCTTTCTCCATGAAAAGGCGGCAATAGTAGCTTTCGGCGTTGTTTGTGACGATCGCCCTCAATCAGTAATAAAGAATTATCTCCCACCAACGGCTGCATGATGGCGTTATCTCGACTGGAGGCAAAATATTTAGCGCGATCGCTGGTTACAATCTGGCGCATTGCTTCGGGATGATTAACAAAAATATAGGGAACTCTAGGGGCTATCTCACCTACAAATAAATCTGGAGCTTGCTTAACTGCGGTATTCATATATTTGTCAGGCTGGACAATCCATTGCAATCTTTGTAATAGTGCTGGCTGTTTGAGCTTGGGGATTGATTTCATGATCTTAGATTAAGAATAATTAAGCAATCTTATTTTCTTAGTCTAATCATTTTTCTAAGTTCGATGTCTTTATTCAGACAAAAGATTCGATCTTGGAGTCTTTTTTTCTCAAACTCATGATGTTAAGGTAACAATTGAGGATGAAAGCTTACAGGTAGTTGTTTGATATAGATAAAGAATAGTGAAAACTCCAGAGCAAATAGTCAACACCTCGCCATCCCTTTCGGTTAAACTCCTTGACTACAAAAAGATCAAAGCATCAAATGATTTTGTCCCTTATCCTGCCAAACTTTCCAGCTTAGGATGGAACAGTATTCATCTTGAACTTCATCAACAGCCAAAGTTTGAGACATTAGTACATCAACATAATATGCACGTAATTGCCGTTGGGTTTTCGGATTCCCCAGGAGAAAGGTGGCTAGATGGAAGAATTCAAAAAGAGCAGCGGAATCAAGGTGATATCGCAGTTATTCCTAATGGCATTACTCATCGCTGTAATTGGCATAATTTAGCTGAGTTTGGAATTTTAGCAATTGAACCCGCGCTTTTAAAACAAGTAGGTCAAGATTTGGTAGATAGCGATCGCATCGAACTCATTCCCCACTTTATGAATGAGCAGGACAAACTGATCTCAGGAATTTTCTTAACCTTGAAAGATGAATTAGAGTCTCACAAAGTGGCGGGTAGGTTATTGATTGACAGTCTCAAAACTACATTAGCAATTCACTTATTAAGAAATTACTGTACGACCAAGCCCAAACTCTCTAGTTATGGCAATGGCTTATCTAAATTACAGCTCAAACAAATAACTGAATATATCAAAGAACATCTAGATCGGGATTTAAGAGTCATTGAGCTAGCTGCGATCGCCCAAATCAGTCCCTACCATTTTATACGTTTGTTTAAACAAGCTACAGATAAAACTCCTCACCAGTACGTATTACAGCAGCGAATTGAAAAAGCACAATATTTATTGCACCAAGGGAATCTCAATCTCTCAGAGATTGCTTCTAGCGTCGGCTTTTGTGACCAAAGTCACTTTACTAAATACTTTAAACGCATTATTGGTGTTACACCAAGACAATATGTAGCTAAATCGCAATAACTTACTAAAATTCTGCAACTTTGTTCTATAAACAGGCAGCGTATTTTTTTTAGAGTATCTATAAATTCTCAAAGGTTTATAGATGCCAATCGAACAGCACGAAGTAATAATTTCTACTCCTGATGGGGAAATGCCAGTTTTTTTATGTATCCCCGCTGGAAATGCTGCCAAGCCAGCCGTTGTATTTTTGATGGAGGCTTTTGGATTAACACAGCACATCAAAGATGTTACTATCCGCATTGCTAATGAAGGATATATTGCGATCGCCCCAGACTTATATTACCGAAATCTGCCACACAATAAATTTGACTATGTTGAAGTTGAGTCTGCTAAAGCGATGATGTCCAGTCTGGATTTTAGTAAGACTGTAGAAGAAGATATTAAAGCAACATTAGATTATCTGAAATCGCGAGCAGATGTGGTTTCAGATCGGATTGGTGTAACAGGCTTTTGTTTTGGGGGAAGTATGGTTTTTTATACTGCTACTAAATTTTCCTCGGAAATCACTGTAGCAGCACCTTTTTACAGTGTCGTTCTTGATGAGTGGCTAGAAGCAGTCAAAAATATTAATATTCCCGTTTATTTGTTCTTTGGTGGTGCAGATCCATTTATTCCTAAAGAGCGCATTCAACAGATAAAATCTCGCTTTCAAGAACTTGATCGGGATTATCGTTTAAAGGTTTACGATGATGCAGATCATGGATTTTTCTGTTACGAACGCTCCTCTTATAATCAGTTGGCAGCAGAAGATTCTTGGTGTGAACTTACAAATTTCTTTAAAAAGTATTTATAGAACTGATGTTACGCATCAATTTATTTGTTGAGAAGGAAAGAGTCAAGATGTTTATCGATAATTAAAGGGATTGGTGGCGTTGGTAATTTGATACATGACGTATAAAGTATTTCAATTCATAACTTTTAGCTCTTAGCTTTTAAAAAATGTGTATCTAGCAAATGAATCTAATTTTTATACCTTGATTTACCAACGCCAAGGGATTGGCTAGGTAGGAATTATTTTAATTGAGGGCGCATAACATGAAAGAAAATTTTGCTCCTCATTTGACCCTGGATTGTGAATTAACAATAAATTCTCCCGCAGCAATTCCCGAAGTTACCGCACCTTCTATTTTGGGAGCAACAAAAGCATCTCCAGCCATTACTAGTGATAATTGAGGCAACTTCAAACAGGGTTCAGGATAAAAAGTCTGAGGCAAACTATATCGCCAACGATGAACTTGAAAATCAACTACTGTGGAACCCAGATAGCTATATGCCTGGTTAAATAAATACTCGGCAATTTCCGAATCATCACACTCCCAATGAGCATTACTAAAATCAGGATTCGCATGGATTGTTACGGCATAACCACGGGAAGAAATACCTTTTTGATGATTATCCCCTAGCCAAACTAAAGATTCATGTTTAAGGGCAATTCCTCCTGGAGGGGGAATCTGGCTTGGTTTTTCCAGTAATGCTAAAACCGCAAGGCAACTATGGTAATCAATTTGCTCTAAGGACTTTTTAATTTCTACAGGCAATTGAATTTGTGATGCATCCAGTAATTTTAGAGATTGGGGGACAGGTGGAGTCATCACCAACATATCTCCCTGATAATAGCTTTTCTCTGCTGTTTCTACGCGCCAGTGATCGTCATAGCTAACCTTAACCACCCTGGTACTAGTGTGGATATCTAAATCTCGTGCTAAATACTTGGCAATTCCCCGAGTGCCATTAACTCCACAGTATCGTGGTTTGCCATCTGGTTCACCAAAACCCTGACACCATTCTTTAACTACACCTTGCCTTAGCCATTCATCTACCCATACCTGAAATTGGGGCTGTTTAACGCTGAAATATTGGGTGCCGTAATCAAACACTCCTTCGGTATCTTCTTCGTTTACTATACGGCGAGTAGCCAAACGTCCGCCAATACCTCTGCCTTTATCTAGTACAGTTACCTTAAGTCCTTGGCGTTGCAACATAGTCGCCGTAATCAAGCCTGTAATTCCCCCTCCAATCACAATACAGTCGGCATTGGTGGTTGAGCGATCGCTACTGGACATGGTTCAAGATTTTAGTTTTGCTCACGGTTACTTAATTAAATCATTCTTTGATCTGCTGGGGTGTTGATTTGCAGATGTTTGATTGCTACTTCGCCAAACCGATTCAGCAAATTCAGCATCCATCTCTAGATGAAAATCAGCTGATTATGCTCTTTCCGTTATATTCACACCGACCCAGGTATATTTACTTAGACAAGTATTTTGCCTTAAATATCTTAAATATGCGCTTAAAATCGGTTAAATCTCATTGTTATACTTACTTTACCCTTGCTTGTAGCGTTGTCTTCAGTTTTACCTTAAATACCTCGCAAGCTGGGGCATCTGAGAAGGGATCTTCAAATAAATCTCTTCAATCTATAGCTATTGCTAATCAAAATTTTAGCTATCAATTAAATCCTCAACAGACTAAGAATTTAGTAGCATCGAAGTTACAAGTAATTCCCGAAGCAGTGGATTTAGTCAAGAACTTTGAGGGATTTAGTTCTTCTGCCTACATTGACACCAGTGGTTTGCCTGTGATTGGCTATGGTCAAACTAGAGTCAACGGTCAAACAGTAAGATTGGGTCAATATATTACCCAGGTGCAGGCCAATGTGGCATTAGAACAAGAGCTTTATCATATTCAACAACTGGTTAAGTCTCATGTTCAAGTTAAATTAAATCCCTACCAGTTAGGGGCATTAACCTCATTGGTATTTAATGCAGGAACAGTGATTTTAACTGACAGCACTTTAATCAGAAAGCTCAATGCAGGAGATTATGCTGGGGCAGCCAGAGAATTTCCCCGTTGGAATAAAGCAAATCGGGGTGGACAATTAGTTCCTTTTCCTGGTTTGACTAGACGCAGGCTTGCAGAGCAAAAGCTATTTTTAACTCCTTATCAGCAGATAGCCAGCAATTAGCTAGCATTATCAGAGGTTCTCGAAGTCATTTTTATTTCTTGCTGCTGTTTTAAATAAGCAAATACAGATTTATCGCCAATATCGGGATCAATTTCTTGGATCATTTTCCGAATGGCAAACACGCTAAAGCCAATTGACCAGATTCCTAATAATACTTGCTCCATTTCGACAGGAATGAGATTTGTCATATGTCCCAACAGTAGTAGAGGAACAATTGGCGTTAAAATCTTGGTTTCCAGGCGATTGAAACAAAAAGCTTCTTTGAAATAAATACCTGTTAAAGCAGCAAAGGTAAAACCTGTTCCCAATAAGCTAAGGGGATGTTCATAAATGTACAATCCTAGAGGTTCATTACTAGAAATAGCGATCGCTAAGGTGGCAATTGTGCCGATTAACCAAAATGCTTGCAGCACTCGATGTAATGCCTTCATATAAATATGAATAAAATAGAGGCTGACCCCCAACCCTAGTGAAAAGACGGCAAATAAAGGAGTGAGGGCAGGTATCGCAGCCTGTCCTTGAGCAAAAAAGAGATTACTGGCGATCGCAAAACTAGCAGCGGCAATTACTAATCCTGCGCGGTAAATAATTACTTCCAAGCGATCTTGTTTGGTAATGGTATATTCACCAAATTGTCCCTGATAAGTTTGTGGTTCTCGATCTAATAGAGCAATCATAGTTTTTTGATGATTAATGATTTAATTATTGATGATTAATTGAACTCGATCTTGCCAAGTAAGCTGTAACTGTTGGGCAGCATTACCGCTATTGATTGCTATTTCTACCCAGCCATGACTCCCAATCAAGCTGACAACTTCTCCCTCGTTGACATTACTGTAAGTTCTACAGGAATTAATTTCAATCTCTTTAATAAATATTTGCCAAGACTTTTCCTTAACTAAATCACCAGGAATATTGGTGATCAAATTACCAAAGCGATCTATGTCTTGAATCCAGCCGCCAACTTCTCTCTGACTAATTATTTCTAATCTGGGTAAATTGAGCTTAACTAAACTGTCCACGTCGATCGCTGAACCAAGTTGGTCAAAATCTATGCCTTGAGATAGATGTGCCGCGACAGGCGCAAAAATATCTCGACCATGAAAGGTATGGCTGGAATTTGCTACTCGCCAATATTGTTTATTGGTTAATTCGACAGCAGCGATCGCAGAATCTAAGATGCCGCTACACAATCCGTTGTCAGGACAAACCACATAGCCATGATTTAACTTGATTGCTACCCCTTTTCTAGTACTACCTACTCCTGGATCGACCACTACAACATGAACTGTACCATTTGGGAAATAGGGATATGCGTTTAGGAGAGCAAATCTGGCTGCTAGTAGATTCTGTGGCGGAATTTGATGAGTTAGGTCGATAATGCTTGACTGAGGAGAGATTTGCGCGATTACTCCTTTCATGACGCCGACGTAAACATCGCGATCGCCAAAGTCGGTTAACAGAGTAATTAATTTACAAGGCTTCATGATGATTTAAATCACAATCGCTTTTTGTCTATGAAGAATCTTTGATAATTAAACCTGATCACTATAAAAATGCTATCTTATATATCCACTCCTATACACTTTATACTTAAAATAAAAAGTCCATCATGAACAATAAACGTCAAGAAACCCTGAAAAATGCTCATCTTAGCCACCGCGAAAGCATGCGTAAAAGCTTGAACACTCGTTTAGAGGCGGCAAGAGCGAATGGAAATGAAAAATTAGTTAGGCAGCTTGAAGCAGAAGCAAAATATTTACATCTCTAATTATTGGTCAATTATTGCAACCTAGTGATTATAATCAACAATTAATTTAAATTTGTTTTAGTTTAGAGGTTTGGCGTTGCCAAACCTCTTTAAATATGGAATCAAATATCTTCTTTGGCAAAGCAATTGGCAAATTTTAGGGTCAAATCAAGAGTGCAAAACCTTTTCTAAAGCATCTTGCAATAACAGCAGGTTTTCAGGACGAGAATTGAAACCCATTATACCGAGCCGCCAGAAATTCCAATATTGTATTCCGTAATTAAAAATTAGAATTTTATAAGATTTGATTTGGCATAAAAACTATTTTAAGCTGCCAGGCATTTAATTTAGTGAATGAGAAAAGGCACAAAGGACTTGTACTAAAGTACTCCTAAAGGATTAGTTACGGCGTTTATCCCTATTCATGACGGGGCAAGCAACCCGTTGCATTGAGTGAACTATGCGCCTTACTTTGGGTCAGGGTAAGAAAAACAGATAAATATGTAATTAAAATGAACAACAGCTGATAAAGATGCGATCGCTCTATAAATCTCAACTCTGATCATTTTTACTTAGTCTTTCATAGTTTTTAAATGCTATTAACTGTTGAGTAAGGCTAGGAATTCTGGATTGTCTTTCAGTCGAGCAAAATCAGGAATTATTTAAGCTTCTAATCGACATTTATCAGGAGCGATCTTGATCAAAAGATTAAGATTTTATATTGCTTGTTGATGATTATTTTGCAAAGCAGATAAGTAAGCCTTTGCATAGTAAATAATTTCATGATTGGAATTCAGAGATTTAGCTTGTTCAATATATTTTTCCTCTTGATCATCTTCACCTTGTCGAGCCAATATTATTCCTTTATTAGCGATATAAAGAATTTTTTGGGAACTTAGTTCAATTACTTGATTAATATCAGCGATTGCCTAATAAGGATAGAACATAAAAGAGAAAGTTTATTTAAGAGAAAGCGCTTTAATAGCTGAATTAAACCTTGATAGATCAAACCGATCGCTTTTAGAGTTAAAGAGAATAAGGATTGCGATCATAATTTAATTTCAAGATTGTACAATGCGCTCTCCATAATAGATAGATAATAAATTAAAAGTCTTTTGCTGATGAATCCTTAGCTGGTTTGGTGAGCTTCCATCGGATATATAAATCCCTGTGGATAAAGTTTGATAAATAGCAGAGTAAATTTGTCTAAGTTTGGGGTAGCCATAGAAACCTCTCTTTACTGAATAGCAATAACTGTTGATGAGATATGTGCGATTGATTTCAGATTTAAAATAATTCATCATTGGTGACAAACTCGGAACAAGAATGTAAAAATATTGATAAAATCTGGGAACTTTGAAGAGTAACACAAGTTACAAATAGTTGATGCCTGATCGCAAGTTTAGTGTAAATAAATAATGCTTCAAACTAGCAGCAAAAGTTAAAGAATATATCTGTAAAGTTTAGAAAAAAAGCTTAATATAGGTTCATCTTGATGATTGAAGTTACTGAAACTAGGATATTTTGAAATTAATATCGCGGATGTTATCTAGTAAAATATAATCTTCCTTTGACAAGGATTTAATAATTTGGTTAGTATTCATCAAAGAGGCAAGAATATAAAGTTCAAGCAAATCACATTTAGTTTCTTGCTGCTGCCAAATAAATATCTGAAGTGATCGATTTTATTTCCACCAACATTAGTTCTGAATTATTCTCACATTATTATCAGAACATATAGCTAATGCAAAAGGAATTGCTTTAAGCAATCTGAATACTTGCTCGATAACGGTGAATTTTATACTTATCAAATTCACCTCCAGCATAGATGATGAATTACTAATTGGAAAGTAGTTCTTAATTCTTGGTGCATTAATCGATATTTGGACTAGAAACAGACAGTCAATTGACTGCAAAATATAAAATTCTTCAAGAGGTATCTAATGAAGCTTTTACTAGTTGAAGACGATTGGGAAATCAGTGAATTACTCTCTGAAGTTTTACAGGCACACAAATACCTAGTAGATATTGCTGCTGATGGCGAAATTGCGTGGGATTTCGTTAAGGCATTTAAATACGATCTAATTCTGCTAGATGTCATGTTGCCGAAGCTCGACGGTTTTAGTCTTTGTCGTCAATTACGAGCCAGAGATTATAAAATGCCAATCTTATTGTTAACTGCTAAAGATACTACCAGTGATAAGATTGAAGGCTTGGATTCGGGAGCAGATGACTATGTAGTAAAACCCTATAAATTGGATGAATTACAGGCGCGAATTCGCGCTTTACTACGTCGTGGGATGAGTTCTGTGTCTCCAATTTTGAAGTGGGGAGATTTGAATCTTGATTCAAATACCTGCAAAGTGTCTTATCGAGAGCAAACTTTGAAATTAACGTCGAAAGAATATAGTTTACTGGAACTTTTTCTCCGTAATGGCAGCAAATTACTAAGTCGTAGTGCAATTTTAGAAAATCTTTGGTCTTTTGAAGAACCCCCAGATGAAGATACAATCAAGTCTCATATTCGGCGTCTGCGTAAAAAACTTACTAATGCTGGAGCCGCTAACAATTTTATTGAGACAGTATACGGCATGGGTTATCGTCTCCAGCAAAATCTTTAAAGGAGAGCAAACATCAACCTTAAACAGTGGCTATTTCTTTAATCGATGTCAGCTTCAATGCTCTGTTATTCCTAAGTTTGAAAATAGGCAAAATACTTGTTATTTCGGTTAAAAGTTAAGTAGTTATGATTTGATTATTCTCATTCCCAGCACAATTTTGAAGCTTATGATGAGATTTTTTTTCATGAAAATCAATAAATTTGGTGAGTGTCATTAAGTTTGCTAAAAGCGAGTTTTCTCGATGAATCAGACACCTCTTAAAGCAATCAAATCATGAATCCAGTAGCGCAAGAGAATTTGATGATGGGAGAACGAATGATCAATAATCTCGATTTAATCGTTTCTTTGAACCTAGTTTTAGGGTACATTACTATACTCCTAATTAGGGAGAGAGAAGTAGTTGCGATGAAAATCTAGATAATTGCAATTCTAAAAAATGCATATTAGTTGATAGCATTCTCCCCTTTGACCAAACATAAGCAAGGCTGACCTTATAAGTGCAAGCAACGCCATAGGTTTAGACAAATTATCCTGTCTTTCATCTTCTGATTCATCAATTAAAGTTGCGATTAACAAATGAAGATGAGATTTCAATCAGCATGAAGATGTTTAGTAACTCATACTGGATCAGTGATTGCGATTTTGTTTAGTTACAGCAGCCGATTTAACTAGGATATTTATGATTTCAGCTCCCAGAAATCTGTAAATCCAGAACAAACTCGAAAGTTTATCTCGACTGAATCTTCAACCTGCATCGAACCCGACTACAACAGTAGATTGTTTGAACCCACTGCCATCATCAACCCTACAGGCATGAACCTGGGTGGCAGTTGCCAACTTATTCAACTCATAGATTTTTTTTGCTGAGTTTATATAATTTTTTTTTAATGACTTTATTGCGATATCTTCTGGACTGGCTTAACGTCGTCAACTCTAATTCTGGACAGGGATTTTCTTACCTACGGAAACGCCTATTAATCGCTTATTTTTTAGTCATGGCGACCGTACTTGGTATTTCTGCAACTGCGCTCTATATTTTTTTTAGTCGGAGTCTAAACCAACAATTAGATAATAGACTGCAAACTTTAGTACAGGCAGCTGCTCCTAGTCTAGACACCATTAAATCTGAGGGTCGTCAAAGTCTAGACCGCGATTTGCCCTGGCGAGAGCTATTTTCTCGTCGTAAACAAAGTCTGGAATGGTTTGGGGTAAATGGACGACTATTGAGTAGGGAAGGAGAAGCATTTCCGAGATCGCCTCTGGTACAAGAAAGGGTATCTTCGTCGATAAATGAGGGTTTTCCCGCATTTCAACAGGAAAACCAAATTCGTAGTGCCACGATTGCAGTGTATACAGACGGCACCCAAAAAGATACTCTACAGCTCAAAGGCTATATTCGTGCGAGTGAATCTACCTATGAAATAGAAGCCACCTTGAATCAACTACAGTTGGGCTTGTGGCTTGGGGGTGGTACCGCCATCTTTTTTATTGGAATGAGCAGTATTTACCTAACTCATCAGGCTTTTAAACCGACTCTAGAAAGTTATGAGCAGCTCAAAAGGTTTGCTGCTGATGCTTCCCATGAATTAGGTGGTCCTTTGACCAAAATTAGTTTTGCCTCCGAGATGCTTTTGAGCGATCCCGAACAATTGAATCAACCTACCGCCCAAAAAAAAGTCAAAATAATTAAGAGCGGTGCTGAGCAGATGAAACGTCTTTTAGAAGACTTACTCTTTCTGGCGCGCACTGACGTTATCTCACCATTAGTTCAACCCAGAGAAGCAATTATTTTTCTAGAAGAATTGCTACAACAATTGGTAGTGCATTTTCAAGCAGTTGCTCAAAAGCAAAAAATTCAATTTGAGACTGATTTAGCTGAAGGATTAAAGGTTACAGGAGATGGCTCACAGTTGAGTCGTTTGTTCTCTAATTTAATCAATAATGCCTTTAAATATACAGAACGTGGGGGCAAAATAACTCTTTCTCTAAGGGCAATCAATCAGCAGGCAGTAGTTTCCATTGCCGATACGGGAATTGGGATTTCGGCAAAATACCTACCTTATGTTTTCCAGCGTTTTTGGCGCGCCGATCAGGTTAATCAACAGGAGGGTTTGGGATTAGGACTGGCGATCGCACAAACAATTGCTCAACAACATGGAGGCAAAATTACTGTAACTAGCGAATTAGAGGTGGGGACGTGCTTTAAAGTCTATCTTCCTTTAGCTTGATTAAGCTGATTAATTTAGTTTTAGCTTCAATAAAGTTATTTTTCCGTTCCCTATCCCCTATTCCCTATCCCCTATTCCCTGTTCCCTATAAGCTGAAAGTTCCTAATATTACGTAGTTAATTAAGCGTCATTAATTAATTAAATAATTATTAACTATTTGTTCCGAGTTTGCCACTTGTTACCACCTACCGTAAAAGAAAGCATCGATTAATCTTCTTAAGATTTTCCTAAAATATGGTCGTCACCTCAATTTATTTTTTAGGAGTGAACAGCAGCATAACTTGGCGATCGTCATCAAATTAACCTCATAACAAAACACGTGCTAATGTCCCTTATCAATATTTCCACCCGAATATTTAGCCGAGATTTTGCACCTCCTCGAAGGCGGTTACTGCTTACTTATCTGATGATCATGATTACTATTTTTGGGGCATCAGGAATATCTCTATACATTTTTGTTAATAAAAGTCTTAAACAACAGTTAAATTTAGAATTGCTTACTTTAGTTGATGCTGCTGCCCCTAGTTTAAAAACTATCAAAACCGAAGGTCATCACAATTTAGATCGAGAACTTTCATGGCGTAAGCTTTTTTCACAACAAAAATATAGTCTCGAATGGTACGACTCTCAAGGAAAACTATTAGCCAGGAGGGGCGATAACTTTCCGACCTTGCCATTATTAGCGACTATATCTCGGGCAAAATCAAACCAGGATTTTCCTATATTTCAACGTCAAGATCGGCTTCAAACTGCCACAATTTCTGTATATACAGATAATCCCAAACAACATAACTTAACTTTAGAAGGTTACATTCGGGCTAGTGAATCAACCCAAGAAATTGACGTTACCTTGAGCAAGTTAAGAATAGGTTTGGAGTTAGGGGGCACTACCGCAATCATTCTAATTTCCCTAAGCAGCATCTATCTCACCCATGAGGCTTTGCGACCAATGAAAAAAGGAGTGCAACGGCTCAAACAACTAACGGCTGATATTTCTCATCATGTACGAACCCCTTTGACTAGAATCAACATTGCCACAGATATTTTGCTCAGCCAGACTGACAAAATTCAGCCTTATCAAGTTAATAAACTCAATATTATCAGTAGGGCTGTGGAACAAATTAAGAGTCTGTTAGAAGAACTCTTATTTTTAGTCAGGATTGATATTACAGCTACCTTTAAAGAACTACGGTTTACTCGGCTCTCTCTTAATCAGCTTCTTCAGGATCTGAGCGAACAATTCAGACCTCTAGCACAAGCGCAAGCAATTGATTTTCAGACTCAACTAAATAGTAATTTTGTGGTGAATGGAGATCGCCATCGATTATCTCGGCTATTTACTAACATCCTAGAAAATGCGTTTCAGTATTCTAACCCAGGCGATCGCATTACTCTCTCAACCAAGCTGACACACAATATAGTTACAATCACAATTGAAGATACGGGCATAGGAATAGCTGAGGAACATTTGCCCTACATTTTTCAAGATTTTTGGCGAAGTGATTTGGCAATCAGCAAGGAGCCAGAAGGTTTTGGACTGGGGTTAACTATTGCCCAGGCTATTGTTCAGCAGCATCGCGGAAAAATTATTGTCAGCAGTATGGCTGGAGTAGGTAGCTGTATTCAGGTTGAGTTGTGTTTAGCCTAAGCTGTGGATCTATCAAGAGTCAAGTAGAGACGTAGTATGCTGCGTCCGTTCAAGGATCAGGAATGATGGTTGTGCCAATGTTTCCTGTTTTTGGTGGGCAACTTGACTAAAGTCAACAAGATTAGTAATTACGTAAATATTGCTGCTATAGCCATAGATAATCTGCCCACTCTTTAAGAATTAATAATTAAGCAATGGTCACTTCACTAGATAAGTACACGTCTTGGATGGCATGAAATAGCTTAACTCCTTCGGACATCGGACGCTGAAAAGCTTTTCTTCCAGAAATTAGACCAGAACCCCCAGCCCGCTTATTAATTACCGCAGTCCGCACTGCATCAGCAAAATCATTATCACCAGAAGCACCCCCAGAATTGATCAAACCATTTCGCCCAGCGTAACAGTTGAGTACCTGATATCGGGTGAGATCGATGGGATGGTCGCTAGACAGCTCACTATAGACTAGCTCGTGAGTACGACCATACTTGTCGCCAGTAGCTTGAGCCACCGCTGCATATCCACCATTACACACAGGCATTTTTTGCTTGATAATATCGGCTTTAATCGTTACGCCGAGGTG
Organism: Cyanobacteria bacterium P01_G01_bin.67; assembly: GCA_039179675.1. Taxonomy (GTDB): domain Bacteria; phylum Cyanobacteriota; class Cyanobacteriia; order Cyanobacteriales; family Xenococcaceae; genus Waterburya. Next base: position 24,597 of record JBCDEP010000075.1, read on the forward strand.
ATTAGCCTGTCCTGTCAAATCTGCTGCCAAATGGTAATCTTGCTCTTGTTTAAAGGCATCATTCCGCAAATAGCACCAAAGAATGGTTGCCATACCCAATTCATGTGCCTTAGCAAAAGCCTGGCTAACTTCCTGGATCTGTCGGGAGGAGTTTTCAGAACCAAAATAGATTGTTGCTCCCACGGCTACTGCCCCCAGATTCCAGGCTTGCTCAACACTAGCAAACATAATTTGATCCGAAGGATTGGGATAAGTCAATAGCTCATTATGGTTGAGCTTAACAATAAAGGGAATACGATGGGCATACTTACGAGACATCATGCCCAACACCCCTAATGTTGTTGCCACGCCATTGCAACCGCCTTCTAAAGCTAATTTAATAATATTTTCAGGGTCGAAATAAATCGGGTTGGGGGCAAAAGATGCTCCCCCCGAGTGTTCAATGCCTTGATCTACAGGCAAGATAGAAAGATAGCCAGTATTAGCTAATCTTCCTGTTGAGTAGAGTTGTTGTAGACTACGTAATACTTGGGAATTGCGATCGCTTTGACCAAAAATACGATCTACAAAATCGCTTCCAGGTAGGTGCAACATTTCTTTCGGAATCTTTGCCTTATGAGTCAAGAGGTTACTGGCTTCCTCACCTAATAAAGATTCGAGGGTGTTTGAGGGGGAATAAGTAGTAGTCATAATTAGTTTAGAAAAGATTACTTTAGTCGCTTAATTGTTACGCTTATCGACAGTCTTTTATTCTTTCCTAAGATAGTTTTCTGAGTACTACCTGAAAGTTAATCAAAAAATAATGTTAATTAAATTACTGTTGATATTTCGCAATGATTGAACCAATTAATTTGCTTGTACCGCTCTTTCTTTTAAGCTTAATTGTAGTTGCCGTAGTATATTTTAATCATCAAGCTTAATGTTAGAAATACGTGGAGTTTGGATTGCTAATCTACCTCATAGCCAAGTACTCGCATCTTTAGATAACATTGTCGCGGCAATGGATTTTCTACAATTCTATGGCTTTAACGTCATTTTTCCTGTGGTTTGGAATCGGGGTTATACCCTCTACCCCAGTCAGGTGATGAATCAATATCAGTTAGCTCAAATCGCTCCTAACTATGCACAACAGCAGCGCGATTCTCTTGCAGAAATTATTCTTGAGGCACATAAGCGCAACATTAAAGTGATTCCGTGGCTAGAATATGGCTTTGCCGCCTCACATCTCCTTAGTGGAGGACATATTTTAAAACATTATCCTTCTTGGCAAGGGATTAATCGCGAGGGTGCAATAGTAAGACACGGTGGCTTAACTTGGATGAATGCTTTTCATCCTGAAGTACAACAGTTTATGTTAGCTATCATTACGGAAATTATTACCCTATACGATGTAGATGGTATTCAAGGTTGCGATCGCCTTCCTGGATTACCTGTTACCGCAGGGTATGATGACTATACAATTAGGCAGTATCAAGCTCAGTTTGGGAATCCTCCTCCAGATAACCCTCAAGATCGTCGGTGGGTAAAGTGGCGTGCCGATCGCTTAACGGACTTTTTAGCCAGAATGTATCAAGCAGTTAAAGCCATTAAGCCCCAAGCAATTGTTTCTCTCTCCCCTGCGGTATATCCTTTTGGTTTAAATAATCTCTTACAAGACTCCAAAGCTTGGGTAGAAAAAGGGTTGTGTGATGTTATTCATCCCCAGCTCTATCGACCCAGTTTTTCTGGCTATAACCGAGAAGTCAAGCAGTTAGTAAAGACTTTTCCCAGTAATTCCCTAACTAAATTTGCCCCAGGAATTGCTTTTACTGCCAACGGCAAAGATCTAACTATTAAAGATTTAATTAAATGTATTCAAACTAATCGTGATCGCAATCTATGTGGACAAGTATTTTTCCATTATGAAGGCTTGCGAAAAAATGATGATGCTATGGCGATCTCACTTTTGAAATCTGCTAACTTTGATCGAGTTGCTAGTTTTCCAGAATATATTGACTAATAAGCCTGGGTACATTTAACTAGTCAAAACAGTGCATTCTTTTTAATCAATGGTATTACAAGTCCAAATCATTCCTCAACTAACCTTATTATTGTTTTACCAGTTAGCAGATTAATCATTCTTCTTAAAAACTTACAATTATTCTTTCTCGTAAACTGTGATGAGAATAGTATGACTTCAAAACAAAAATCAAAGTTTATTATTAAACCACAAAAAAATTATGCCAAAGTAATTATTTATTTCGGCTTACTATTGTTAAGCATTTTTTATAGATGGGCAATTCTTAGTCGTGTCGGAATCCTTCCTAAAGATATTTGTTCTTCTCAAGTAATGAAAAATTATTTAAAACAAGGAGGCGATCCAAATGCATGGTTAAATACATTTTCTTATTCAGCTCCTTTGGTACACTGCTTTACTAATGTTGAAGACATAAAAGATATTAATTTATTTATTCAAAAAGGCGGAAATTTAAATTATGTCTATTGGGGTGGACATACAATTTGGAGCGAAGTTGAAAAACCTGAAAGTGCTTTGATTCTATTTAAGTACCTTCGGCATGCAGAAAATTTGGGTGACAAAGAAAAACAAAAACTTAAATTACTACTCTTATCAAAATCCCTAAAAATCACCATATTACTTTTAGAAAATGGAGCTGACATTAATAATACTG
>JBCDEP010000133.1:0-18413 GCA_039179675.1 Cyanobacteria bacterium P01_G01_bin.67
CAAATAGCTTCCAGAATTAAGATCGTTGGCGCACAATGGAATCCTAAAAATGTATCTCAAATGCTGCGACTTCGGTGTGCATATTTAAACCAAGAAATTAGCTTAAGTATTTGTGCTTAGTTAAAAAGTGAGATGCTCCCGATTAGAGAAAGCCGAAGAAAGAGAACATATTCAAAAAGCAGTAGCATCTTTAAAGAAACTAACGAGCGATCGCTCGTTAGGATAGTATGATCCCTCCGCACCTAGTCTAAGTAAATGCCGTTTGATTGTATTGCAATAAAAAAGGATGAGTAAACCCATCCTTGATATATTTCAAATTAAATTATTTACTGTATTTACTGTAGATTATCTACTGCGGGTAGTGGTGGGTTGTAAAGGATCTAAATTCTTGGCGATCAACAACAACTTCTTTTTGATTTTTGCCAGCCAAACCAAATAATCCCAGCAATCCGAGTAGTCCTCACCAACCCCAATTTGATCTTTGTTCGATTGCATTAGCTGTTTGAGCAATTTCTGCCTCTGCGGCTTCAGCAGCTTGCTCAATATTTTCTTCAGCTTCAGCAGCAGTTTGTTTTACCTGCTCTTCTGCTTGATTATAGTTACGCTTGATGGCATCTCCAGCATCATTTAGACCTTCTTTCACTGCCTTGCCAGTGTTTTCCAGACCTTGCTCTGCTGCCTCTCCTGTATTTTGAACACTGTTACCCAAGGCTTTCCCTGCATCTTGCAGATTTTCACCAGCATTATCAATATTTTGTTCTGCTTGGTTTAAATTCTGATCTACAGTTTGCTCTTTTTCTTGACTCAAAACTGCTCTACTAGATAGTGTCATAGCTAAAGAAAAAATAGTTGCCGTAGTTAATTGAATTAATTTCATAAAAGTTTATCTCTGCTTATATTCTAAGAATTTATTAGCCAAATAATTTAAGTTGTAAAGTATTGTTCTTAGATTGCTATAATGCAATTCATATCAACATATTACAAATGATTTATTATATTTACATCGTTCAGTAGATATAAATCCTTAGCAATAGATTTAAGCAAAAAAAACTGTATTTCTCGGGTAAAAATACAGAATATAGTTATGAAAATAAGTTTTATCAGCCTTGCTTTGTGACTACGATTGATTATCTGACTACCACTGGCGCTCCCCATCTTCATCAACTCTAACTTGACGAATAACATCAGAGATTTTTTCAGCATCCTTAACATGATGTAACGCCTTTTCTTTGCCAGTCTCATCTTCTACAGGGAAATAGGTCGGCACTTTCACATGACCAGCAACATCCCAAGTATCCACTGCTACCTGTTCTTTCTTCTCTGCTAAAGATTTTGATTCATCAATAACGTCCCCCTTATTAGCGGTGCGAAATGCCTGATCACTATTATTAGTTTGATATACTTTATTGTGTGTTTCTTGATCCATGTTTATTTAATTTAACTCTCATTTAAATCTAATAAATATATTCTTTTGAGTACATCTTGCTATCGATATAAACTACTTTATATTTTTATATTTAAAGTTTTTCTCAAAGCTGATAGCTTTTTCAACCCAGTTTATATAATGTACTGCAATGTATCTCAGGACTGATAATTGAACATTCACATTTTATATCCTTAGTTGGATATGTAAAGGATAGTATTTCAGCTATTAATTGAGTGATAAATGAAAAAGTTTGAGGAACGATTTATGTTATTGAATAAGGTAAACAGCTGGTTAAAATCTTCTATTCGCGCGGTTCTAACTGCATTAATATGTGGACTACTGTTTGTCTCTGTTACTAATCCTGTTCAAGCAGCTACTAGTAGTGCAACAACTGATGGCGAAGTAAGTTTGAATCGAATCCAGAATAAGACAGATGATGTAGCTAGTTCAAATCCTCGCGGAATCAAGGAAGTAACACAAGAAGCTCAGAAAGGGTTAAATGCAGTACAGGGTAGTGCTGACCAAGATAAAATGGTTTCTCCTCAAGATGCTGATGCTACTACAGTCAAAGAAAAAGCAGCTAACTTTTTAGAAAATTTAACTAACTAAGTATAAGGACGCCTTTATTTTTGGTAGAGCACAAGGGCAGAGTGCAAAGTTCACCCTTTTGTGTGGTTAAGATGCTTTATAAAGACTAGATCAAGAGCTAGAATAACTCTAAAGCAACGAAATGATTCCTGACTATCCAAGGTGAGACAAGAGGGATGGTCAGGAATTTTGTACTATTCAACTACAGCAAGATATTTTAAGATGGAACCACCAGCTAGTTTTTTGGCAGAAGTTTCGCAAAACCTAGAAAACTTAACTAGGACTCTAACTACCGAAACTCAAAAAGTTTTGGAACAAACTACCGTATCTACAGGGAAGACTTTGGATTGGATTTCGTCTAATCCTCTCCTCAAAGCAGCAGATAATGTTATTGGCTTGGATTGGCTGATGACTTTTCTGGGACAAGTGGATACTGATAAAATACAGACTACTGTAGTTGAGATGCGATCGCAATATCCTGATGAGACACCAGAGCAAATTGTCCATCGTCTAATTATTCAAAAAACCTGGGAAGGCGGACGTTTGGGATTACTCACCAACATCATCCCTCCCATTGCGGCATTTTTTTTGGGAGTGGAGTTGATTGCTACGACCAAGCTGCAAACGGAAATGGTGTATGAAATTGCCGCAGCCTATAATTTAGATTTGGATCATCCCGCAAGAAGAGGAGAAGTACTGGCGATTTTTGGGCTGTCTCTTGGTGCAGATGTTTTGAAAACAGGTTTAACAGTGGTCGAAATTATCCCAGGTATCGGTGCGGTTGTCGGTGCTTCGACTAATGCAGCTATGCTTTATGTATTAGGTCAAACTGCCTGTCGTTTCTATCAGGGAAAAGTTTCGGAAACAGAAATTGTTGCCATGCAGCAAGCAACTGATACAGATTGGCAGGTAGCTGTAAATCAATCAAAAGTTATGGATCGCATTTTGGCGCACATGGTACAAGTAAGTTATCCAGATGAAGATTGGGCAGCAATCTTACCTAAACTCAAAGAAATATCTCCCTCATCAATGGGGACTATTGCTGAAAGCCTGGAAACACCTCATGATTTAGGTGCATTACTTCAAGAGTTGATTCCTGAATTTGCACCTCTAACTTTGAAAAGGTGCTACGATATAGCGACCTCTAACGGCAGTTTAACCTTAGAAGAGCAACAAATATTGAGCCAAATTGCCATCAAATTTAACTTAGATCTCTCAGCAGTAAGCAAAAAATAGCATTTATAATATCGCTTCTTGATTCAAAACCCATGACTGTCCATGAATATACAATTTTAATAGTTGATGATTCTGCCGAAGATCTTGAAGTTTACCGTCGCTATCTGGGTCAGGAATTTCTGGTTAGCTATCAAATTATAGAGGCAGAATCTGGGTCAGAGGGATTAGAACAATTAGCGCTGGTCAAACCAGATTTAGTTTTACTCGATTACTTGTTGCCAGACTTAGATGGTTTGGAGTTTATTGAAGAGTTGAAAACTCAAGTTAACGAAATTCCTCCCGTGATCATGTTGACTGGACAGGGTAACGAGACAGTTGCGGTAGAAGCCATGAAAAGCGGCGTCAAGGATTATTTAGTTAAAGGACAACTAACTCCTCAAAGCTTAACTGCTTCAGTCAAAAATGTTTTACAGCGGCATCAATTACAGTGCCAATTAACCAAAAGTTTTCAGCAGCAACAATTAATTGCCGAAACTGCCCTGCAAATTCGTCAATCTCTAGATTTATCCGCAATTCTCGATATCGCAGTGCGGGAAGTACGGCTATTGTTAGATTGCGATCGCATGGTAATTTATCAATTTGCTTCAGATATGAGTGGCGACGTGGTGGCAGAATCAGTTAAGTCTGGGTGGAAGAAATCTTTGGGGGAGAAAGTAATCGATACTTGTTTTCAAAACCAAGGTGCCACAAGGTATGTCAGAGGGGAAACTTTAGCAATTGATAATATTTACGAATCAAAACTTTCTCCATGTCACATTCAACTGCTAGAAAGGTTTCAAGTCAAAGCTGATACAGTCGTTCCTATTTTGCTTCCTCCCTCTCAATCAAACCAGAATCCTAATCTCTGGGGTTTATTGATTGCTCATCAATGCTCCAATCCTCGCCAATGGAACTCAGATGAGATTGAATTGTTAGACAAACTAGCAGTACAGTTGGCGATCGCGATTCGTCAAGGAGAATTACTCCTGGACTTGCAAACTGAATTGGATACTAGAGAGAAAGCAGAGACTTCTCTGAGACAAAAAGCTAGTGAGTTGGAGTGGACAAATCAAGAGTTGCTCAAAACCACCACCCTGCTTAAAAAACGCAACCAGGAATTAGACCGCTTTGCTTATGTCACCTCCCATGATCTCAAAGCGCCTTTGCGAGCGATCGCTAATTTAGCCACCTGGATCAGTGAAGATTTAGGAGACCAGATACCCGAAGAAAACCAGCAGCAACTACAGCTAATGCAGTCTAGAGTTAAGCGTATGGATGGCTTAATTCAGGGTTTATTGGAATACTCTCGGGTTGGCAGAAAAAATACTCCAGCAACGATTGTCAATGTGAGAGAGGTGATTGATGAAGCGATCGCTATCCTCCCAGTAGCGGAATTTGAAATTGCGATCGCTCCCGAATTACCGATCTTGAAAACTAACGCCATCTTACTCCAGCAAGTCTTTACCAATTTAATCAGCAATGCCATTAAGTATCACCCTCAAAATAAAGGCAAAATTACCATATCAGTTGCGGAGCAAAAGCTGTTTTATCAGTTTGGTGTAGCCGATGACGGGCAGGGGATCGACCCTCAGTATCACGAGCGTATTTTTACCATCTTTCAAACTCTACAAGCCAGAGACTCCATCGAAAGTACGGGAATTGGCTTATCTATTGTCAAAAAAATTATCGAAGATCAAGGGGGTATAATATGGGTCGAATCGCAACTGGGAGAGGGGTCCGCTTTTTACTTTACCTGGCGCAAATAGGAGTATAGCAGCGATTTGTGAATTTTACTCCCATATCACCTCAAAGCCTTGTATAGATTGAGTTACATTAACTAGGGATTAGAGAGAATCCAAAAAATTGGAGGCTTTCGACTATTCTCTGCTTGAATATGCTCCTGAAAGATTCGGCTAATCTCAAATACATTGTATAAAATCAGGTAATTAGAGACTAAATGATTGTATTTGATAATTTTACGCTGCTCTTCTCGACTATTCTGCGAATCATTCTCGGCATTAATTTAATCCCCAACAAATAAGTTAGGCAAATACAGGAGTCCTTTAACCCTGAGTATCTGCATGAATTGTATCGGTTTGAGGTTCTTGAGGATAGGTTTACCAGGGTCTTGTTTTAGTTCGTACCAGGGTTATGAAATGCTGATTCGAGAGTTACAAATAATGAATCAAAGTTCTGACAGGACTCTGGATTGAGATGTTGCCTGACCTGTCGATAAAAAGATCGCCCTACAGTGGCTCTAATACTTTGTGGGGAAACAGATATTATCTTTCCTCTGAATAGGCTTGTTTAACTGGAGGATGATTTGATGAAGATAACATTGCCGAAAAGGAATCTTGAGCCGCTATTTGTAGCATAGGTCAAAACCTCCTGCTTTCGTACCTACTTTCAGTATACATTGCCGACAATAGCTTCATTTCGGCAATGTTAGGGTTATTTTGTGGCTGATGTTGATTTAATATCTGAGACTACTTGTCTTCATCATTATTCTTACCAGAGAAATCTACAGCGAAAGGTACATCAACTCCTTTTGCACAAGCTGGTCTAGATTCAATTTGTTTTAACCATCTTTGTAGATTAGGAAATTCTTCGATTGAGACCCCTGCCCATCCATGAATGCGCGCCCAACTCCAATTAGCGACATCAGCAATCGAAAAATCTCCTGCTAAATATTCATTATCTATAAGCTGTCTTTCTAATACACTATATAATCGCCTCGTTTCTTTTTGATAGCGTTCAATAGCCGAGGGAAGTTTTTCAGGAAAATAACGATAGAATACATTTGCCTGACCTTGCATTGGTCCTAAACCACCCATCTGAAACATCAACCACTGGATAACTTTTGACCGACCTTTGACATCAGTTGGTAATAGTTTTCCTGCTTTCTCGGCAAGATAAATCATAATCGCGCCAGACTCAAAAACCGCAAAGTTATCGTTGGCTCGATCTATAATCGCAGGAATTCTGCCATTGGGATTAATAGCTAGGAAATCAGGTTCTTTTTGAATACCAGTAGTGATGTCAATCTGATGTACGGTATATGGTATGGCTAATTCTTCTAGGGTACAAGATACTTTCCAGCCATTAGGAGTTGTCCAAGTATATAAATCAATCATGGTCATTTATATCTAATGTTTGAATTTATTGACAGTTGAGTAAACCAAATTCTGGTGCCGAAATCATTATTTCCATTTGATCGAACAACCCATACTGGGAATTTGCTCTTGTGGACCTTTTCCAGTAGATACAACTTGACGCATCGCATCCAAAAGTTCGGTTTTGCGATTGGTTGCATCACCCATTCGCGCATCATCTAAGCGACCGCGATATTGTAATTCCCCTTTAGCATTAAAGCCGAAGAAATCAGGGGTACAAACTGCATCATAAGCTTTACCTACAGATTGATCTTCATCTACCAAATAAGGGAAGGTAAATCCATGTTGAATAGCAAATCGCTTCATATTAGTTGGGCTATCTGAGGGTACATAACTGTAGTCATTGGACATGATTGCCAGAACATTAATACCTTCTTGCTGTAAAACTTTTGCATCAGCCACGAAGCGGTCTATCACAGCTTGTACGTAGGGACAATGGTTACAGATAAAAGCGATTAGCAAGCCTTTTTCTCCAATTTGATCCTCCAGGGAATAGGCTTTGCCATCAGTATCTTTGAGGGTAAATGATGGTGCTTGCCAGCCAAAATTACAAATGGGGGTATTGAGTAACATAGTTTTTCCTCTGATTTTTCTTGTTTGCTTAGATGAAGAGGATGCTTGAAATATCGTGGTGAAAACATCCTCAAGTAGAGTATTTATTCGGGCAACATACCTGCAAATTGTTTTTCAATCTCTTTTAGCTCTTTGGCTACACTTGAAAGTACATTTGATGCCAGAGGATCTGGATAAATATCTTCAGTTCCTTGCTCAATTGCTGCCAGTAAAGTTTCAGCAACTTGACTGGTAGCAATTTTATCTAGTGGTAAATCGCTAGTCATTCTAGTCTCTACGGGGCCAGGATATAGACCTATAACCAGAGTATTTTGACTAGCTAATTCAGCACGGGTAGCTTGAGTCAAAGAATGAACTGCTGCTTTAGATGCGCTATAGGTAGCAAATACGGGAACGTTGACGTGGGAGGAAAGAGATGCCAAATTAGCGATTGCACCGCCACCGTTCCGTTTTAAAATTGGTGCAAAGGCACGAGTCATATTCAATGTGCCGAAGTAATTTATGTCCATTTCTAATTGAGAATTTTCAACAGCCACATTAGTAAAAAGTCCCCCAGTAGTTACAATTCCTGCATTATTAATTAGCAGATTTATATCAACTGCTTGTTTTGCTGCTGCTTCAATTTGGACGGGATTTGTTACATCTAAAGTTAGAGGAATAATCCGATTGGGGTCTATGGCAACTACTTCTTGCAGAGATTCAATATTCCGAGCCGTAGCATAGATTTTTTTTGCTCCTGCTTGGTGTAATGCTTCGACAAAAGCACGTCCGATACCTCTATTTGCACCAGTTACTAAAGCGATAGATTGAGAAATTTGAAGGCTCATGATTATTTTCCTTGCTAGTTGTTGATTAGTAGTTCTTTATCAGGAACGATCGTTCCATTAAAGGGTAAAAAAAATTAGTCCAGCACTGACAGTGTTACTTTGACAATATTTTTGAGAAATTCTGGTTCTTGGTTAATTTTTGCCATTACTCGTATGCCTTGAAAACTAGAAGTGAGATATTGAGCTATCTGGTTCAAGTCTTTCTCTAGGGAGATTTCTCCTTTTGCTTGGGCTTTCAGCAAGACTTGATAAAAAGCCTTTTCCACTATCTTCATGTCCGTAGCAATTTTTTGGGCTACAGAAGGATCGTGGTGACATAACTCGATCGCCGTATTAGTTATAAAACAACCGCGTCGGTCTTCATCACTAAGGCTTTGGTCGATTAAGCTATCAAACACAAGTGTGATCGCAGATTTAGATGCTCCCATTTCTAGCAAGCGATCTACCATGCCCTGCATTCTAGTCTTTTCGTAATGAGTAATTGCAGCTTCAAATAAAGAGCGTTTGTCGCCAAAAGTCTCGTACAGACTACTACGATTTATCCCCATATTTTTCACCAGGCTTTGCATTGATGTTCCTTCAAAGCCAAAACGCCAGAAGGTATCCATTGCTTTTTCTAATACTTCCTCCTTTTCAAATTCTTTTTGTCTTGCCATAACTGTTTCTTTGCTGTTCTGAAAACACTATAACACATTTCAGAACGATTGTTCCAATATTTGACAAAAAATATTATGCCCTACAAACAATTATCAATCGAAACTCAGTTATATCCAAGGTTTAAGGGGGATATGGGAGTAAAATTTACGAATCGTTGCCATCCCCCAAATAAAGTCAAGAGTCATGGATTGGAAGTTGTATCGATCAAGTAACAGGTGTGAATTAAAATTGTGACTAAAACTCAAACATTTGGTAACTCTACAGCTTGAAACCAATATTCCAAAAAGGTTTCGACTAATCTATTTAAACGATTAATATCCATAGGTTTAACCATATAGCCGCTAATTCCATACCGATAGCAGGCATCAATGTCCTTAGGATTTGAAGAAGTAGAAAAAATTACAATTGGTATTGTTTGTAGATGGGCATTTTGTTTGATTTCAGCTAGTAACTCTCTGCCGTCAGTGCCAGGTAAATTTAAATCCAAAACAATTAGGGAAGGGCGCGGTGCAAGAGTTTGATCGGCATATTCTCCCTCATGATATAAGAACTCTAATGCTTCCTCTCCATCTTTACAACGGTATACTGGATTAGAAATTTTAGTTTTGGAAATTATTCTCGCTAAAGCAGCAAAATCCTCATCACTATCTTCAATAATTAATAATGGCTGCTCTTTCAGTTCGTTCATCTCAAAATTGGGGCAATGTAAAGTAAAAAGTACTACCTTTGTTGTAAATAGATTTTACCCAAATTTCGCCTCCATGACGTTCAACGATTTTTTTAGCAATGGTTAGACCTGCACCTGTCCCTCCACCATACTTCTTTTGACCGTGTAATCGTTTAAAGATGCGAAATATTGACTCTAGATGTCGTTCACGAATGCCAATACCATTATCACGGACATAAAAAACAGTACTTAATTCTTTTTGGTCAGAATGTGCCAAGGCATATTCAACAAGTACGGGATCGTCTGGATCTAAATAACCAATTTCTAAAATTTTTTGTTCTTTTTGATTGTATTTGATGCCGTTGCTAATTAAATTAGTAAAGAGTTCATTTATCTGAGTGCGATCGCAATTTATCTTGGGCAAAAAACGAGGAATTTTAAATTCAACTTGACTATCTCTGGCGCTGGCTTTGATCACATCTAAAACCCCCGCCACTAAATCGTTGAGATCGGTAGGTTTTTGCTGTAATTCTGCTCGACCCAAGCGGGAATAGTGAAGTAGGGAGTTAATTAGATCTTCCATGCGATGGGTCAATCGCATCAGGGTATTTAGTTTCTCCGCCCCATCATCACCGAGTATTGCGCCGTAGTCTTCGATCAGGAAGCTGGAGTAATTATAAATTCCCCGTAGGGGTTCTTTAAGGTCATGGGAAGCAATGTAAGCAAAAGCATCTAGCTCAACGTTGCTACGAGATAGCTCTTTATTTACTTGTGCCAGTTCGTCTGCTTTACGCAGGACAATACCAACAATCGAACTGCGTAACTCTAAAGCTGCTTCAATTTCACAAGCTTTCCAAGGGAGAGATTTTTCCCTGACAGTTTCTTGCCACTTAGCGAAAGACTTGCGAGGAGACATCCGCATTGTTCCATCAGTTTTAATTTCTACTGCTTTATTGGGATTGCCACCCCAATCAACAGTTTGCACTACTTCACGACGGAACCAGATAATGAATGTTTTCTGTATCCGAGAAATTTGTAAAGCAAGGATGCCGCTAGCTGTTGTTTGATTTACTACCAAATCGTGATCCTGTTGCCCGAGGCAGTTAGTTTCATATAGGACGTCTTGATGGAACTGACATTCCAGCCAGGGAAGCATCATGACGATCGCTTTTTGCTTTGGGGTATTACCGATAAGGATAATTTTCTCTCCAAAACACAATGCCACACCATCTGCACTAACTAAATCTAGTAACAACTGGTGATTTTCAGTTAAAGCTGTTTGTAGGTCTTCTCTTTGGGAAATAATCTCCACAAATTGAGATTGAATCGACTTCAGTTTTATCCTATATTCTGAGTCTTGAGTATCTTCTTTGGCAGCTAACTCAAAGGAAACTATTTGTCCGATAAACTCGCAAATAGTCCGAATTTCATAACTAACTTGCTTCGGGGTATTGTGGTGACAGGCAATCAGCCCCCAAAGCTGCTGATTTTTGATCAAGGATATAGACATCGAAGCAGTCACCCCCATATTGCCTAGATATTCAGTATGAAGTGGTGAAACGCTACGTAATACCGACATTCTCATGTCTAAAGGCTGATTGGTGAGGGGATTATATTGAGGTGTGATACCTACGGGTTCATATGCCGCATCGGGAATCAGACGGAGGTAGTTGAGAGTATAAAGATATTTCGCCTGCTTGGGAATATCAGTCGCAGGATAGCGTAAACCTAAAAATGACTCTAATTCTGCTGCTGATGCCTCAGCGATTACCGTTCCTGAACCCTCTTGATCAAATCGATACACCATAACGCGATCAAACCCTGAAATCCCTTTTATTTCTTGGGCGGTCGCCTGACACAATTCATCTAAAGTACTAGTTTTCTGGATTCGGCTAATGGGGCTTTTAACTAAACGATAAAAATGCTCAAAATTAGCTTTCTGGGTGGGTATGCTTGGTTCTAATTCTAATATTATTATTTCTCCATTGCGGTGAGCAATACCATCAAAGCTTTTGACAGATTCTCCTGAAGCTAGTTCAATGGGTATCGGGTTAACCTGCTCGAAGTCTTCCTCTAGACAACGTTTAATGGCTGCAACCTGCTGCTTTCCCAGTAATTTAGCTAAAGGCTGCTCTAATAATTCTTGCGGCTTTATCCCCAGCATCGATTCGGTATTCAGACTTACCTGCAATATTTGGTATGTATCCGCAGCTATAGCTATTAGTACTCCGTGGGGTTGAATCAAATTGGGAACATGAATTGGTTCGCGATCGCAATTAGTTAAATCGGAATTTTGTAAATTAATATCGGTGGTTGCTGCAAGAATCTCTTGAGATGTTGAATCTGAAGCCATGTAAGGTAGAGGGAATATGGTATCCAGTGCCTAATTGTCTAGTTAGGTTTGTTATTGTAACTTATATTCTCAGATGGATTGCAGAATAAGCGTTACCAAAGCAACAGTAGCTCAACTATCTATCTCAGGACAGATAGATCCCAAGGATATAGATTATAAACTTGAAACCAGTTTACTAAGTTCTCTTGAGAACAGGCTTTGACGAGGGAATTTATTTTAAATGCTAGGTTTCTCTTGCTGGCATCCACAGCACTCTAATTAGGGCAATCGTCGGAGGCGATCGCATTTTGCATTGACGATCACAATTGCGCTCAGTGTTTTTATTTCCATCGCGCCCACGGCTTTATCTCAAGACGAAGAGGTAATTGTCACTCCTGATCAACCAACTGCTGTAGCAATCCCTAGCGATGGCTTATATTTCGCTGATGTCGTTGTTCGCAACCGTCCCATCTTCCAGATTGGAAGTTTACCCCAAATTGATGCTAGTGCTAGGGCAGAGATCATAAATCGTCGTATAGCTAGTCTGCTAGCGCAAACTGAAACTCCAGACCAAGTTAATATTGCCCCTGACAATCCCCGTAAAATAGCTACCTTAAGAGTAAAAAATCGCATTTTAATGACTGTGACTCAACAGGATGCCGAAGATTTTGGCTTGAGTACGGAAGAGCTAGCGGAAAGATGGAAACAACAGCTCGATACGGCATTTGAAAAACCCCCTCTGGCGATCAATGTGACTCAGCGTCTCTATACAACCACCAGAGATTTTCTCAAAGATATTGTCGGTAATTTGCCCTCTTTACTCGGTGCATTCTTAGTCATCGGTATCACTTGGGGAGTTGCGAAAGGAGTCCGCTACATTAGCCTACAGTTGGGCAAAGCAAACTGAAGGAGATTCCAACACCGAACTTCTCATCGGCAGACTTAGTTATGGAGGAGTCTGGGTGATTGGCTTTGTAATTGCCTTAGGTGTTACGGGACTGGACTTTGGCTCGTTATTAGGTGCGTTAGGTTTAACCAGTGTGGCGATCGGGTTTAGTCTCAAGGATGTTTTGAGTAACTATATCTCTGGCGTAATTCTACTTGCTGCCCGTCCGTTTCGGATTAACGATCAGGTAGTAATCGGGGAATATGAAGGTACAATTACTCAAATTCAATTGAGAGCAACCACCATGAAAACCTATGATGGTCGAGTGGTATATATTCCCAACCAGGAAGTTTTCCAGGCTAGCGTAATTAACAATACGGCATCTCCTCGCAGAAGAAGTTCAGTTTTCGTTGGCATTGACTATGGTGAAGATATTAGTCAGGCGATCGCTGTGATTAGTTAGGTCTTAGATAAGATAGAAGAGGTGGAAAGTTCCCCTAACCCAGATGTTTTAGTTAACGAACTTGCTGCTAGTACGGTGAATTTGGAAATTCGTTTTTGGGTAGATTCCCGCAGGTCTGGTTTTTTAGCAACTACTTCTAAAGTAGCTCAGGCAGTTAAAGAAGCACTGGAGTCTGCCAATATTGATATGCCAACGGATATCTACACTCTCATTTTGCGTCAACTACCTGAACAAATTCAGCTCAAAGCAAACTAGCTTATTTTTTCTACAGCAGTATTTATTCGTAATACTCAGGATATATATCCTTGTCTAGATGTAAGGTATCATTTTACGAGCTAAGGTAAGTTTATTGCAGCTCAAATAATGCTCAAATGCATAAGTCAAACCCAATTTTGGTCGTTGAAGATAATGATGATATTTCTGTTCTTTTCAAGCTTGTTTTGGAGTCAGAGGGATATCAAGTTGCGACAGCAAGCAACGGCAGAGATGCTTTTGACTACCTTGATGAAACTCAGCCTCAGCTAATACTGATGGACATTATGATGCCTGGAATTAGTGGCTTGCAGGTTGCTCGCAACATTAAACAGAGACAAAATTGTCAATCTTTACCAATATTATTGGTTTCTGCCCTCGATCAACTCCAAGATCAGCAACTGTCTGAAAGCAGAGCAGATGGAATTCTCTATAAACCCTTCGACCTAGATGAATTGATTCGACGAGTAGCTAGCTTAACTTGCGATCGCTCAAAGCAAGAAATTACGAATTGAACTGTCTAGTTTTTACGACCAGCACAACTTTATACTTTATTCAACTTTTGTTACAATAGTTAATGTTAAGCTAAGTTTCCAAAAGCAATTGTTACGAAACTGAGGCTATTCTAAGCTTTACTCACCTACTTAGTAGCTGAGGCTCAAATACTACTCAATCACTGTTTGAAAAAGCTAAATCAAATTTTAAATTTAGTTAACTTTGAATTATTGAGTTATGAGTACTGAATTAAATACACATTTTTATCCAATTGCCTCTTACCCTACTGCGGGACAGCTAGAGAGAGATGTTTCTCAAAAGGTTAGAGCTTTGTATCGCCATCAGTTTGGTCACCAACCAAGCAGAGTTGATTGTCATCTCCTGGAAAATAAATTGATTATATCTTTAGAAGATGTAATTACCCCCATCGAAAAGCTGCTGGTGGAAGCCCAATCCTCAAATTTAGTCATTCAGTTGCGTAACTTTATTGATGAAACCATTAAGCCAAAGCTGCAAGAATTAGTGGAGGAGATTTTCCAGATTAGCGTCACTAACTGTCTTTATGATACGGCGATCGAGACTGGTTATGCTGGAGCTATTGTTATTTTAGATAGGGCGCCACAGGTTCGCCGTTCTAGATCTACCAACAAGAAAAGTAAATGATTGCTGTTCATTACACAGTACACAAATTATGAGAAGAGATCGACCGTCTTAGCTCTTCTAAATAAAACGGCTTAACTAAATAATCTTTGAATCCCACGTCTAAAATTAATTTCTTTTCCTGTTCTTTGGCTAAGGCTGTCACCGCAATTACTGGAATATGGCGTGTCGGCCAATCGCATTTGAGCATATAAAATAAATCAATACCGCTCAAATTAGGCATTTTAATATCAAAAATAATTAGATCTGGCTGGTGTTGTAGTGCTAAGGTGAGGCTTTCTCTGGAATCTTGAGTCGCGATGCTATTATAGCCAAACATATTCAGGGCATGAGCTAGATAGATCAAATTATCTTCATTATCTTCAACTACTAATACTGTGGACTGGTTCTTCCCAAAAACTTCTGCTGACGTTAACCTGTGCATCAAGGGGTATTATATCCTCGTATAGCTACAATAACGCATCCTCATAGTGGAAATAAGCTTATTCGTGCATATGTGCACTTGAGAAGGGGTTTTATTTAGTTCAATATTCTTTTTTATTATTGTCAAGCTCTTAGCTCAAGAATAAATACATTCAGTCATATGTCTAGCTATTTTATATTCTTTTAAGAGTCTGAGTGAGCAATCTCAAATGAAGTTGTATTTCTTAATGTAACGTTACTCAAAACCCATGAGCATCCACTGAAAGATATATCTTAAGATACTGTCAAATTTCTTTGGATTTCTTTAATATATTTTAGTAAATAAAAATACGCCGTTATTGATAACTCAGAAGACTATTTTAGTCATTTCTGACTTATGAGTTGAGGTCTATGGACATAAAAAATAATAATCTTCCCATTAAGGCAGCAGATTTGCCGACGCTCAAACAGCTAGAAAGAACAATTGCTCAGAAATTTAATGCCTTATATCAACTAAAGATTGGGTGTTCTCCAAGAAAAGCAACTTGCACTATTTTTAAGAATTATTTAGTAATTGTGGCAGAAGACTTACTTTCTCCTTTAGAATTAACCATCAAAAATAGTGGACAAGCTGAGTTTTTAGAGGAAATTCGTCAAAGCATAAATAGGATCATAAAGTTTGAACTAAGAAAATTGCTTGAAGAAATAGCGAAGGTAGAGATAGTTGATCTGGTGTGCAAGCAAAATCTTGATTCTAATCGCATGATAGCGATCGCTATATTAACTAATGCCCCTGAGGTAAGGCGAAAAAGCAACACTAGGTTATAGTAAGTTTCATTATATGGAGACTGAACAGCTAAGAGCTAAAAATAATTTCGTTAATAACACAAAATGGAATGCTTTATATTACTTGAGGGTAATTTAAGAAACTTGTTTTAGATAATTAACTTGCTGAGATAACGCACCTTTACATATTTCTTCAATATGTCGAATATCTGTCCCGCAGCAACCACCAAGGATGTTTAAATTAGGTAGCAAGGCGTGCAGTTTTTGATACTGGATACCTAGTTCTACAGGATTACCATCATCTAGTTCTTCAGCTTGATCTAGTTCAGCATGACTCTTAAGCGAAGCGTTGGCGCGGATCGCCTTGATTCTATCTCTCCAATCACTCCCTGCTTGGAGAACATGAGCAAAATGGAGGGGATGAGCGCAATTGATCATATAGTAAATAGGAGTGTAATTTGTAGCCTGATCTACTTGGGCGATCGCATCTGCTAAACTCTGACCAGTAGGTAATTTACCATTAGTTTCTACTGTAAAAGAGATTACTACAGGGATTTTTGCTTTTTGAGCAGCACGACAAATACCGATCGCTTCTGCGCCATAGGTTAAAGTCATGGCTGTTATAAAATCGGCATTAGTTTGAGCTAGAGTTGCAATTTGGTGTGTATGGTAATGCTCTGCTTCTGTCTCATGCATCAGATTTCTCGGGTTGTAACCATCATCTCTCGGACCTATGCAGCCACTAATTACCATGCTCGTCTGTTTGGTTTCATATTCGTCACGGATATCCTCCAGAAGAGCGATCGCCAAACGATTAAAGGCGGCAATATCCATTACTGAATATCCGAGCTTTCTACCCCAGTCCTTACTTGCTCTCCAGGTGACGCTTTCTAAAATAAACCCTACCTGATATTTTTGGGCTAATTGAGCGTAGCTACGAAAGTAATTAACCAGAGCCTCATAACCAAATATATCTTTCAAGAGGCTAAAGGCTGCGAATTCAGGTAAATTCAATCCTTGATGAAAGATCAAAGTGGTTTCAGTCCCACCATCGGTTAAGAAAAGGCGATCGCTTAATTGGGGTAAATTATGGCGATATTTGCTCATGATTACGGCTCCAGCTAACTACTTTAATAACGTGTAGATTACTTCTCGACATGAAGCCAAATTTAAAAGGCGATCGAGAATAACTAGGGAATTTTATGACATCATTAATGACCAACCAGCCTGCTGACATAAGTGATCGCGAATGCACGTTGGCATTGAACCATTATTGCCGCAAGTTACGCAGGTGCAAGAAGGATACCGAGCTGATAAGGCAGGAAGTCTGGTATAGACTGAGCATCTTTCATTCTGGTTTAATCCATTCTGGCGCGCCACTGAGAATACCCCGCAATTTAGTCAAAGGTTCGCCTACTTTAATGCCATATCTGGTAATAGCAAATTCTCGCAGGGCACGTTCATAATCTGATACTCTCTTTTTAAGTGCTCTGATCGCTTTACGCAATTGACCATCAAGTTCCAGATAGCGGAGAAAAATTAAGTTATCTGCCAAATAAGAAATTCCTACTTCCGTAATATTAAACTCTCCCCCTGCTATAGAATGGGTTTCATTGACCAAAATCACCGTTACCCCATGTTTTTAAGGTATTGACACAGGGAATGCAGCTGACGCACTAAATCTTCTCCCTGCATAGAGAGCTTATAACCAGAGGTGCTATCAATCATCACCATTCGAGCATTATTTTGTTCGACCTCTTGACGCACCACATTGACAAATTGGTTAGGGGTGTAGGTCAAAGGTTCGATGGAAACTACCGACAAAGTACCGCGCTCGATCATCACATGAGCAGGAATATTAATTCCTTCACAACGAGTTAGTAGAGTTTCTGTCCCTTCTTCAAAAGCGTAGATTACGGAACGTTCTCCTCTTCCCGCAGCTTCTTTCATAAACTGCATCCCCAAGGTAGATTTGCCAACTCCAGATGGACCGCTAATAATGGTAGTTGTTCCTCGTTCGATGCCACCGTGTAATAGCTCGTCTATTTCAGGAATCCCCGCAGAAATCGCTTCAGGTTTGAACTCTCGCTGGTGACTGATGGGGACTAAAAGGGGGGAAACCTGCATTCCCCCATCGCTTAACTGTAGGTCGTGATGTCCCTTAACAAAACCAGAACCACGAAATTTATTTACTTGAATGCAACGCTTATCAACGGTGGTGTGTAGCTCAATTACCCCATCACTCATAAACTGGAGATCGTCATCAGGATTGCGATCGCTCCCTTCAGAAGTGAATAGCAGAGTTATTTCACGATCAACTACATAGCGCAAAAAAGACTGTACCTGTTTGCGAAATTCAAAAGTGTCTGACGCTAAAAAGCGGAATTGAGTAATCGCATCTAAAAAGATTCGTTGCGGCTTAAGAGTATCAATAGTATCTAAAATTTTTTGCGTAATTGGCGCTTTTTCTACTTCCGAGGGCGCAAAGATATCGTAGTTTTGCTCCTCAGTAAAATAATCTGCGGTCGGGCTAAGATCTAGAATCTTAATTTGTGCTGTTTTTAACCCAATTAACTTTGCATTACGGCGTAACTTAGCTTCTGATTCGCTAAAAGTAATTAGCAAACTTTTTTCGTCTTGTAATATGCCAGCATCAAGAAAATGTAATCCTAGCGTAGTCTTGCCGCTACCTGGTTGACCTCTAATGAGATACGCTTGGTTGGCAATCAAGCCCCCCCAATAAAATTTCATCTAAGCCTGAAACTCCAGTGGAAATGCGCTTGATACTCATGTAGATAATTGACGTTTTTTAGAAGATATTTTTACAACCTAGTTAAAACTAGTGTAGGACTTATTATGCTTCAATAGATTGAATAATTCTAAGTAAATAATTAAGACATTTTTCAGATGATTAATATTTTTCAATTTATAAGGAGGAGGCTCGGGCTCCCTAGCCTCTCCAAGTGAAATCCTGGATCCGCCTCTGACCTCAGTCTTTTTAGCGGACCATC
>JBCDEP010000150.1:0-15534 GCA_039179675.1 Cyanobacteria bacterium P01_G01_bin.67
AAAAAATTAGGCATAATCTTATGACTTAATAATATTTAAGCAAGACAATTAATTACCCATAGCATAATTACTCGAAAGATATGGAGCTAATTCAAACTGGCAAATTTTTAGATGTAGATATCTGAGATTGAAGAACAAATTAGTTTTTACGAAGCAAGATGAAAAGTCCAAACTGGAAATTTCTATGGTTTCTTTGTGCCTAATTTAGTAAAAATTAAGTGGAATAAATTTCTAGCAGTCAATATTATCTTGTTGAGTGCAAATTTGGCTGAAATACAATTACTTAATCTATACTAAAATTTACATTTTATTCTGTTATTATCTGTTATTGTCTATGATTAAAGCTGTATTTACAACAGCCAACCTTAAAATTAAAAGCAAAATTCTTTTAGTTATTTACTAAATATTTAGTTTATGTTTTATGCTCTAATTACTCGTTATCTAGGTGAAATTGACTATAGTTAAATTCTATGTCTACGCTAATAATTTGAGATCAAAGCAAACTACTATTTGCTATAAAATTAAGCTAATTAAACTGTAGCTTTGCTAAATAATAGTAATAATATTACTCAATTACGAGTTACTCAGAGACTTGCATTAACTAAATAAGTAAATATTAGAACTCTCAGTTCGTTTCCATACAGTACTTTCTAATTACGAACACATCATGAAAATTTCATCTTTCAAGCAGTTATCGGCTCTTATGCTTGCTCTAATGTTAACTCCTGCTGCCGCAATGTTGGT
Source organism: Cyanobacteria bacterium P01_G01_bin.67 (assembly GCA_039179675.1). Taxonomy (GTDB): domain Bacteria; phylum Cyanobacteriota; class Cyanobacteriia; order Cyanobacteriales; family Xenococcaceae; genus Waterburya. Next base: position 745 of record JBCDEP010000150.1, read on the forward strand.
TCAAGCGCAGACAACTTCAGAGGATATCTTGCTGGCTCAACGTGCCATACGAGAACCTAAAATGATTGAAGGAAATAGACCACCATCTATCTCCAATTCAGGTATCCTCAACTCAGCGCAAGATCACTATTTTGATATTCTGGTCAGCGGAGAACCGTTAAATCGCCTAGAAGTACAATGTGTCACTTTTCACGAGTTGGATGAGGCAAAAGTTCTAGATCCAGCAACTGGAAAAGAAATTCCTCATACTCTTAACTATGGTTTTGAAGAGTTTGCCGTTACCTTTGATGAACCAATACCTGTAGGACAAGAGGTTAGAATTCTGATGGAGGGAAGCACAGTTCGAGGCGTCACGACAGGAATAATTGTCCCCTATCGCATATTTGGAACTAGTGAAGCTTTAGGCACAATTCCTTTGGGTACTGCTTTGGTGAGAGGTCCTAGTGAAAATTAATTGAACGCCATAACTATTATAACTGTAGACAAAGTAAAGGATCTGATGTTAAGCATTAATAAATTTTGGAAAAGAGCGATTTTTCATTACTTGGCATAACATCAGCTAAGTTTCACAATAGTACAATCTAAAAACTACAGATGGTCGATGTATCTTTTTAAGTCTATACATCGACCATGTTGTAATCAAAAGAAGTTAGTTAAATCGTCTGAATGCAACAATTTATCTTGGTTTATTGCTTTTCTCTCGCAATCCATAAATTAGGATAAGCAAGTTTATGTTTAGAAAAAGCTTGTTTAGCTCTAGAAATTAGATCTGTTTGATAGAGAAACTCATCTCTTGCATCGAGGGGATAGCACTTTAATTTAAACATTGTTCCCCAAGGTTTTTCTTCCATCACAACTACAATCGGTAATTTGAGTGCAGTATACTTGCTGGTTTGTGCAGTTCGATAGAGTATTTTCCGCACCAGGTTAATATCTATGTCATGAGCAAAATAAAAGTCTGTAACTACCTGAGCTTCTAATGCGCCTCCGTTGGAGTTTGATACTGCTTCTGTCCAGATTTTGTTATGTGGAATTACCACTGTATTGTCGTCTGGGGTTTGAATTTTAACAGCACGCAGACCATAACTTACTACTTCTCCATAGTGGTCGCCAATTTTAATGCGATCGCCGACGCCATAGGGAGATTCAAATAGGGCAACAATCCCTGCAATAATCGAACTGGCATAATCTTTAAACGCAAAACCCAAAGCTACCGCTACTGTACCTGTTACCGCGAGAATGTTTTCTTTAGAGAGGTTAAGAAACAGATTCATTAATACCACTGTCGTAGTGGTAAGCACCATCATTCTCAGGAAAGGCAAAAATTGCTTAACTCTTAATCGCCATTCTTTAGCAATTCTTTCCGAGAGCCAGATTACAACTCGATCTAATATCCTTAAAATTAAATATGCTGTCAATAAAATAAATACTGCTTGAGCAACTTTGCCCGTAGTTATTTTAGAAACAAGATCTTTAGTTTGTTCGGCTGTTTCGCTGGTGGCTTCTCCCGCAGACTGAGCAAGCATATAAAATTGGTCATTAAAATTGGCGTTGGTAATTTGATACATGACATATAAAGTGTTTCGTTTCGTAGCTTTTAAAAAATGTGTATCTAGCAAATGAATCTAATTTTCATACCTTGATGTACCAACGCCTTAAAATTAAGCAACGACTACTCCCTGTTGATAATAAAGTTATTACTAGCAAGCTCTCGTTTCAACTGAGGATAATAAATGGGATTGATTTTGAGAATTTGCTCTTTTTGCTCCACTACCCCTTTACGGCGTAGCATTTCTACACTGGCTTGTATCTCGGCACGAGCGTCACCCAAACTCTCCGCTAATTCTTGAATTGTCATATCTCCGTGGAGTAAGAGAGAGTATAGAAGGTAGCGATCGTCTGATTCAAGACTTGGTAGCTTGGTTAGTTTGGGGGTTTTAGCAATTAGGGTTTTGACTTCAGATTGAGCAGATTCGTCTGTTTCTTGGTAACAAATTGATTTGAGAAATACCTGCACCATGATTGTGCTAACTCCTTGAGCAAGATCTGTCAGCAGCTTGAAGTAAGAATTTTGATTGTCCTTATCTCCATCTAATAATTGTTTATCAAGACGAGGCTCTTCAAAAGCAATATTTAATTGAGTGACAACTGGCTCGAACCATTCTTGGGCATCTTCGGGAGATATTTTAGGTAGAGTTATCACCTCACCGCAATAGGCTTCTAAAGCACAGACCGAATTGAGATATTCCTAACCTACTTTCCCTCCACCAATAATCCAAAAGCGACCCTCAGTATCTTCACATAGCAATGACTGTCAATACTCAATTCTCTCCAATCCTTCGAGAGAACGCAGAAAACACCAGCTTAGGTTAGGGATCAAGACTATCTCCAACTGTGACCCAACCTGATTTTCTCGCGACTCTTGAGCTAAATGATATTCAAGTTTCGACTTGATACTATTAATTGCTAGTGGTCTAGCATCAAGAGGTAATAACTTCAAAGAGACATCTTTTTGCTTCGTCCATTCTTCTAGGGTATCCGCTAAAATCTTGGATACAGCTGTAATCGGGCTACTCAAAATCACAATCGAGTTGCTAGAGTTTTTAGGATCGTTCCGCCAGCTCTCGAATAATTCGTCGAGTTTAGATAGAATTATGTTTTGATCTGCGGGATTGTTTGGGAGATTTTCTACAGCCTCAACTAACTGATTTCTCAGATCTGAGGGTAACTCTACTAGCGATCGCTCTGGCTCTTGAGTCTCCTGAGAGTCCTTGGTATACCAAGAAAAAAGAAAATGTCGGCGATTACTTAACCATTGATAAAATCGCTTGAGCATTCTAGCTATAGTTTTCGTGCCCGTTATTTTCATAATTTCCATTACGGCGCATCATAGTTAATTGTCCCAGAGAACCGCCAATGGTTTTAGGTTGGGGGTTATTATTTTTAGCTGCTGGCCAACCTTCCCTTTGACGAGTGCGATCGCCATCCGTTTCTTCTGTCTGATCGTGAAACAAGATTTGTTGAGTGGGAAAGGGTAAAGCTATACCCGCAGCCACCAGTTTATTGTTCAACGCAGTTAGTATTTGATCTTGAGTATCCATGACATCGGCACGGCGGGGAGGGTTGTCCCACCATCGAGCGCGGATATTAATGGTACTCCCAGCCAAGTCTACCACTAACGCGTCTGGCGGGGGATCTTGTAATATATTTTGATTGCTTCTCAATACTTCCAAAATAATTTGCTTTGCTTGATCGATATCATCCCCATAACCAATACCAACATCGTATTGAAGGCGACGCTGATCAAAGGCGGTATTGACCGTTACGGAATTGGTAAATAATTCTGCGTTGGGAATCACAATACGGCGACCATCATAGGTTCTGATGGTAGTGGCACGAGTTTGAATATGCTCTACTGTACCTTCAAATTCTTTAAAAATGATTTGGTCATTGAGAGTAAAAGGTTCGGTAACCAGAATCAGAATTCCTGCGAGGAAATTTTGCAGGATATCACGGAAAGCAAACCCGACGGCAACCCCACTGACTCCCAAGAGCTGCACTAAGTCTCCTAGTTTAAAAGAGGGAACTACAATTGCTAGGGAGATAAAGGCGCCGACCAAGATAATAAGTCCCTGAGACAGTCTAGCCAGAACCAAACCCAGATTCCGAGATTGCTTTTTGCGGGTGAGATTTTTAATCAATCTTCGAGAGAACTTGGCTACAAACCAGAAAATAGCAAATACCACGATCGCAATGATTATATTTGGCAATAATTCGATAGTACCCTTGACCATCTGCATTAGCTGCTGCCAAGCAGTTTGTAGAGGCGTAAAAGAATCCATAAATTTTTATTTAATAATTTGACATTGTTAATTAACACCAGAATATGACAAACGACAGACAAATCTATCTATCTTTAGTGGCGTTCCCTATCAGTTTTAATTAAATGTCTCTATCTTGGAATATGGAACTCATTTGGGATCTTTTTAATTCTTATGTTGAGCAGCAGCAGTCCCCGTAAGAAATGGCACCAAAAGTATTATATAAACTCCGTCTTCTGGAGAAACAGTTGTTTGATAGCGATCGCTTTGCGGAAAAATCTCTTAGTCCTTTTTTGGCGAAGGTATTGTCTTAAGCAAACAATAGTAGGCGCTATTATATACTTTGTCATACCATTTCCAATTGCCTTTAACTATTTTCTCGCGGACAAACCCCGCTTTTTCTAAGACGCGATATGAGGGTATATTGTGCAGCGTAACCCCTGCCTCAATTCGCTTAACGTCTGTGTAACAAAATAACCAGTCGATTATCTTAAGTAATACCTCCGTTGCATAACCTTGATTGTGTTCCCGAAAATCAAGAAAATATCCAATTCGACAGACGTCGATTTCTAAACCAGAGTATTCAGCTTCAAAGCAAACTTCAAAAATCCCAATAGTATGCCCTCCTTGTTTTCCTATAACCCAGACTAAGCTGTTTGGGTCATAGTAACTGGGTTCTAACCAAGCCTTGACATCATCAATACTACTGGCAACATACTGGAAATCTTCGATGCTTTTATGTTCCTTAGCAATATCGTAAATGGTTTGTATATCTCCTAGCTTAAGGGGTTCAAGTGTAAGTCTTTTGGTGCAGAGTTTTGAAGCTACGACCATTAAGCAATCTCCTAAGAAGATATTTTAAATTTAGGTATTGCATAATTGAGATATGAATTGGGAGAAAAATATGTTGTAGTGTCCAGAGTGCAAATCAGAGCAGATTTGGAAAACCGGCAAGAATAGACAGGGAAAACAGAACTATATCTGTGTAAGTTGCACTCGCCAATTCATTACTAATTAAGCTGTTGTGGATTTAAATTACATTAACAGCGTTGCCTTTATTTTTTAATTTTCTGCCCCATTTAATAATTAGCTCTCCTTCGTTCAAACGTTTATGTAACAGAGATTCTAGTTGTTCAACAGATTTAAAAAAATGATGAGCTAGATATTCCTTCGCTGAATGCCACACTAGCTACGCAATACTATAATCTGGACGCAGCGCCGCAAGGCGGCTAGAAGCCAAAGGCTTCGCGGCTGGTAAAAATTCCAGAATTAATTAGGCATTTCTTGAGCTATTTTATTGATAATGTCTTCTTTGTTGTGAAAACTTGCATTGTCTAAAATAATTTTAACAGTAATTCAATATATTCATCTGCGGCTTTTCGGTGATTGACTGACATTCTCTGATCTTTGAGGCTATCGAGATTTTCAGGAGCTTCATGAACACACTAACTCAATTCATGTCTTGATTCATCAACGCCTAATTTCAGTAAACTACCTATTTTTACTTAGCATTTTGCACAAAAAATAATCAAAATTACTCTCTTTTCATCTATTTAGACTGCCAAAGCAATATTTAAAAGTTTCAATTATATTACCTAAATTGTATTTTGTGTGTAATAAATAGCAATCTCAGCAGGGAACTGCGATCATCGGTAGTAGATTCATAAAAACCTTATAAATGAATAAGTCAACTAGATAAAGACTTCATAAAACAAGTAGGGTTTTTTGTTATCAAACTGTAATCAGAATTTATGAGCAGATAACTTGACATCTAACTATCTAGTTTTAATCTAATGACTGCGATTTTAGAGCCAATAAGTTTAGGTATTTTTTGGATTCTTTAATTAATTATCAACCTGTGTGTCAATCAAAAATAAAACTCTGCGATAACTGCATTATTAGTAATTTCGCACCTTAATAATTGATACCAGATATTTAGTAAACTGTTTATGTCTTCTCAATTAATCAATCAAGTACTTGAATTAACTAACGCCGAGAGAGCAAAAGCTGGATTAAATCCTTTAACTTTAAATAATCAATTAGCTCAAGCTGCTCAAGGTCACAGCGATCGCATGGCAGAAGATGACTTCTTTAGTCATACTGGAGCTGATGGTTCAAGTGTCAGCGATCGTGTTCAAGATACTGGCTATCAATATTCTAGAGCGGGAGAAAATATTGCTGCTGGGCAAAGAACCGCTGAGCAAGTTGTACAAGATTGGATGAACAGTCCAGGTCATCGTGCCAATATTCTCAATCCTGAGTTTACTGAAATCGGCATTGGCTATGAACTACTAGAAAACGATACAGGCTCAGTTAACTTCAATCACTATTGGACTCAGGTTTTTGGTACTCCTCTCGATAACAGCAATTCTACAGGAAGTAACAATCAACCCGAACCAGCTTTAGAACCAAATGATATCCCTGCTGTAGAGAACAACATTGATAATCAAGCTGAACCAGAAAGTGGTGATTCCTCGACAGTAGAAAGTCCTGAACTTGTTGATCAGAATACTTTTGACTCTAATAGTTCAGAACCAGTTGAAGAGCCAGAAATAATCCCTGAGGTAATCGAAACAACCAATAATGAAGCCGCTCCCACAGATGCTCTTAACGACAACAGTGGAGTATTAGAGAATATTCCAGAAGAAACAGGTGACTCTTCGGAGATGGATAACTTGGAACCCGATCTTTTTGGTAATTCAAATGACTATTCGATGGAACAAGAAGGTAATTACGATCAAGATTATTTGATCGATCAGCTTGGTAATTCAATCATGACTGGAGGAGCAGATGCGGTCAACTTCGCCGATAATAGTGAATCCTCAAGTAACAGTCAATTCGCCTTTAGCAGCAGCTACAGTTTGGAAAATATCAACGAATTGGTAGAAAATTCTGGGGTAGGAAATACTGGATTTGATTCGAGTAATTATGAATCAATGATCATGGATTATTTCTCCAATTTTGATCTAGATCCACAACATCAACAACAGATTATGGAAACTCTAGAATCCCTATTTTAAAAGAAGCCTGATTTGAAATCAGTAAAAGTAAAGCAATTGATAGTTGGTCAGTAAAATCCTCCCTCCAAATAAGTTTTCTGACACAGGAGAGGAGTTAATTATAGTCAGAGAATTGAGATATAGCGGTTCTCAAATTAGTCAGGTACAAAGTGAATTCTTTTGAGACAGAAACAAGCAGGTAGGCAGCATAAAGTAAAGAGCATGCTTCTATATTTTCAAAGGTATTTCAACAAACTGAGAAACGCTATAAACAGACAGATTATTTAAGAAAATTCAAGAGTCAGCACTGAGAAATAGTAAAATTTTTTCTCGGCAAAAATTGTTGGCTAATTTAAGAGATTTATCAGAAATTCATCAAGGATTTTACTGCCAAAAACTATTTTACTTCTCAGGTGTATTAATACGACCTTAGTGTATTACAAATAAACAAAAAACAAAATTATTAGTTATTCATTCATTTAGATTTATCTGAAATAATTAATTTAAAAAACATCAAAAGTACAAAAAATTATGATATTTGATCAAGAAAAGTTTAATCTCAAATCTACAACTACTGACGACTGGGGCAATGTTCAACGAATCGTTTTAGACTTAGAAGCTCTTACGCAAACACAAGATTGGAAAATTGAAGTCCCCTTAGATAATTACGAAATAGATCAAATCTATAATGCCGAATTAATTAAAGAAAATGGTAAAACCTATATCTCGGGAGCAGACTGGAATAACTATTTGGAGCAAGGTGAAAAAACTGAAATTATTTTAATTGTAAATGAAGTAGCTAATAGTAGTTATGCTTCTAGTTCCTCACAGTCATCTGACTTTGATTCAGGAACTGAATCAGTTACCGAAAGTTTTAATCAATCTGGTTCTGCTCTTAATATTGATAGCCAAATAGTAGAGGATTGGTATGGTGGATATAAGTTAGAAATTGATCTCAAGACAGAATCTGACATTCAAAATTGGCAAGCTGACTTTTCATTTCCTTACAAGATTAGAGCAGCTTACGGTGTAGACTTGAGCGATCGCGGTGACGGCAACTATACAATCAGTGGAGAAAATGGATGGGGCAATCTGCAACAGGGACAATCAGTTAAGTCTATCTTAATTATTGATGATTACGGACAGACGGCGATCACTCCAGAATTTAAGTCTTCAGATAAAGCGATCGAGAGCGAAATGCCTAATCCTCCTGCTGAGCCAGTCATCGAGCCAGAGCCAGTTCCAGAACCTGTACCAGAAAATAATGATGTTGTCGAAAGCGAGGTAAATAGTCCCCCTTCTGAGCCAGTAATCGAGCAAAATAACAATGATGGTCTAGTTGCAAATCCTAATGGTGCAGGAAAAATCATCAATGTTGATAATGATTTTGGCGGTAATTTAGAAAGCGCAATTGCCTCGGCAACTGATGGTGATGTGATCCAACTTGGAGGAAATACATATTATACTGACGGCATAACTCTGGATAAAGATATTACCATCGATGGTCAAGAAGGCACTGTAATTGACGGCAAAGGTACTTCAGAATCAATTTTCACCTTAAATTCAAATGCGTCAGGTGCAACTATTCAGGATTTACAGATCACTAATGGCAGTATTGGAATTTATGCCTACAGTACCTTTAATTTAACCTTACAGAATCTAGAGCTGAACAATATTGGACTAAATCAAACAGTTCGAGATGGTCAATATAATACTGGGATTGTTCTTAACCGTGCAGATGGACTGCAACTACTTAATTCCTACATCCATGACATTGGGAGAAAAGGCGTTGGCATTAATGATACCGATGGTGCAGTTGTCAGTGGTTTAACCGTACAAAATATCAACCTCGCAGCGCAGCATGCTCAGAGCTTTGATGCCGCAGGGGTCAAATTATTTAACACGAATGATGTGATCGTTCAAGATAGTTATTTCTCTGATATTAACGCCTTCAATATTTGGAATGATACTACCAACGCGACAACTATTGCAGGTAACGTGATGGAAAACGTTGGGGAAGACTTTTTGAAACCCCAATTTAACACTAATGTAGATATTGCAGGAATCTACAATGAGAAAAGTCCTAATTCAATAATCAAAAACAATAGAAATACGGCTGTTGGTGATTTTCCTGGTTTAGACGCCACAGAATTTTCGACTCAAACCATGACTCTGGAAAATAACAACTTTTCAAGTTTAGAGGTTAATACACCAGATTTCTGGGTGAATGAGTCAGTGGAAAAGCTAATTGCCATAACCGAAGACCCAACTGAGGCTGATTTTAGTCTCTTTGAGGATGAGTTCTTTGCCCAGGCTAATATTGGTTAATTCTATTAGCAGGTCGTAGTTTACCAGGACTGATTCACCTTAGTCTTAAAATCTAATTACTGATTTCCGATATTAACTACGACTATGGAATACCGATGCGATTTTATTTACTTATTAGTTACTTATTAGTCTATTCATTGTTCTTCTTAGTTAGAGGTAAATCAACCTTATGATCTCATTCTCCAGAATTAGCCAGAAATCGATCATAACCAATTTCCCACCAAACTAAAAGCAGCCCAATGGTAGGGACGATTATAATCCGTATCTGAATATAGATTTATAAAAGCAAGTTGAGCTTGGCGTAATGCTTCGGCTTTAGTGAGCTGAGGATTTTTGAGTTGTTGATAAAATTGAATCATAAATTCAGCAGTAGAGGCGTCATTGATTTGCCAAAGAGTAGCTAAAGTACTGCGGGTTCCTGCCCTAATCGCGATTCCTGCTAATCCCAAAGCCGCTCGTTTATCCCCAGCCGCAGTTTCGCAGGCACTTAAAACCAGTAGTTCAATGGGAGTGGAGGACAGTTCTCCTCTAACTCGTAACAAATTATCTAGGTCTTTAACTCTAATGCGCTCTTGCCAATCGAGTAAATAGGTTTGTTCGGGATTAGAGCTAAATGTGCCGTGGGTAGCAATGTGAACTACATTAAAAGGCTCTGAATCAATTAGATTTTTGAGGTTTTGTTGCAAAAAGTTTTGTTCGGCGAGCCTTGTGTTGTTCGTAATTTGTTGCGCCACTTGGGATAGTTCTACCTCAACATTCTCGATGCTGCCGAATCCTTCTGCCTGAAAGCTAGGGGCGTCACTTGCCCCAGCTAGCAACACCTTTAACTTTTCTGGTAACAAAGACTGAGGTTCTAATAACTGTAAACCAGGAGTTACTGCCACAGCATACTTTTCGATTAGATATTTTTGTCCGTCATAGAGAGCTGCCATTGGTAAATTTCGTAAGGAACCATCCAAGACAAAGACTAAGGTTTGAATCTGTTCTCCTAAATCTGTTGCTAAGGGTTTTACTAACCAATTGTAGATTTGCTGTGATTCTTGTTTAACCAGATTTAAGCTGCTACTTCTTCTCGTTAAGGATTGACGCAATTGTTGAATTGCTGTTTCGATTTCGACTATATCAACATCGTGATTGACATAATGACGGAGGTTGTTTGTTCCAGGTAATTTAAGAATAATCTCCAGACGATTGGCTAAAATAATTGGATAAATAACTGCTGCGGTAGTATCCAAATTATCGATATCTACGGCTTTTGGTTTAGCGCAAGCGTCTCGAAAAAAATTATCAAGTTCGGCAAGCTGGAGTGCCTCAATTACATTACGGGCTTGAATTAAATTCTCTTTACTAGGTTGAGGAGAACGTAACAGTAAATCGACTAACTGCCGATATACTGGTTCTACGCTGTCGCGAAAGGAAAATTGAACTTCGGGATTGAGAACAACTAAATCACTGCGTAATTGATTGAGATTGTTAAAGGCTTCGGTGTAATAGTTAAGTGCTTCTGTATTAGTATTTTGAATATTTGATGTCTGTTGCGAGCGATGCTGAATAATTCGACCCATTTGCCATTGCCATCTGTAAGCAATATCTGGTGCGTCAATAGTTTGAGCAATTAATAAAGCTGAGAGGGTAGACTTTTTCGCTGCTAACCAGTTTACTTGTTGTTCATAAAACTTACCCAGAGTCCCCAGAGCATAGGATTGTGCTCTTAGATCGTCTATTTGTAGTGCCAGATCCCTAGCTTGATTTAGGATATGAGCAATATTGGCTACTTTAGTACTATTTTCTTGATTTTGCTCTAGTTTTATTAAATTAAGAGCCAAATTAACCCTAGCATAGATTGCGGGACGACTGATAGGCAATTGAGACAACAAGGAATTAATTTCTGATAATAGATTTTGAGTAGAATCGAGACGATTGTCTTCTAGTAATAGACTCAATTGATTTAGTTTTGCTTGAATTTGAATTAGGGGAAATGAGCTAGTGTTTGCTGCCTGTTGATAGTGGATTAAAGCTGCCTGATAGTAAGATTCTTGTTGATATGAGTTGCGGCGAGCTAATTCTCTTTGTGCTAAAGCTCTTTCAGTATTAGCTAAACTAAATAAGATCTGACTTTTGTTCTGAGACAATTCACTTGATAATGATGGTTGCGTCGCGGTTAATTTTTTTATAATTACTAAGCTGCGTTCTAAAATATCTTGCGATCGCTCTAAATCTCCTCCTTGTCGGCGAATATTGCCTAAATTATGCCAGCTTTGTATTTTAAGTAGAGAATCTGGTTCTGTCTCCAACTTATTTTCAATCTGAGTAAATAGTTTTTGCGATCGCCTGTAATAACCTAAACTTTGTAATGCTTGAGCTTGGTTGATCTGGCTGCCGATGACGCCGATCTTATCTTCTGCTTGTTGATACCAGAATTCAGTCTTGGCAAAAGTTTCAACAGCTGCTTCTGTTTTCCCCCTTACCAACAATAAACGCCCTTGACGATTAAAAACTTGAGCACGAACGCGATTACTGAGTTCTTCTGGAGCTAAAGTATGTAGTAAAGAGAGACTATCAGCGATCGCTTGTTCTGCTTGCTGTAATTGTCCTAGTTCTTGATAAACCAGTGATAATAAGCTTAGGATTTGTGCTTGCTGAATTACATCTTGGCTCGCTGCATATATTTGTGCTGCTTGTTGCAAGGCTGTGAGTGCATCAGTAAACTGTCCTGCATAATAGTGTTGTTTACCAGTTTGAACTAAGGCGATCGCCGAATTGGTATGATCAGTTGATTGTTGGGCGATAACTGGTTTCCAGTCATTAAGACTAAGACTGACAGTTAAGCTCCAGAGAGCAATCACAATTAATTTGCCCCAAGTTTTTATAGTTGCAATAGGTTTCATAACTGACAACTAAAAGGACTAATACCAGAACTGCGTGAGACTGATTTAACTGGTTGAGCAGAGAGAACAATATTACCATTGGGTGCGAGAAACCAGCTTTGGGCTTCAACGATCTTGTTAGGATTACCATCCTGTATTGCTGTTGGGAATGAATCTCTGGGCATAACTGCACTACTCTTTTGAGATAATTGCTGCTGATTCAACTCACTATTTTCCACCATCCGCCAATCTTCCCAGCCAGCATCAGTTTTAAGAGTATCGTGAGGAGCAGGAGATAAACCACCTTTGCCAGTGATTATAAATTCACCTCCTCCATCGGCTAAACAAAGATTTTGATTAACTAATTGACTGACATCAATAATTTCTAGGGGTAATTGGGCTAATTCTTGACCTGGTTCGATCCCTGAGGTATTAATGTTGATCGTCCCATCTAAACCAAATTCAGAGCTAGCGGTAATGTTACTCAAGCTCGGATTTTCTTGAAAGCCAAAAATATTTTGAGTATCGATGGTGATATTGCCGCCTATACCTGTAAAAGCATTAGCCGTAATATCGCTATTTTCTTGAGGAATAGCCACAATCAGATCGGCAGCAATATCGATATCGCCTCCATCTCCCCCTGATTCTTCAGTACCCGCAGTAGTAGAGATTTGACTACCGCGACGTAACAGTAATAAGTCCTGATCTTTCAAGGTAATATCGCCTCCATTACCCGAGCTGGTTGTGGCAGAGATCGCTCCTTGATTATCTAGCAGAATAGAATCAGCTCTAATTTCAAGTTGACCAGCATCTCCTTGCTGAGAATCTAAGTCTGTAAGGTTTTCTAGACTACTGACACTAACTTGAGCTTTATCCTGAATGGTAAATTGACCCGTGTTAATAGTCAAATTACCTCCATTACCTGTACCCACGACTACTACCCCTCTTCTAATTGACTCTAGTCGCCCACCAGTTTCAGCAACTAACCTGGTTGGTTGACCATTCTCTGAAGTTCCAATTAACAAGACTGAGTCAGTTGCGTTGACATTGACATCGCCTCCATCACCTTCGCCAAAAGTAGAAGCTGATACTTCTGCACCATCTCGAACCATCAATCGCCTCGTGTTAATGCTTAAATTTCCTGCTTTTCCCGAGCCTCGTGTCTGCACTGATAATCCACCAGGACGTTGCCTGTCACGTAAGAAACCACTCAGCTCAACCGACTCGGAAGCGTTCACGATAATATTTCCTCCTCCAGGCTTATCTATGGTAGATGCGGAGATCCTCGCCCCATCTTGAACAATTAAGTGTTTTGTGTTGAGAATCAAGTTTCCAGCTTCTCCTTCTCCTCTGGCATCACTTTCCAATTGACTCGGTCTTTCCCTTTGCATTGAGTTTTGACCCTCGCCACTAACAGAGAAGCCAGTCACTTCTATAAAGTCGGCAGCATTAACCTCGATCCCACCACTATTTCCCTGACTTCTTTCTGTGGTAGAGGCTGATATTTGCGAGCCACCCCGAACATTAAGCTGAATGGTCTGAAGAGAAATTCCTTTGCCATCTAGATTTCCCAGCGTGTTGGCAATAATTTGTGATTCATTATCTAGGGTAATATGCTTACCCTGAATCTCCACGAAACCACTACCCTGACCGCTAACCTCCACTTGCGCTCGATTAGTGAAGAATACATCAGCTAAGTTCAAACTCTCGGAAACCGTTAAACTCAGGTTATTGCCATCAAGATTAAGCCCTAAAGTTCCAGAGTTAGCAATTCCTGCTAATTCCACTTGACCTTCTAAAGCATTTAATCCTCCACCATCTAAAACAATATCTCCTCCCACTAATAGTAAGCTTCGACCGTCAGGAACTCTTAATCCGAATAATGGCTCGTCTGCTAAATTAACTCCTGCTGATGCGGTTGCTCGATTGGTAATTTTTGCTGTCTGAATTTGATTAAAAAACAAGGCAGAAGGATTCACTGTTAGTAAGGTCGGTTGTTCTGGATCGGTGGTACTAAAAAAACCGCGATCGCCAAATTGAATCGCGTCAGCCGTACTGGCTACAAATGAACCGCCTAGATCTAAACTGGCATTCTCACCAAAAATAATACCGTTAGGATTAAGCAAAAAGAGATTGGCATCCCCATTAACGCCCAACGTGCCGAAAATCTCTGAAACATTACTGCCAGTTACTCGACTAAAAATATTAGTAATGCCTTCTGGATTAGCAAAATAAACTCGTTGAGAATCTGGGATATTAAACTGTTCAAAACTATGAAACAGATTACTGTCTCGTAACGCACCACCATCAATACGATCGCCAGGACTGCCATTAATTTCTACGTTAGGAGTTACTGTTGAGGCTTCGTTTCCTAAACTATTATCAGGAATAATCTGCGCCTTAAGGCGATCGCAATTTCCAGTAACTAAGATCGAGAAAGTTATTAAAGCGATCGTGCTACTAGTATTGTTAAGTCCTAGCTTGATCTGTTTTGGTTGGCGATGAAATTTCATCGGAGGGGGTTCGAGTTCTATATTTATTTAAATTGATTTTGCAGACTTGCCTGAGGATTGTGTCTAATCAAATACAATTGCTCTATAGTAATTACTATATCATCAAATAGCTCAGGTTAAGAGGAACCTATCCCACTAATAATATTCTGTTAATCCAGATATGAATCGTAGCTAAAGCCAAAAAACCATCAAAGATACAAGATTGACGTTCCCAGCGAACCACAAGACGACGATATTTACGTTGATACCATGCGAAACATCT
>JBCDEP010000131.1:0-18560 GCA_039179675.1 Cyanobacteria bacterium P01_G01_bin.67
CTCAAATACATTAAAAATGTAATTTATCTAACTTTTGAAATTTATTTTTTGGGACAGATTTATTTTTATTATTTCCATTTACTTTAGTAAAAATATTAATAAATGTGTCTAAAACAATCAGAATTATGATCTAAATCAATGAAGCATTTTGTAGTTAAGTAGTTCCATTTTGTTAAACATGAAATAGCTGAGATAGGAAGCAGGACTTTAGAATCAAATTCTGTTCATTTGATTTTATATTTAATTTTGCCTACCTACTTAACACGACAGATAGGGGAGTTGTCAAAAGCGAAGTTACGTTTTCTACTCCCTAAATAAATTAAAGGCGTTGGTGAATGCGTAATGCTATTACTGCGTTTTCTATCTTTAAAGAAGTAAACCGAGATTTAAAAAGCTTAGAGCTTAGAGCCACGAACAGTAAGCTTGCGTAGGACATTACTTAATGAGCAACGCCAAATTAAATACTAATGATAGCTAAGGCATAACTAACGACTGAGGACTAACGATCTCTCCTCCTCTAAATCTTGGAACATTGGGGTACTCAAATAACGTTCGCCGAAACTAGGCTGAATCATTACAATTAACTTCCCAGAATTTTCAGGACGTTTGCCAACTGCGATAGCCGCTGCCAGGGCGGCACCTGTAGAAATGCCTGAAAGTAAGCCCTCTTCCCTAGCTAAACGACGACCATATTCTATTGCGGCTTCATTTGTTACCGTGACTACTTCATCGATCGCCTCTAGGTTCAAAACATCAGGAATAAAGCCTGCACCAATGCCCTGAATCTGATGTCCTCCTGGAGTCCCCCCAGAAAGCACCGCACTGTCAGCAGGTTCAACAGCGATCGCCTTAAATTCTGACTTGCGCTGTTTAATATTTTCGGCAATCCCTGTAATTGTGCCCCCAGTACCTACCCCAGCGATTAAGATATCTACTGCGCCCTCGGTATCTGACCAAATTTCTTCAGCAGTAGTCAGGCGATGAATTTCTGGGTTAGCAGGGTTTTTAAACTGTTGCAGCATAAACCCATTAGCTAAGCTTGCGGCTAATTCTTCGGCACGAGCGATCGCACTTTTCATGCCACCGCTAGCAGGAGTTAATTCCAACTGCGCCCCATAAGCTTTGAGCATTGCTCTTCGTTCTTGGCTCATGCTTTCAGGCATAGTTAAGATCAGTTGATAGCCTTTTGCCGCAGCAGTCATCGCCAAACCGATTCCCGTATTACCTGAAGTCGGTTCAATTAAGATAGTTTCGCTAGGAGTAATTAAACCGGCTTGTTCGGCGGTATTGATCATGTTGACCCCAATGCGATCTTTAACGGAGGCTGCGGGATTCATACCTTCCAATTTGACAACAATCTGAGCCAGACAACCTTCAGCAAAGGGAATTGAATTTAAGCGGACTAAAGGAGTTTTACCGACAAGTTCGGTAATGTTATTGGCAATTTTCATGATGATTTTGTTAGTTGTTAGTTATTAATACTTTCTGAATGCCCTTAACGCCCGATCGCCAATGCATATAAAATGTCGTTATTTGTGCCCAAAAATTGCTGAGTTTCATCGTCGTAATAAGCCCCAATGCCACTACAGCCAATGCCTAAATAATTACTAATTAAATAAAGTCTCTGTCCGAGGCAACCAGCAATTTGCATCGCTGTTTGATAGTTACTATAGTTGGCAGTAAAAAATAAAGTTACGGCGCTGTCTCTGGCAAGGGCTTGATTGACACACAAATATTTGGCTTTTTCGCTAAAATCTTGGCTTTGGAGCAACTGAAGTCCTCGATACAAACCTGACTCCATGCCTTCAATGTAATTTATTACTAAATAGATTTCAATTGTTTCTTGACTGGTTGTAGATAAAGGCTGTTGTAAGCAGTGCCAAATTTGTAGCCATTCTGCCTGAGAAATCGCTCCACATTTAAATTTTCTTGCCGATCGCCTAGTAATGATTGTTGATAAAAATTGTTGAGGTTGATAATTAAAAGGAGGATGTTTAAGAGCTATATTTTGATGATGCAATAGATTATTTTCTGAACTTGAGCTAACTGTGGCTTTATATCCTGCTTCGATTAGGGGATTAGCCTCAAAGTAGTCAGTAGAAGCAATAAATGGCAAAGGCGATCGCAGTCTACGGACAGACTTAGGTTTGATTTCACCAGAAATTACCGCAGCAGTTACAAATTCTTTATTCTCAAATCCGAGGTCCTGATTCAGGGCATTTTTATCAAAATCAAAGATTAACTGAAGCTCTTTCTGATAAAAATAAGCAGCCGCTTCGATTGCCCCTAAATGATGTCCACTATCTAAAAAACAGTAGCGTAAACTTCGATTCTTATATTTCCAGCTTGAACGAAAATAGGCGCAACTAACCAAAAAGATAAACCCTTTTAGTAAGCAATTATCTAAAATATAGCTTTCCAAACCATCATCAATTAACTCGTAAATTAGAGTAAGGGAGTTAGTGGCTACTTCCAGATGATAAATTCCATCAACAATCCCTTTAATTCCGCGAATTTGAATGTAAATTTCTGTAGGATATAATGCTCCTGCTGAGGGATTTACCCTCAATTGGTAGGAATCATATTTATATTTCTTCTCGAAAGTTATGGCACTGGTTAAGCGGATAAAGTTATGGACTGGATTGTCCTCATCAGGCGGGAACGGTCGAGTCTCACGACCTTGTTCCACGCTCGTTCTTGGAACTAGAGAAAAACGACGATAAAAGCTGGGATAACTTTTAAAAACAGTCGGCTGAGTTGACGCATCCACATAATTAGGATCGAGCATCACCGATAAAGGAGAATGCTTGGTAGCATCATGAAATTTTTTGCCAACTGCTTCTAATTGTTGAATGGTCATTTGTCCTTTATCATTCCTGATTTACTTTTCGCTTCTGCTTCCTCGTTCATCTGTCATCAAGTTCTTAGTGCGCCTCAGCTTGACGTAAAGTTCTTAGAATCTCGACAGTACTGGAAAATTCGATCGCCCTAAAGTCATCTAAGTTTCTCAAAGCGGGATTTGCGCCCACTGTTAACAGCAGCCTAACTGCATCTATTTTTCCTGCTGAAGCAGCATACATTAATACGGTGACACCGTTATCGTTTTGGTTATTAATCTCAATTCCAGCATTGATCAGTAACCCCATCAAAGGAAGATTCTGCTTAAAACAAGCAAACCACAGAGCATTGTTGCCATCATTATTAGTCAGGTTAACGTCTGCACCGTGGTTAATTAAATCTCGCACCACATCAACTGCACCCTCTCGGCTAGCAACGATTAAAGCGGTGGCGCCATTATTGGCTTGATCGTTTAAATTTTTGGTACTGTAGCCTTTATTTTGGAGCCATATTTCCGTAGCTTGGCTAAGTCTTGTGGTTAGAATCATGATTCAGATGTTTCAGTAGATAATTCTGGATATAAGCCCAACTCTTTAGACAGTTGACGAGCGATAAAGATGAGGAATTTTGACGCTTCTTGGTTATTTTCGTGTGCCATCATTGTTGCCACCTGCATCACAGTAATGATAAATTCTTTATCCAACAACTCGGCACTAGCATCTAAAACTTCTGGCTCTTTACCGTTGGGACAGCGCAGTAGGCGATCAATTAATTTGAAATATTCTTCTTGACGTTGGTTATTGGTAGTTGATGTCATTGGTTTACCCAAACCTGGAAGATTTTATATTTTTGATTGTTAGTAATCATCTTTCGTCTTCATCAGGAGGACGAGTAATCACTTCAAAGACGGTATTAGAGCAAAACTGGCTGCTATCGTCAATTTCTTTGACTTTTTGGCTAATTTTCTTAGCTTCTTCGATTCTGCCCAGCTGTGCCAAAATTAAACCAGTAGCTGCATATGCCGTAATATAGAGTCGTATTTCAGGCTCTTGTTGTCGAGTTTGGAGAATTGGTTTAAGTTGTGACCACTCCGTCGGCAAGCTCTCCTGAGTTGAGATCGTTTCTAACACTCTCTGAGCAACTGATAGAGCAATTACGGGTTTGTGTTTATAAAAAAAGAAACGATAAGCTCCCACTAGGACATCGAGGTTATTTCCCGCTTTAGACAAAGCTTCCCTGATGTATTTTTCAGCTAAACCAGTATATTCCCAATTTTCCCCAGCTAAGAGCAATAATTGTTTGATTTCTGGTTCAGCATCACACCAGGAAAAGCGATCTTCAATAGTTTGCATAATTCGTTCTGGATTATTGAGCAAAGATCGGACGTAGAGTTGCAATCCAATCTTCAATGCGCTCATCAGTTTTTTCGCTCTCGTTAATCTCGTCAATCGGTAAACCGACAAACTTGCCGTCGCGTACAGCATAAGATTTACTGAAGGTATAACCATCTGTGGGCACAGCGCCGACTATTGTGGCACCTGCTGCTTTAAACGAATCGTATAAGATTCCCAAAGCACTAACAAAATTTTCCCCATGAGTGCCGCAATCTCCTGCACCAAAAAATGCCACAGTTTTGCCAGTAAAGTCGGGTTTTTCATCTTCAAGATCTACTAGAGGATCGCGCCAATCATTTTGGACTTCTCCTGATCCCCAAGTCGACGAACCAAGCAACAAATATTCGTATTGCAGCATATCGTCAAAATCATCAAAATCATCTTCCATGTTATTGAGATCGCATATTTCTTCGCCAAAATATTCGGCGATTTTTTCAGCGATTTCTTCGGTTACGCCTGCGGTACTACCGTAAAAAATTCCAATTTTCGACATGACTGAAACTCCTGTAATTACTATTTTGTGGATAAATTGTTAGCTATTGGTCATTGGTCACAAAAACGAAAGACAAAAGACCAAAAACCAAGAACTAATTAATTGCTGCTAAAGTAGGCAATTTCTGTGTTACCGAATTGTCTTCTAATAACTCTGGAGTGAGGTTACTAGAAGTAAAAGCTAAGGTGAGTAAGAGAAGTATAACCGTAATAATTTCTTCTCGAATACGTTCAATATCTTTCATGATGTTTTCCTAATGCTGATGGTTCAGGGTTGTTACTACTCCCAAAGTTCAAACAGGACTTTACAATGCTGGCAGTGCTGAAGTTGAAGGTAAAGACCGTTCTTGGAATAGCTTTGAACGGGGTGGACGAACCATAACATCGAACATCAAAGCTAGAGTTAGGAGTAGGAGCAATAAAAATTTATTGCGGACAGCCAATTTTGCGATTTTTTTCTCATAAGGTTGCTGTCTCATGGTCTTGGGCGATCGCAATCTTTATTTAAATAGAAAATGAATAGTGAGAATAGAACTGTTCTGGATAACTGCTGGTACAGACTTCACAATCAGCACATTGTTGGGGATTAGCAATGGTTATCACTTGATGTTCTATATTGCTATTATTTGAGGTTGCTGATTGCAACTTTAAGGCATTACGACCACCGACTTCATAAAACCTGTCACAGTTTAGACAAATATCTTGGTTGATTTTTTCAATAAACTGAGGTTGCCAAATTGAATCTGTTTGGGTTAAGTCATTGGTTATATTCATAATGGTTATTAGTAATTGGTTGTTAGTTTCTAGCTAAATACAAAGCATAAAATCACAATTTTCTAGCATTGAAGGTTTTTGGTAGTTTGGTATCTTCTGCTAAATCTTTAAATGATAATTGCCAACCATTAGCTAGGGTTAAAACTTTGCCCTCTGTGGTAATAGTTTGCTCGACTACTTCTTCTTCAAGATCTTTCTTGGGGACATATACAGATAAATGTCCGAGATCGTTTTTGTGCAGCATTACTTTCATAGTTTTTAAGGGAGTAGGGGAATAGGGGAATAGAATAGTAAAGACTAATTGCTAGGAATTAGATCTAATAACTCATCGGGGGTTAGGCTGCGTTTTAAATCAACCGATAATTCCCGTACTGCATCGACAAGCGATCTCGTTTCGGTTTGAGTTAGAGTAATGCCGTATTGTTGGAGCAGGTTAGTTACTAGATGTTTTCCAGTATGCTTACCAATTACCAACCGTCGCTCTTTTCCCACTTCTTCTGGGGAGAATGGTTCGTAAGTCGCAGGATTTTGCAGTACTCCATGTCCATGAATTCCCGATTCATGAGCAAAAGCATTATCACCAACAATTGCTTTCCAAGGAGGAACATCGCAGCCAGAGGCTTGAACGATAAATTTGGAAATTTCTTGGAATTTGCTGGTGTCAATCCCAATATTGATGCCATAGATGCGTTTGAGTGCCATCACGACTTCTTCTAAAGCAGCATTGCCCGCTCTTTCCCCAAGACCATTCACGGTGGTATTGACGGAGGTAGCTCCTGCTCTAATGCCCGCTAAAGCGTTGGCTGTTGCCATGCCAAAATCATTATGGGTATGCATCTCGACAGGAATAACCAACTGTTTGACTAACTGTTCTACTTTTTGATACGTAGTCAGCGGGTCAAGAATCCCAACCGTATCGCAAAAACGAAAGCGAGAGGCACCGTAATCTTGAGCAGCTAAAGCCACATCCAGTAAAAAGTTATCATCGGCACGGGAAGAATCTTCCCCACCCACCGAAATATACAATCCGCGATCGCAAGCATAGCTAATTGTGTCGCGCAGCCGCTCAAAAACTGATTTACAGTTACCTTGAAACTTGACAGCAATCTGAATTTCCGAGACAGGAACAGATATATGCACTCTTTGTAAGCCACAAGTAAGTGAGGCATCAATATCAGAACGCACTGCCCGATTCCAGCCCGTAATTAGAGTTTTAAGACCTAGGTGATTAATTTCAGTAATAGCTTCTGCTTCGCGGCTACCCATTGCAGGAATACCAACTTCCAGCTCTTGAACTCCAATAGCATTCATCAAAGTAGCAAAGACGACTTTTTCCTTAACGCTAAAGGCAACGCCAGCCGCCTGTTCTCCATCCCGCAGTGTTGTGTCATTAATTTTAACTGGTAGCATAGTTTCATCCTTAGCGAGTTAATATCGTTCTTCTAACCAATCAAAAACCCGTTCCAATCCCGATTGCGATACCAAACCATATTGCCAAAGCAGCATCGGAATCGGCGCGTTTAATTCCGCTTGTTTTTGCATTACCAAATCAATTTCAGCGGAGGAGATAGTCAACTCTTCTCGTAAAAAATGACCCAGTTCTTTAACTTCAAAATTCATGATAGATACTTAACTCGAACTTGGATTTGATTTAGGGGTTCGAGTCTAGCAAACCCCTAGTTAATGTCTGGTTAATTTCTGCCGTTACCGTTGCCGATAAACCCTAAAGTTAGACTGTCTGGAGCAAGAAAATGATCCAGGTGGAACGCTCTTTCCTCAGTAGCCAGTAAAATCTGTTCGTAAAGGTAACGAGTTGCGCGATCGCCTAAACTTTCAGCTTGGGCTGATTGAGAGCGAATCAAGTCAATAATTTTTTGTTCCGCAGCCAGATCATTAACAATCATTTGGCGACAGTCAAAGATGCCATCTTCTTCTGGAGTAAAGCAGCAAAGCTCAGCTAATTTGCCAAAGCTAGCGGCGGGAGTTCCTCCTAAGCCGTTTAACCGTTCAGCAATATCATGAGCATGACCTTGAACAGCATCATAACTTTCTTGGAAATACTCATGGATTGAATAAAATTCAGCACCTTCGATTACAAAATGATGCTTCTGGTATTGCAGATATAAACCTTGGAAACTAGCTAGGGCAAGATTTAAGCCTTCGCATACTGGAATTACGACTTCTTTATCTAAACCAATAGGATTATTGGCTACTTCACCGAACGCTTGCAAGAGTAATGTTTGAGTCATGATTTTGATTTTTTGTTGGTTGATGATTGGTTTACTTTTGTTGTTTGTCCTTCGTCATTTGTCATCTGTAATTTATTGACTAGTGACTAGTGACCATTGATGTTATGCCCTTCCTCGTAGTACTAACGGCATCTAATTCTGAGAACCAACACCGCTCCAGCCAGTCGATGGATTCAGAGCGGGTGTTCACAAATTGCTGGATGGTACTGCGGAGTAGGATGGCATTAATGCAACTATCAATTTCTACGCAGAGTGAGCCGTCTTGGGGACACCAACAGGGAATATTTAACTCCTGTAGTCGACGGTATACACTCCAACGTTCGCTACGCTGAATTTTGGTAATCTGACTGACAAACGTGTCAGGAAGAGTTGATTTATACATGATCTTGAGGTTAGTAAGTGGATAAATTCTGTATCTTTTGTTCCAAACTCTCGATGCGATCGAGTAGGGAACGAATAACTTTAGCTTCTGGGTCAGGTAATTGACCATGTTCGAGAGGACAGCCATGACCAGTACGGGTCACAATTCGACCTGGAACGCCTACCACTGTGCAATCGTTAGGCACATCCCGCAAGACGATCGAGCCTGCACCAACACGAACATCATTACCAATATTAATATTTCCTAAAACTTTGGCTCCTGCACCAACCACCACATTCTCTCCCAGGGTTGGATGGCGTTTGCCAGTCTGTTTGCCCGTTCCTCCCAGGGTAACGTTCTGGTAGATTAAGCAATAATCTCCCACAATTGTGGTTTCGCCAATGACTACTCCCATCCCGTGATCGATAAATACTCCTTTGCCGATGGTTGCACCAGGATGAATCTCAATTCCAGTCAAAAATCTACCTAGATGAGATAAGATACGTGGCACTAAGGGAACTTGATTATGCCATAGCCAACTAGCTATTCGGTGAAGTATTAAAGCGTGAACGCCAGGATAGCAAATTAGCACTTCTAACCAATTATTGGCTGCTGGATCGCGATCAAAGATAATCTTAAAATCAGTCCAGATTGCTGACCAAGATGTATTGGCTAAGAATTCGTTGTGCTTAATGCACTTACTCTTTTGTTGACGGTTAATAGTTAGCGGCTGTTGCATGATTGATCCTTTGTTATTCGTCGTTCGCCATTTGTTACTTGTACCTGTTACCATCTAAATCCTTAATGACTAATGACCAACGACTAACTTGCTTGTCTATAATGCTTATATCAACAAAGGTAATCATCTTTACCGAGAAAGAGAGGGGTTAGATTGATTATATTTATTGCTTTGCACTCATTATTTTTAAACTACTGTGCTGCCAGGGATTGAGGGATTAATAATTTCTTTTCGGGTTATGGCTACAGGCATTTTTTCCCCAGGCTCTGAGTATTGTTCAATGCTAGTATGAGTATTTAGTACTCAGATTGCTATTTGCTGAAAGCTAAGCAAGGTAAATGATTCAGGGAAATATCCTCGGTAAAAGTTATTCCCTCAAAATGCGAATTAAATTCATTAAGGCGGAACTCAAGTGGAATATACTTTGTAGCTATGGTTACTGTTGATTAAAACTATTTGCAAGCACCTACCAAACTCATGCAAAAAATAATGTTAATTTAGTTACGGATTGGAAATAGAAACAGATTTCGATCGCAACAATTGAATTACGCATTAATTCTGGAGAGGTGTGACGTCCCTACTCCAGTTTTTTTTGATCTGTTATGAAAATCTAGCGATCGCAGATTTATCTCCAGTTTTTAATCATTAATTGAATATCTGATGTTACGCATAAGTGAATTTGTTAGGACAGGGAATCGGGAATAAGGTTTATCGATCTGCTTTCATATTTTGGTTAGATTACTAATTGTTTCGTGGTTCTGCGTAATATCAGTGAATATCTAAGACAGGTTATTTCTGGTTGGTATTGATGTGATATATAGCAATTCTCATTTTGGTGAGGTATAAAGTTGACCGTTTTGAGGCAGAGGGCAAGAGGGCAGGGGGTAGTAGTGAGATGTATCTCATGGATTTGAGAGCAAGATGTGCCAAGGTTTCCTCGGCTTACAGAATCGCGTTGTTGAGAAACGATATACGATAGCCGAATAACTATAGATAGAAGTCAATGATTATTGTAATTAAAATTGATTAATGACTATGTTAGAATTTAAACTCAGCATAAATACTTTACTAAATTTGGCTCAAATCATTTGAAGATGTCCGCTATCAGTGAATATCAGAAATAATTACAGCTTGAAGCTCTAGTTTACTGAAGCATGAAGAATTATTAAATTAGTGAAATCTTGATCAATCGATAAACCTAGAGAATTTGAAGTTAATACAACTCTCAGCTTGGAATCAATCTTACTTATCCCTAAAAATCATACAGGCAAATAAAAAAAATGAATCATGATCTGTCCTAACGACTTACTCAAAAATAATCAGCGATCGCAGGATCAAGAAAATTTTTTATTTACTCATGAAATCCCAGACAATATCATTCGACAACAAACCAAAAAAGATGGCAAACAATTAGCCAAGATTAAAGTTGGCTATTCTGAAATTAAAACTCAGCCACAAAATTATGCTCAAGATTCTGTGCAAAATTATTTGCAAGCAATTGCTCAAGTCCCATTATTAAGTGGAGAAGAAGAAATTGTACTGAGTCGTCAGATTGCCAATCTACTAGATTTGGAAAAAATTCGTCAGCAGCTAGGTAACAAATTGGGAAGACAACCAACCGAACTCGAATGGTCTCAAGAAGTTGGTCTGCCACTAAACACTTTTCGTCGTCGTTTGTTTATTTCCCGTCAAGCGAAAAATAAGATGGTGCAGTCAAATCTGCAACTAGTGGTATTCATCGCTAAAAAATATCTTAAGCGTGGACTAGCATTACAGGATCTAATTCAAGAAGGTAATTTAGGTCTGATCCGAGCCACTGAAAAATTTGATTCTGAAAAAGGCTATAAATTTTCTACCTATGCCTATTGGTGGATTCGTCAAGCTATCATGCGAGCGATCGCCGATCAATCTCGAACGATTCGTCTCCCAATTCATATTCACGATAAGCTATCGCGAATTAAGAAAAACTTTAGGCTATTATCGCAGAATCTGCAACGCGTGCCAAAGGAGACTGAGTTGGCAGAAAGTCTCGAGATGACGGTAGAACAACTCAGATTTGTACTTAAAGCAGCTCAAACACCATTTTCCCTGGAAACTCCTGTTGATCGCGAAGATGATTCTCGCCTACTAGAAGACTGCATTGAGTCAGACGTAATGACACCAGAGGATTGGGTTATTAAACAGTCAATGTGCGAAGAAGTTGAAACTATTTTAAGTAGTCTTAATTCCCAAGAACGAGATGTTTTACGTCTACGTCACGGTTTGGATGACGGCTCAATTAAAACTCCAGTAGAAGTTGCTGAGATGCTCAATTTGAGTCGAGAAGAGATTAATCAAATTAGAGGACGAGCTATAAATAAGTTACGCCGTCACTATTTCGATTCTGCCTCTAAAGAATATCTTAATTAAAAGCGACAAGATCAAACGGCGTTGCTAATGTAACGCATGCTAGCTAATAGCTATGAGCTTTTTAAATTTACTTGCGATTTAAGAATTTTTAGAAATCATCTTCCGATTGTGCAACGCCGACTAAACAAATTAACGATCGCATTTCAAATCATGATTGCAATGTGTTAATGATTTCAATTTTTAGAAACAGTGAATAGATTTGCGATCATTATCAATTTCATGACCGTGAAAATTCTCTCACCAAAGCTTCATCCAGAGTTAACCACAAAGCAATAACTTGATCAATAGAGAGTATTAGAGCATTTCGACAAAGCAAATCTTATTTTCTAGTTGATCATAGCTGTTGCCACAATGAAAGAATCCGCTTTTAGAAAAAGGCAAAAACCTACCAGCTCAAGTCAATCATTACCTGGGCTACAGCGGATAATAAAGGAATTTTGGCCGCAGATACGTCAACAAAAACTGTTGTTATGCGTTTCTTTTGTCGGTCTAATTGTAGAAGTTATCGCGCAACTGTTACGTCCTTGGCCTTTGAAGTTTATCTTCGATTATATTATTCTGCGGGACACGAACATATCTGCCGCAAAATTTCCGATGTTAACAGATGCTAATCCAATGGTACTGCTGTTAATTTTTTCAATCGGGATTGTGGGAGTTTCGGGATTACGAGCTGCTGCTGCTTATGTCAGTTTAGTCACCATGTCTTTGGCAGCTTCTCGCATTGTCACCGAGATTCGCGCCAAGCTATATGCTCACTTGCAAAGACTCTCTCTTTCTTTCTACTACAAAGTTAAAAGTGGCGACCTGATTACTCGTATTACCAGTGATATTGATCGCCTGCGAAACGTTACAGTAATGGCTATTTTTCCACTGATTGTCAACGTACTAACTTTAGTGGGAATGGTGGGCTTAATGTTTTGGTTGAATTGGGAATTGGCACTAATTGGGCTGGCGTTATTTCCTCTATTTTTGTTGTCAACTGTGAAGATCACCAAGCGGATTCACAAGGTTTCTCGCCAACAACGTATGCAGGAGGGCGCAATGGCGGCAACAGCAGCAGAGGCAATTGGGGCGATTAAAGTTGTTCAGGCACTTTCTCTCGAAGATATGTTGCAGAGTATGTTTGATACTCCCAACCGCGAAAGCTTGGAAGATAGTGCGCGCACCCAACAATTATCCGCTAGCCTACAGCGAACCATCGAAATCTTGGTGGCGATCGCCACTGCCTTGGTCATGTGGCGTGGGGTTAAGTTAGTGCTGGCAGGTACGGTTACACCTGGGGTCTTACTAGTGTTCATTAACTACCTCAAATCGGCTTTTAAACCGACTCGTCAATTAGCTAAGCACGTAGCTAGTATTTCCAAAGCAACTGCTTCGGGAGAAAGGATTATCGACCTGCTAGATATCGTTCCTGCTATCCAAGATCGACGAGGAGCAATGAATGCACCATCATTTAACGGAGACGTTAAGTTTAACCAGGTTAGCTTTGCTTACAACCCCGAGAAAGTAATTCTGAAAAACCTTAGTTTTGAGGTTAAAGCAGGTCAAAGGGTGGCTCTGGTGGGACCATCAGGAGGCGGTAAGTCAACTTTAGTTAGTCTATTACTCAGACTATACGACCCCCTTGAAGGTCAAATCTCGATTGATGGTAACGATTTGCGGCAATACAAACTTGAGTCTTTAAGGCGTCAAATCTCAATCGTACTTCAAGATAGCGTGCTGTTTGGAGTCAGCGTTCGAGACAACATTGCTTATGGTGCATTAGGCTCAACCGACAGAGAAATTAGAGCTGCTGCTCGTTTAGCTAATGCTCACGACTTTATCAAAACCTTGCCTCAAGGCTACGATACCAAATTGAGTGAAAGAGGTTCTACTCTTTCTGGAGGACAACGCCAGCGAATTGCGATCGCTCGTGCCATAGTACGTAAAGCCCCGATTGTAATTCTTGATGAACCTAGTATTGGTCTAGACAAAAAAAGCGAACAAACAGTTACCGAAGCCTTAGATCGCCTAACCGCAAACTGTACCACCTTTTTAATTACCCACGATTTAAGAACCTCTGAGAATGCCGACCGAATTTTTTATATCGAAAACGGCAAGCTTTTGGAACAAGGTACTCATTCTGAGTTAATCACACTAGGAAAAAGATACGCAGCACTCTATCAGCTGCAAAATGCAGTGGACACTCAAAGTCTTGGTCAATGTCCCTGCACTGAAAACATTAATCAATGAGCATTGAACATTCAAAATTTCTTGCTTGGCTTTTAGCCTCTTCCTCCCAAGGATAAGTGTCAAATGAGGGCTAGATAAATGAAATAGAACTGAAAGCTATTGGAAGCTCAAAGCTAATAGCTTTTGGCAAAAAACTAATGAATCAGAACGAAGCAAACCGACCCCAAACTGATTATTATGAGCAATTCACCAGTCACAATTGTTGTCGTACCGCGAGAGCGTTATCAATTCGCCCGTGAGTCCCTAGAAAGCCTCTTTGAAAATACTACTTTCCCTTTTGATTTGGTATACGTAGATAACAATTCCCCTACTCCACTACAGCAATATCTGAAAATTCAAGCCGACTTCAAAGGTTTCCAACTAGTTCGCTCAGAGCGTTATCTCTCTCCTAATCAGGCTCGGAATCTGGGCTTGCATTATGTTTATAGCAAGTATGTCGTTTTTGTGGATAATGATGTCATTTTTGCCCCCAACTGGTTAACCGCCTTAGTAAACTGTTCTGAAGCAACAGGAGCTACGGTAGTTGGTTCTCTGGTCTGTCAATATCAGCCCTTTCACGAAATAGTTCACTGTGCAGGAGGAGAATATATGGCGGCACAAGAGTATGCTGAATTTGCTCAGGGATACCCCCATCCACATAATCGCTCGCAATGGCTAATTAATGAAAAAACGCCTTATCAAAATCAGCGAGTTGAGGCAGTTAGAGATCGCCTCAAGCGTCAAGCTACAGGTTTTGTGGAATTTCATTCCATGTTAGTGCGAACCGAAATTTTTGAGCAGATTGGACTACTGGATGAAGGATGTTGCTGTACCAAAGAATATCTAGATTTCTGTATGAGCGTTACGAGGACTGGTGGTAAAGTTTTTCTCGAACCATCCTCAGTAGTTACGTTTCGTACTCATCCCCCTGCCCCTGCCCTGGAGTGGTCAGACCTCCCTTATTTTATGCTCCGCTGGAGCGATGCTTGGGAACTTAGTAATTTACTCTACTTCCAGGAAAAGTGGAACTTAGTAAAAGGTAAATACTTTCAAAGACGATTTCAAAAGCTAGGCATCAGAAGACAAAAAGCTTTAATTGACCCTCTAGTAGCTAAATTTGGCTTTTTGGGTAACAACAGGCAGCAATGGCTCAAAAAAAGGTTTGTCGAGCTAGAAAAAAGACTTAATCGCTATCTAACTAGACGTTCTCGGCATATAAAAATAAATACCTCTCAAGCTAAACACCAGCTTAAAAGAGCAACCAGATCTTATACGACACCAAAGATTTAATCGGCGAGGTGCAGAGGTGGAAGTAGCAACTGCTAGCCACTAATCACTAACTTACTAACTATTACTAACTAAGAGAAAATAATGCTTTACAGAGAATTTGGTAAAACTGGAATGAACGTTTCCACCGTGGGGATGGGAACTTGGAACATTGGTAATCAATGGGGCGAAGTATCAGAATCCACTGCCCTGGAAACCGTCCGTGCTGCGGTAGATAGTGGCATTAACCTATTTGATACTGCGGATGCTTATGGTATACCTCATGGTTTATCAGAAGAACGTTTAGGTAAAGCTTTAGTAGGAATGCGCGATCGCGTCCACCTCGTGACCAAGATTGGTCGCTGGGGCAAACGCACGGGGCAGATGGTACCAATGACCACTGAAGATATGGTTCGATTATGCACCTTTGCCTGTCTTTATCGACTTAAAACTGACTGGATTGACATCATGCTTTGTCATGAAGGCAAAACCCTGGAAGATCCCAGCGTTTATCTCGAAGGGTTTGAGCTGCTTAAAGAACAAGGATATATTCGCGCCTACGGCATCTCAACTAACCGCCTCGATGTTCTCAAGCGATTTAACGTTAATCACACCTGTAGGGTAGTAGAAGTTGAATATTCTTTACTTAACCGTAGCCCAGAGTCAGAATTTCTGCCCTATTGCCAAGCACATAACATAGCAGTATTGGCGCGGGGTCCTTTAGATAAAGGTTTACTATCTGGGAAATATGCTCCTGGTACTGTATTTACCGATAGTGTTCGCTCCGAATGGTATGCCAATGAGAAAACTAAGACCAAGTTAGAGCGTAAACTAGCCAGAGTCGAAAAACTAAAATCAGTTGTACAGCCAGGTTCAGCAATGGTGACAGCCGCTATTCGCTACGTTACTTCCCATCCAGTACATCCCGTCGCCATACCTGGAGCTAAATCACCAGACCAAGCGATCGCAAATGCGAGAGCAGGAGATAAGCTCCTCTCAGAAGCAGAACGCAGAGAATTAGTTCATCTGATGAATTCAGAAAAATCAAATGCCGTTGCCTAACAAATTCAATTTGCCACGCACAGGAGTTGTGTGTAGAAATGATCGTGAAAAAGATTATGTTTTACTGCCAGTATTTAGCTGGTATGGGTCATTTGGTCAGAAGTACGGAAATTATTCGTAGTCTAGTCAAAGATTTTGAAGTTTGCCTGATTCATGGCGGTCAATTAGTGCCAGGATTTGAGTTTCCTCAAGCGGTTCGGGTAGTTCATCTGCCAGCAGTTTGGGAATGTGACAACCAACTGAAACCTGTAGATAGTTTTCTGACTATGGAGGAAGTTAAGATCAGACGTACGCAAAAAATTCTCACTACCCTAGCAGAGTTTCAGCCAGACTGTATTATTACGGAGTGTTTTCCGTTCGGTAAGCAAAAAATTAAGTTTGAGTTACTGCCGATGCTCAAACAAGCTCAGTCTGATGATCGCCAAATAACTATTGTCTGTAGCTTGCGAGACTTGATTATGACACAGGAGATGTCTTCAGAGGCTCGCATTCAACGCCAGCAAAAGGTCTGCCAGTTAATCAATCGGTATTACGATTTAGTCTTGTTTCATGGAGATTCTAAGCTACTAAGCCTGGAAGACTCTTTTCCTACCGTAGATAATTTAAACTGTGAGGTCTACTATACGGGGTATGTCGCCCCAGCATTAAATGCTACTTTGGGCTTACATCAGTCAGAACAGGTGATCGTCGCTAGCGTTGGTGGAGGCAGACATGGCTATCCTTTACTGAAGGGAATCTTAGCAGCTAGTCCCATCTTAAAAAAATCTTTGCCTCACAAAATTCATTGCTTTGCTGGTCCTTTTATGGCGGAATCAGAGTTCGCTCAACTGCGACAAGCAGCAGCAGAGACTGATAATGCGATCGTTCATCGTTTTACTCCTTCCTTAACTGAATATTTGCAAAAAGCCGATCTTTCAGTCAGCTTAGGCGGATACAACACGGTGATGAATATTCTCAAAACCAAAGTTCGCGCCTTGCTCTTACCTTCCTTATCAGAACATCAAGCTGATGAACAAAGTATCCGTGCAGAGAAATTAGCCGAATTAGGAATTATCGGGCTTTTACATCGAGACGATCTAGAGCCGAAGATTTTGGCAGAGAAAATTATCTCGTACCTCAAGCAAGAACCATCTCAGAACAATTTCGACCTCGAAGGAGCAAAAATAACCTCGCTAAAACTTCAAGAATTACTCTATAGCAAAACAGTAGCCTAGTATGGTTTTTCTTAAGTAAAAAGTAGGAATTAGGGAGTAATGATTTTGACACTATTCACGTTCATCAAAACCAATATTTTCAGTCTCTACAGATTAAAAACTCAACTATGAATCACAAATGACCAATGACAAACAACATGACTTTAATAGAAAAACCCAAAGTAACCTTGATTGTTAATCCGAGAGAACGCTTTAGTTATGCTCAAAGATCTTTAGAAAGCATTTATGCCGATACTGAGTATCCTTTTGATTTGATTTATGTTAACGTTTGTTCTCCCAAGCCAATTCAACAGTATCTAGAACAAAAAGCGGTAGAGAAATCTTTTAAGTTACTACACACAGATTATTATATTTCTCCTAACCAAGCGAGAAATGTGGGGTTGCGCTATGTACTAGATAATAGGGACAGTAAATATGTGGTCTTTATTGAAAATGATGTAGTAGTCAAACGGGGTTGGCTCACAAGATTGGTTGAATCAGCGGAAAAAACCGCAGCGGCAGTTGTTGCTCCTCTTACCTGTATTGGGCACCCAGAGCATCAGGTGATTCACAACGCTGGAGGAAAATCTTATATTGAAGAAAGAACCAAAAACGGCACTATTCAAAGGCGTATTCGTCAAAAGGCGTTTTTAACTGGTAGAGCGATCGCTGATGTTCCTGAGGAAATGGATTTAGTGCAGTGTGACTATGTTGAGTTCCACTGTATGTTGGCACGCACCGCTATTTTTGCTCAGACAGGCTTACTAGATGAAGGAATGCTAGCAACGCGAGAACATATTGATTTTTGCTTTACAGTAACAGCAACAGCAGCAGGTAGAATTTATAGCGATCGCCAATCAATAATTACTACTGATACTTTAGGTATTGCTAGCAATAAGACTGGTTTAAAAGCCTGGTTTGGCAAGGTGCAATTGCCTGATTTTAAATGGTCAGATCTGCCTTACTTTATGTTGCGCTGGAATCATGAGTGGGATAAGGGTAGCCTAGATCATCTGCGACAAAAGTGGAATCTGGCAGAAGATCAATACTTTAAAAAACGTTATCAAGGCTTAGGCAGTCGTCGGCGCGAATTATTGATCGAACCCTTGGTAGATCAGCTTACTTTTGGGCGGGGTAATCCTTGGCTCAAAAAACAGCTCATTGCGATCGAGCAACTAATCAATAGTTATTTATATAAACGTTACCTAAAAACAAGAGAGCGCATCTTACAACAAAAAGGAGTAGATGTTACCTCATTAACCACAGAAAGTATTCGAGCAGTTTCTGAACGCTCGATTTTCACTAGTTAACTAAAGCATATTGTTGAAAATATTTACCAGCCATGCTGGTTGGAACAGAAGTCGTCGGGACGAACATCACTCGGCGACTATTTGTTGATCAATGGCATGCTTTCGACCTGGAAAATTAACCACTTACTCCCTTCCCACTAAAAGATTAAGCAACAAGTGAGAAAATGAAATTGAGTGTCTTTTGAACTTGTCGAGCCGAGAGAAACTGATTAGAATCTAAGAACTGAAACAACTTTTGCTCAATCTGTTCGAGTGTTGTCCC
>JBCDEP010000013.1:0-58540 GCA_039179675.1 Cyanobacteria bacterium P01_G01_bin.67
GAGTTGAAGCTTGATGCTTGGGTGCTGTAAGCTTTTGTACACAAGACTTAGTGATTTTTAATATCAGGTTTTTTTATTTAAAAATATCAGTGTTTTCAACTAGAAACAAATGTTTCTTTGTTAAAAATTAGTTATTTTTACTGAGAAATATTGGGTTGAAGTTTAAAAAAAATATGATAGAAATAAGTGGATTAAGACAATAAAAAAACTAATTTTGTTTTTGTATTCTGTCTTACCAGGAGCAAAAGAAAAGTGATTTATAATAGGTTTTGATGATTTCACTATTGAGTTGTCAACGACATATTTAGGTCGAGTTAAAGTTATTAATAGAGAGGAGTAATTAATTATGTCAAGTATCGTTACCTTGGAAACTCCAGGTTCAACTTTTGATACAACAATTGTTGGAGAAAATTTAGAAATTGTTGCCCAACAGGGCGAAGAAAATATCATTGAAGCTAAAGGAGATTCTCCAATTACTATTTTTGGTGGCTCTTTGGCAGATGACATTACCACTGGAGCAGGAGATGCTTCTGTTTTTGGGGGTGATGGAAATGATTCAATTATGGGTGGTATTGGCGACGATATCATTCAAGGTGGTGAAGGTGCCGACATTATTAATTCGGGAATAGGAGCTGACTTTGTATTTGGTGGTGCAGGAAGTGACACTATTAGAGGTGGGCTACCTGGAGGTTCAGACAATAATCCGATGGGAGATGTTCTTAGCGGTGGTGACGGTGCTGATGTATTTGAATTCGCTAAGGGCGAATTTGATTCAGGAGCAGTTGATCAGATTGTAGATTTTCAAGCCGATGGTTTTGCCGATTTCATCAGAATTTTTGGTGTTACAGAGGGAGGAGTTAGCTATAATCCTGAAACAGGATTAGTGTCCATCAATGGTAAAGAAGCGATTGACATTGGTACTGGTTTAGATATCGATGTCAAGAAAGAAGGCGGTGATAGTAATACTTGGGAATTGTTCTAGGTAAACAATTTATCTTGTCCTTAACTGTGGAACAGTTGCCTGTTGTAAGAGCTTAATTCTGGAATAGGTTGCTGTCCACTGTTTAAAATTCAAACAATAACTACTAGACCCATGACGAAAAGTTGTGGGTCTAGTAGTATATTTGGGTACTCAGATTAAAATCTTAGTTACATTGAATTTGAGCAAAGATGAGCTATTTTAGTTACGTCTAAATTTATGTCTGAGGTTGGCTCAAATCTTAGTTGGTTCGAGTCCTGATCATATATTCTGTAATTTGAGATAGGGTCATTCCCTTTACCGTCAATGATAAGAGGCGAATCCTCAATTAGAAATATCAAATCTTACCTAGCACAGGGAGAATGGAAGCGGGTTATTGATATTTGTCAACAAGAGATAGATAACTCTGATGATGCAGCGAGCCATCAGACAATTGACTGCTATACCTATCTAGCCAGAGCCTATGTTCAGCAGGGTGACATCCCTCAAGCGATGGATGCCTACCAGAAAATTCTGAGTACTTCTGGTAACCAAGCAGAAATCTATGCTGAATTAGGTTTACTTTATAGCAAGCAACAAAATCCCAGCCAAGCTGCTTGGCATTACAAAAAGGCTTTGGAACTAAAGCCTCAATGGGCAGAGTTGCAGTATAACTTAGGGGTAGTACTACATCAATTAGGTAATTGGCAAGAGGCGATCTCCACTTATAATCAAGCCCTAAAAATCAAGCCTAACTATGCAGCAGCAGCCTTTAATCTGGGAGTTCTTTATGACCAAAAAGGTGAGCTAGAAATTGCGATCGCATCTTATCAGCAAGCAATTGCCATTCAACCCAATCTCATTAGAGCTTATAGTAACCTTGGTAGTACTTATGCCAGGCAACAACAGTATGCCAAGGCGATCGCAACTTTTAAACGAGGTCTGGCTCTGAATCCGACCTGGGCGACCTTACATAATAATTTGGGTCAGGTGTACTGGTTTGATCGTCAGGCAGGTCTGGCACTTGATAGTTTTGAAACGGCGATTATTCTCGATCC
This sequence comes from Cyanobacteria bacterium P01_G01_bin.67, assembly GCA_039179675.1. Taxonomy (GTDB): domain Bacteria; phylum Cyanobacteriota; class Cyanobacteriia; order Cyanobacteriales; family Xenococcaceae; genus Waterburya. The sequence continues at coordinate 2,017 of JBCDEP010000013.1, forward strand.
CAAAATGGCTTTAGCTCATCATAACTTGGCTAGGCTATGGCAACAGCAAGGAAACTATCCCCAAGCAAATCAATGTTTGCAAAAAGTAATTGAATTAGAACCTAATAATCTTTTGGCGCATAGTAGTTATGCTGATGTTCAACATAGATTGGGTAATCTAGAATCTACTTTAGATTCCTGGCAGATCATAATTCAGTTACAGCCAGATTTTGTCGATGCCTATTGTCACCAAAAATTAGCCAGCAATCCTCAGGATCTATTGGAAATAGCCAAGGTAGCCTGCGCTCAGTTTCTCCAGGCACTCAAACAGGGACAAAAAAGCCAAGCTTATCACCATCTGTGGCAAACCTATCGCTACATGGGAGAAGTTTTGTTTGAGTTTGGGGGTGTCAAGCAAGCTGAACTTTATTTTCAACGTGCACTGCAAATTAAATCAGCAGATCCCGAACTATGCTTAAAACTAGGCAATTGTTTGGCACGACAAAAAAGATTAGAAGCTGCTGTGACGATCTATCAGCTTGGCTTATTATTAGAACCCAATCACCCTCAAATTTGTTTTCAGCTGGGTAAAATCTTAGAACGAACCCAGAAGGCAGAAGAGGCAGTTAACCTCTATGAGATGGTTCTTAACCAAGAATTAGAAGAAGATCTTAACTGGCAGAATTTACCCAAATTATTTCCTACCGAAGATAATCTTGCTCTATTACCTGCAAAAATTTATCATCACACTCAAGATTGGATTCGCGACTGTAATCTGAATGATTTTGATTACGTCCAAATAGCCTGGTCAGAAGAGCAAGCCGAAACGATTCAAGTCAAATCTGCTCGACAATCAGAAATTATCAAAATTAATCCTGGTGAGACCTCTTATCCAGACTGTGGTGGTGTTAACTGCAATAAATGCATGGGCAAACTAATTCAGCAGTTTCAGCCCATGCAAATCGGACATAATGCCTTTAAATGTTCTTTAAAACAAGCTCCTCGTATTCAGGCAGGATTACCATTTGTGGTTACGATTCCTGAAGGTCGGGCTTGGGTGGCACCGCAAAAAAATTCCTGGGTAATTTGTAATGCGATCGCTATTATTACTCCTGATAATTATCTGCTAGGAGATCTTTCACGAGACTACCCTTGGTTTTTACCTGGATGTCCTTATCAAGAGCGAGCGGAACATGTTGTTTTTGCCCAGGAAAACATTGCTCCCGTTGCCAAAATTGAGGGTAAAGTTGCTTTGCTATCAGGCTTAGCAGGTCATGTTTACTATCATTGGATGTTTGACATTCTGCCCCGTCTAGAGTTGTTACGCCGTAGTGAAATTAAACTCAAAGAAATTGATTGGTTTGTGGTCAACAGTCTCAGTAAACCATACCAAAAAGAGACTCTGAACCTATTGGGAATTCCCCAAGATAAGATCATTGAAAGCGATCACCAAAGTCATGTGCAGGCAACAGAGCTGATTGTCCCTTCGTTTCCTGGTTATCTGGACTGGGTTTCCGAGGGAACGATTAAATTTCTGCGCCAAACATTTCTGCCTCAAGTTAGCTTGACTAAAACTAGTAAACAGAAGATTTATGTAAGTCGTGCCAAAGCCAAAAATAGGCAGTTGATTAATGAAGCAGAAGTTAGCGAACTACTAGCCAAACAAGGATTTAAAACCGTGTTTCTTGAAGAACTGTCGGTTTTAGAACAGGTGGCAGTGTTTATTAATGCCGAAATTATTGTGTCACCCCACGGTTCAGGACTCACTAATCTAGTCTTTTGTGCCCCGAATACCAAAGTGGTAGAACTTTTTTCTCCCAACTATCTAAGAACTGATTATTGGATGATTAGTCAACAACTTCAGCTCCAGCATTACTATTTAGTGGGGGAAAACTTTGACTGTTTATCTTTACGCAACTTAATGTATCAAAATCCTCTAACAGAAGATATTTTGGTTAGTATTGATTCTCTAAAACTAATTTTGCAGCATTTGCACCAGCAGGACTAAAGCTATTTTTCTAAATTAATCTGGAAGTTGCAATCTAAATATTTAGATTAAGCTAGCCATATTAGCCCTATTTATAGGGTGTACAGCCATCAACAGTAAACCTTAACAGTTATTTTTTATTCGTGGACTCAAGCTATTTAGCTCAAGCAATTGTTGAATGTGAACAGGCAATCCAATCAGAAACAGATCATCCTGAAGCGTGGCAATCTGCCTTCAAAAACTTGGGGAACCTGCTTCAAGGTCAGGCTGAATTTGACCGAGCTATTGTCTGGCATTCTCTGGCATTGGAAAGCAAATTAAATTTAGCGGAAGCGTATTCGCAGTTGGGAGAGTTACATATCATCGAGAAAAACTGGACAGCCGCTCTAGGTTCCTTTGAACATGCTCTAGAGTATCTGCCAAATTCTGCTCGGATTTACTCTGCCTTGGCTCAAATCAACAGTCAGCTTCAGCGTAAGGAGGCTGAAATGGAATGTTGGTATAAAGCAACTCAACTTAGCCCCAACCTAGTCAATAATCAAGGCTACTATAAGCTGGCAAAAGCCTTAGAACAAGGAGGAAAAATTTCCGAAGCGATTGCCTGTTACCAAAAAGCGACTGCCGAAGGTACGGGAACAGTAGCAGCTTTTTTTGATTTGGGAGAGCTTTATCAACGACAGCGTAAATTAGACGAGGCGCAGGGAATTTATGAGCAGATTTTAGCTGCCGATCCCGAAGAAGCCAGGGCACAGTATAAGCTGGGGACTGTTTATCTCCAGAAACAGTCTTTTGAGCAGGCGATCGCCTGTTTTCGTCAGGCAATCAAATATGCCCCTGATTTTCCTTGGGCTTATCGAGACTTGGTCAAAACTTTTTTGATTACCCAAAAATGGGATGAAGCCATCTCAACCTGCTATGCCATTATTAATTTAGTCGAAGAGTTTCCTTGGGTTTACAGTCATCTTGGGAATGCCTTACGGGAAAAAGGAAGGCTAAGCGAGGCAGCAGCCAATTTTCAGAAAGCCTGCGCGCAACGTGGATGGGATCAATGTGTAACTAATGACTATTTTTTTACCGTTGATGTTTTTAGCCATCGTATTTCCATTTGGACAGAACATCTCCAGGCTTTAATGGGAACGGTAGTTAATGCTTTAGAAGTGGGTTGTTACCAAGGAATGTCTAGCTGTTGGCTGTTGGATCGGGTACTGACGCATCAAGACAGTAAACTGAGCTGTATTGACAGCAAGTTCGAGAGTAAATTGAAAGAAAACATCATCAAAACTGATGCGGGGTCTAAAGTTACTTGGCAAGAAGGAGATATACATCAGCAAATGGCACAATACACTCCTGCAAGTTTCGAGCTGATTAATCTTCAAGATCGCTGCAAATTAAGCCAACATGTAGAAACCGATACTCAGTTGGCGTGGGAACTGCTAAAACCAGGTGGATTGATAATCTTTAGTTACTATGGCTGGCGTCATCCACGAGATCCCCAACAAGATCCCAAAGCGGGGATTGATCGCTTTCTGACTTCGGTTAAAGACCACTGGCAACCAGTTCATTTTTCCCCAAGTACTTTGCAACTAATCATGCGAAAACTTTAGTTTAGTCAACAGCAACAAATTTCAGCTGACTTCAGAGCATAGTTACCGATAATCAAATAGGTCGATCAAGTTAAATGAAAGAGAGTTCCTTGTCTGAATTAGATTCCACCCAGATTGAACAAGCGATCGCTAGTTGCCTGCAACAAATTGCCGCTAATCCAAAAAAAGCAGAGCTATATGTAGCATTGGGTCATCTCTATGCTCAACAGCAACAGTGGCAGCGGGCAATCAAAAATTTCCAGCAAGCACTCACCCTCAAGCCAGATTTTGCCGAAATACATCGCTATTTGGCGGCAGTTCTCAGCCAGAATGGTAACGACAGTCTTGCTGCTAATCATTTATTCAAGGCAGCTCAACTACAGCCAAATTCTCTGAGCGCACAACAATATTTTAAATTTGCTCAAACTCTACAACAGCAAGCTAAGCCCGCCAGAGCGATCGCCTGTTATCGTTCAGCGATCGCTGCCCAACCCGACTTTTGGCATGCGTATATAACTTTGGCAACCTTACTCACTCAACAAGGAAAAGAAGAACGGGCGCTGGAAGTTTATCGTCAGGGAGTGCGCCATAATCCCCAAAACTCTAATTATTATTTTGCCCTGGCATCGGCACTAGCCGCTAGACAAAAATGGGTTCGTGCTAGCAATAATTATCAGCAAGCAGCAAAGCTGGCACCATCAGCGAAGATTTACTTCCATTGGGGCATAGCAGAATATGAGCTTCATGCTTTTGATCAAGCGAGATCACACTTTCAGCAGGCGGCCGAGTTGGCACCATCCCCTGAGATTTATTATCATTGGGGCTTAACTTTAACCAAGCTTGACCAGGCTGAACAGGCGGTTTCTAGTTTCCAAAGGGCGATTAATCTTAAAGCAGATTATGCCGCAGCTTATTATCAACTAGGGTTGATCTGGCAACAGCTGCAACAGTGGCACCAGGCAGTCTCGGCTTACAAACGGTTTTTGGCTCTCGATTCTCAGCCCAAATTAGCTTTGATCAATCTTGGTTTGGCGTATCGATCTTTACAGCAATACGATTTATCTCTTGCCTGCTATCACGAGGCGATTAAGCGACTGCCCAAAGGTGCAGCTTTGGAAACAGAGGTATTTGCAGGGTATCAACAGACCCTAGCAGAATATTCTCAAGTAACCCACAATCAATATTATCAGTTCGCGAAATTATTGAGGTCTCGCAGTCGATTTCCTGATGCTATTGCTGCCTACAGTCAGTCAATCAAACTCGATCCTCATTTTAAAAATACCTATATTGACCTGCAATATACCCCTGTTGCTCCCAAACAAGCAGCAGAACTAATTGACCTGTACCGTCAGATAGTTGCAGAACACCCTGAAATTACCATTGCCTGGGGGAATTTAGGGGACGTTCTCACCCAGCAGAATCTGGTTACAGAAGCTATCGACTGTTACCGTAAGGGCAGTTACCAAAAAGCGATTCAGACCTATCCCTACTTAGCTAAGTTAAATTGGCAGCCCGAAAAAAAATCGGCTCCCGACTTTATTATTGCTGGGGCATCCAAAAGCGGGACTTCCTCAATCTACTATTATCTTGGTCGTCATCCCCAAGTCTTGCTACCCCACAAAAAAGAAATTGATTTCTATTGGTCAAACTATCAACGAGGAATTGAGTGGTACCTGGCACATTTTCCCACCATTACCGACCAAGATAATTTTCTCACGGGAGAAGCTACTCCTAATTATCTCCGCTTCCCTCAAGTGGCACAAAGAATTAAAGATACCTTTCCCAAAACCAAAATTATTATTTTGCTGAGAAATCCCGTGGATCGGGCAATTTCTTGGCATTATCATAAACTTAATACAGGCTTAACCAAAGTTAATTTAGAAACGGCGATCGCTACGGAAATTGAGAGATTAGCCTCGATCAGTGAAGCAGAGATTACTCATACAGGATTTTATGAGCCAGATAATATTATTAGTAGTCTCTATATCTATAAAATCAAACCCTGGATCGAGCTTTTAGGGCGAGAGCAATTTTTAATTCTTAAAAGCGAGGATTTTTATCTTGACCCAGTGAAAAATATGGAAACAGTATTCGAGTTTTTAAAATTGCCTAACTGCACTTTAGAAAACTATCCTCAAGTCAATCCTGGGACATATAATCAAGTCGATTTTAAGTTGAGAAAAACTTTATCAGATTATTTTGCACCTTACAATCAGCAGTTAGAAGAATATTTAGGTATGAATTTTCATTGGAAGTAAGAGTTTAATTTACAGTAAATAAGAATATTTGATGACTTAAGCTATTCCCAAGTTGCTTTCATCGTTAAAACCTCTCTGGCTATTTCGATCTTCCGTTTCAACGAATTTGATTCAGGACGACCATGTCCTTCTACACCATAATAACTATCAAAAACAGATTGATTATTAGTTCCCTTACTGACAAATCTAGATAAATATAGCTGATAAAAATCAAAATTTCTTTGATGTAGCTTATCATTGATATTAGCTAGCAAATAAATATTAGGAATACTATTGAGTTCCTGTTTGAATCGATAGCTACAAGAAATTTGATTACCAAATTTTATCAAGAGATTTTGAGGATGATCAATCTCAAATAAAGTTTTCATTAAATGTTTTCTATAATGTAAATTAATTTGACTATTAACTGCTAATACATTAGCTTTGTTCTGAAGATAGGTACTACTAAGTAAAGCTCCAAAAGTTCCTGCTGAAGAACCAAATAACATAGTATCTTTGAGCTTAATGCTGGCAAAACTACAAAATTTATCGAGAAAATTAGCGATAATTTGATTAAAGTTGATTTCAGCTGAACCAGCATAAAAGCTTGAAGTTAAGCCGGGAATAAAATGACCAGGATCGCTAATGCTAATTACCGAAATATTTTTGAGCTTGAAAGCAGAGATACTTCCTTCAAATTTAATTTTTTTAGTAGCTAAAGAATACTCATTCTGAGTTAGACTTTGATAATTTGGATGGGCGCTTTGAAAATAAACACTCAACTGATGAGATTGATCTTTAAGATAACAGAAGACATAAAAGTAGGGGATGTCGTATAGTTGTTGCTGGTTAGGGTAATAAATTTTATAAATTATAGGCTCTTCAAAATACATATCTTGCTGTTGAAATTGCTCGTAGTCCTTAATTTCAACTTCCCTAAATAGGGTTGGAATGTCACCAAATATTTTTCGGTTATAGTCGCTGGGAAGAACCTGTAAAGCAAAAGTTATCAGCTGAGCAATCTGAGAAAACTGCTGGTGTTGCTGATATATTTGTAATTGAGTTTGAATCTTTTTTGCTAGAGCGATCGCATCTATTTTCATCTATCAACTATATGTGATTAATACCCTCAAAATACTAGTTATAAATTATATTTAGTCTGTGGATAGTAACTAGTGCAAGATTTACTTCAGCTACTTCTGAAGCTTATTTGGTAAAGATAAACTAATATTCTCCAAGATATTATAAGTATTACTAACTCACATCTCCAAGATAGTGGCATTTTTTCTTTTCAGTGGCTAATCTTGGTGCAGGATTTGGTAGGTTACGAATTGCGATCATAACGAACAAGACTCAATTCAAATTCTCAATAAATTTTCCATAATTAAATAATTGCTACTAATGAAAGGAAAAAAACATAATTTACCCAAGAGACTAGTCAAAGGTGGCTCAAAAAAATCTCACTCAGCAAAGTTACCAGAGATGGTAAAAGGAGGCAAGATTGCCACCAATTTGAAGGATATTAATTGGACTCCGACCAAGCTTAGTGTGGTCTCTTTTGCTATTTTAGCTCCCATATCATTTACAATAGTCCTTTGCTTTAAAGCAGGAAATATAATGGTTGGCTCAGTCTTAATTGGCTTGATTGTATTTATGGGATTAATCCTTCTTGCTTTGCGATATATTGAGCAAAACGAATTTTAAATAGTTTTCTCAAGTAATCATACTGCACCCAAACATCTACTGCATCCGATCAATAGTGCGATATTGAATCGCCTCTGCTAAGTGATTACTTTGAAGAGTTTGATCCCCTGACAAATCGGCAATAGTGCGGGAGACTTTTAATACCCGATCCATTGCCCTGGCGGATAGACCAAGTTTACGGATTGCGCTCTCAAGCAAATTACGGCTCGCATCATCTAAAACACAGAAGTCTCGTAGGTGATGCGATCGCATTTCTGCATTACAGCTAATTCCTGATTCTCGATTAAATCTTTGTTCAGCTAGTTTTCGAGCAGTAATAACTCTGGCGCGGATGGTTGATGTGTTTTCTCCCAGAGTTTGTTTGGTCATTTCTTCTGGCTTCAGACGATTAACCGCTACCTGAAGATCGATCCGATCCATTAAAGGACCAGATAACTTTGCCCAATAGTTTTCCCGTTGTCGGGGGGAACAAGTACAATTCTGAATCGGATCGCCGAAATAACCACAAGGACAGGGATTTGTACTGGCAACCAAGGTAAATTGAGCCGGAAAAACTACCGACTGGCGAGTACGAGAAATAGTTACCTCTCCATCCTCCAAAGGCTGACGCAGATATTCTAAAACATTGCGTTTAAACTCCGTCAGCTCGTCCAAAAACAAAATGCCTTTGTGAGCCAAAGATATTTCACCAGGACGAGGATAAGTCCCCCCGCCTACTAAAGATGGTCCTGAAGCAGAATGATGAGGACTGCGAAAAGGTCTTTGAGTAATTAACTGCCCACGATCTCTGAGTAAACCAGCAACAGAATGAATTTGAGAAACTTCTAATGCTTCGGGAAAAGATAGACTGGGGAGAATTCCTGGAAGACGTTGTGCCAACATAGTTTTACCACTCCCTGGAGGTCCCACAAAAATTAGGTTATGCCCTCCCGCCGCCGCAATTTCCAAAGCTCGTCTTGCTGGCAACTGTCCTTTGACGTCTTTTAAATTTGGCATGTGCTCAAAAGATCGTTCCTGAGACAGGTAATTTTCGGCAACTACAGGCTGATATTTATCTGGCTGATTCAGAAAATCAGCTACCTGTTTAAGATTATGAAATCCATAGACTGAGATATCCTTAACTACTGCTGCTTCTTGAGCATTGCCTGCAGGAAGAATTAGTCCCGCAATACCCATTTTTGATGCGGCAGCGGCAATGGGAAGTACACCTGATACTGATCTTAGGGTGCCATCTAAGGAAACTTCTCCGTAAAATAGATAGTCTCCTAGTAATTGTGGATTTACTTGTTCAGATGCTGCTAAAATACCAACGCTAATTGGTAAATCAAAACAGGGACCTTCCTTACGGAGATCGGCAGGAGTTAGATTAATCACAATCTTGCGTACAGGGAAGGTAAAGTCTGAATTTTTAATCGCGGCTTTGACTCTTTCTCTAGATTCTTGAATTGCTACATCTGGTAATCCAACAATGATGATTTTGGGCAATCCACCAGAAACATCAACCTCTACACCCACTTTAATCGCATCAATACCTGCGATCGCTGCACTCCAAACCCTTGCCAACATGAATTAATTACCCATTCATCCATCCCAGCCTATTTCTCAGACGCAGGATTATCTAACCGCAAAATTACGGCTTTTTTGCCACCAATTATTAATTTAATGGATAATATGTAGAGAATAATTTAATTACTACTGATACTTTAAAGTTACTTTAGGGAATAATAAAATCAACCAATGGCATAAGTTAATTTAACCCAAAAAGTTTAGCATTATGTAGCCTGATTGTTGATAATAAGCTAATCAAGAGAATGCCATAACAATATTTTTTACCTTAGCTATCAAAATAGTACTGCTGCAAAATATTTCTTGAATATCAATCAAATTTATTTGATGATCAGAACAATATGGATACAAATTACAATCAAAATCAGACAATGGAAAGTTTAGATCAGCAATATCACGTATTAGTAATTGAAGATCCTTCTTTTGTAAGAGAAATTCAGCTTGATGCAGCTACTTATTCCATTGGTCGTCATTCTAGTAATGATATTGTTCTTTCTTGTCAAAAAACTTCTCGCAATCATGCAACTTTGTTGAGAAGAACTGACGTCAAAACAAATCAATGCTCTTACTGGATTTTAGATGGTGATTTGCAGGGAAATAGAAGCAGAAATGGTATTTACATCAACGGCAAAAAAAGTTTAGTTCACGAATTGAAAACTGGAGATATCGTTCATTTTAGTGGAGATGCTTCAGTAAAATATGAAACTTCTACTGAGCCTTTACCTCCTCCAGCACAGCCATCAAGTTTTAAGTTAAATAGTTTTGGTTCCAGCCCGAATAATATAGTCAGCAAAGATACCTTTATTAATAAAGAAACTGTAGTAGCAGAAAATAAAAAAAACACCTATAAAAGTAGTCAACCTTTAGAATCGTCACAGTCAAATTCCCTAGCTGAATTAAGTCCACAACCAATTATTGAAATAGACCTATATGGTAATATTACCTATATAAATTCAGCAGGTATTGTTAAGTTCAAAGATATTTATCATCAAAAATTAAGTCATCCTCTACTAGATAATTTAATTACCCAATATCATCAGGGGCACGAAAACATAATTACCAGGGAAATTGAGCTATATAATCAAACTTTTTGGCAAACTGCTCATTATTTACCTGAAAAGAGAGTAATTAGAAGCTATATTACTGATATTAGTAAGCAAAAAACTCTAGAAATTGACCTAGAGCAAGCTAAATCAATCTTCAATAAAATAGTTCAACAAGTTTCTGACGGAGTGCTAATTGTTGAGTCAGCAACAAAACAAGTCGTTGAAGCTAATTCTTTTTGTAGTGAGTTACTAGGTTATTCCTCTGAAGAATTATTGCAGATGAATATCTATGAGCTAGTAGCTGAATCCGAAAAGCTGGCAATAGTTTTACGAAAAGTAATTGCTGAAAGAAATGGCTTTGAGGGAGAATATTTTTGGCTCCAGAAAAATAACAATATAGTTAAAAGCCAAGTAACTGCAAGTCTAATTGGTTCTGGCGCTGATGAGAAAATCTGCTTTATTATTCATAATTTAGCCGTCCCCAATCCTACAGCAATTACCTACCAAGCATCAGGTCAGGTATTCCGTCGAGATTTATTTAATCAGCAACTAGCTACTGCGATCGCAAATGCGAAGCGAAGCCAAAAACTTTTGGCAATTATGTTCTGCAAGCTAGATTTTTTATCAGATATTAATGCGACGATTGGAGCTGCTAATAGTGATCAACTATTACTTGCTTTAGAGGAAAGATTAAGTACCTGCTTGCGTGCAGGAGATACTGTCGTTCGTTGGCAAGAGGATAAATTTGCCCTACTGTTGCCTCAAGTCAGCGATATCGAAGAAATAACTAAGATTAATCAGCGAATTAGTGAATCTATCAAGCAATCATTTTCCTTGGGTGAAACCCATGCGGCAATTGATAGCGCGACGGGGATTGCTGTTTATCCTCAAGATGGGAACGATCCTGAAATTTTGTTAGCTAGTGCCAACACGGCTTTAGAACGAGCCCATAACAACCAGAGCCGTTATCAATTTTACGATGATGCGATTAATTCTCAAGCTTTGGTGGCGATCGAGTTAGAAGGTTTATTGCGGCAAGCGATCGAGCGAGAAGAATTTCAGCTTTATTATCAACCTCAGATTAACGTTATTAATGGCAAAGTAGAGGCTATTGAAGCTTTACTCCGCTGGGAACATCCTGAATTAGGCTTGGTTGCCCCAGGCAATTTTATTAGACTTGCGGAGAAGACTAAATTAATCGTTCCTATTGGTGAATGGACAATTCACACCGCCTGCACTCAGAATCAACAATGGCAAGTCCCCGAACTGCCCTCATCTAAAATCACTGTCAGCTTATCCTTAGTCCAGTTTCAGCAGCCAAATTTGCCGCAGAAAATTGCTGAAATACTGGCTCAAACCGACATGAACGCTAACTTGCTGGAGTTAGAGATTAGTGCCGCAACTTTGATGGATAATATAGATCATAGCCGACACATAATTAACCAACTAAAAGCATTGGGAGTACAAATTGCTGTCGATGGTTTTACAACAGGATTTTTGGCTTTAGAATATCTCAAGCGTATTTCCCTAGATACCTTAAAGATAGACCGCTCATTAGTCCAACAGCTTACTGATAGTCCTCAAGATTTGGCGATTGTCACGGCACTGATTGAATTAGGTAAAGGTTTTGATCTGAGAATAGTTGCTGAAGGGGTAGAAACTCAGGAGCAGGTAGAGCTGTTACGTAGTCTCAATTGTCAACATATGCAAGGATTCTGGTTTGGTCGCCCTTTAGCGGCAAACGAAGCGAAAAAATTGCTTAAGCTCAATGATTCAGAAGAAGCAATGACAAAATCTAGAGTAGAAGAAATTCTTGATCCACCTCAAGATCCTGATTTAGAAAGCTAAACTCCGACTTAAGAATTTACTCCAGTAAAATTAATCGATGCTGTTGATTTATGTGGAAATAGTGATCGCCTAACCTAAGAGCAACTTCTTTTTCTTCACTTTAATTTACTAAACCATGAACGATATGAATTAAAATTAGCTCGGGGTATAGAAATCAATCTGCTGTGGGAGCTCTTTGCCTGGGGAAGATTTTATTGATTTGCGATCTTTGAAAATACCCAAATTTGCGTGGTGCTAATGGTAAGTTATTTTAGCATCAAGTATCTTAAGCAGTTTTTGTCTTGGTCTTCTGAAACTGATTGCGATCGGGTAATTCCTGTTCTAAATATCTCAAACGAGGCTCACGGTAGGCGATCGCCACTACCATTAAATTGATTATTCCTAGTAACACTAGCAATAGGGTTACTCCTTGACCCATACCTGTATTGATAATTTTGCCAATTAGCTGAGGTATGATACTTTCTTGAGCCATCAATGGGTTAAGGACATTATCTACTAAAGGACCAGCTAGTAAATAAGCACAGATAGCGAGCGAGCGCTCTAAAGTTTGCTGTAGGGCAAATACTCGACCCTGGAGTCGGCTAGGAACTTTACTCTGCCAAATTGCTTGATTGCAGCTGACAATGATGGGTTGAGAGAATAAATAACCAAAAATTCCAATTGCCAAAATGAAGGGAGATATCTTTAATCCCCCCACAAGGACGATTAGCCCCTGAAAACCAACAAAACTGATGATAGCCTGAACCCGATTACTAGGACCAGACCACAGGCTCATCAAGACACTCCCCAAAAGCATGCCACAACCACCGATGGATAAGATAAAGCCTAGTTGCTCAGTAGATCCTGGTTGATAAAGTAAAGGCCAAACAACAACCTCAATCATCCCCATCGTGAAGTAACTAGTGGCAATAAAACAGACTAAACGGACTAAACCAGGTCTCAAAACGATATAGTTCCAACCAGCAATAGCATCAATAACTACCTGATTTACTACTTTTCTCTTGATTCTGGTATGTCTTTTAAAATCAGGAAACTTAACGCTAATCAGTGTAATAACGGCAATGATAAAAGTAGCAATATCAATCAATAAAATTGTTTTTAAACCAAAATAATTTAAGAGTAATCCAGCGATCGCAGGAGAGGCAATTTTAGCGATCGCAAAAGAAGCCTGTACCATGCCATTTGCTCGACTCAAGTTATTGCCTGGAACAATTTGGGCGATTGCAGCGGCATAGGCTGGCTGTTGAAAAGCATTCAAGCTTGATGAAACAATCAAAGCTAAATATATCTGCCAAACTGCCAAACTATCTGACCAGACTAAGGATAAAATGGCAATAGTAACTATACCAGTCCCCAAATCACTCATGATCATTGCTGAACGACGATTCCAGCGATCGACTAAGACCCCTGCCAAAGGAGATATAATCACCTTGGGAAGATACATAAAAAGTATAGTCAGGGCAAATTCAGTAATAGTTCCCGTGTCTTGATAGGTGCGATCAAGAATCCAAAACCCCAGGGCAAATTCAGTTAGTTTGGTACCCAGTAAAGAAACGACTTGTCCCAACCAGATAATCAAAAAAGTTTGCATAAAACATTAAATAATAAAATAAATTTATGGAAGATCAATCAGTACTAAATTTAATTAACCCCTGATAGCTTTGAGGTCTGCCGCAGTTCAAACAGTAAATCTATCCAAAGTCTCAACAGTATACTCTACCTATTTTAGTGTTACCAAGTTGAATTTTTGGCTTTTGATAAACGTCACGCAGTATATCCTATTCTGAAAGATTACTAATAATCACAAATGTAGTCGGCAATTTTAAATTTTTATGTAATATTTAGTCTTACTTATAAGTTGCTCAAGTTGTTGACGAACATTCAGAATAAGTTAACCTAAGGTCAGTTAATCTCGTTTCTCCAAGAGGAGATACTCTGATATTACTTTCGTAAAATAAGCTTGGCAAATTATGATGGAAAAATTAGAATTGCCTTGACAGAAATTTATTTAGACAAGAAATCCCTAATAAATCTTGATGATTAATCTTGATTGTGAACGGGCAATGACGGGGTCTAGATCAATCAAAAGTGATCTTTGCTAACAATGCCTTTAACCCTATGTCATAAACTAGAATCAATGGCGATAAAAGATATAGCGAAAATCAATGGCAAGGGCGGAGAATTACACAGAGAATTACTATCTAATTTTGGGAGTGTCCCAAAATGCGAGTATTGGAGAAATTAAGGTTGCATTTCGCCGTTTAGCGCGTCAATATCACCCTGATTTAAATCCTAACGATCCAGTATCGGCGGAGAAATTCAAGCAAGTTTCTCAAGCTTATGATGTATTATCTGACAATAGTAAACGTAGTCGGTACGATCGCCACATTCCCTATTCTGAGTCTCAACCAAATACCAACTCAGCTAAAGTTGATTCTACGCCAATTACCGCTTTGGATTTTTACAATCGTGGTTTAATAAACACCCAGTCTAAAAAATATCGCCAGGCAATTGAAGACTACACTAAAGCGATTAAAATCAATCCCAAGTTTGTCGAAGCTTATCTCAAAAGATGCGAAATGCGTTATAAGCTAGGGGATAATCAAGGAGTTTTGAATGACTGTTATGAGGTTTTTAGTATCGATCCCACAGTAGCAAAAGCTCACTACTATCAAGGTAGAGCCCGTTACAGTTTAGGCTATACTCAGCCAGCAATTGACTCTTATAATGTAGCGATCGCTCAGGAGCAAAATTATCCTCAAGCCCATTACTATCGAGGAATTGCCTACAAAGAACTCAACAGCATGAACTTCGCCCTCAATGATTTGACCAAAGCGGCAGAATTGTTTCGCGTTCAGAAAAACTTTGACGCCTATCGTCGTACTCAGAAAATGGTTAATGAGTTGAAGCGAAATAGCACCCCAGGTCATCAAAATAGTGTAGCTTTTGGTTTTTTAGAGACTTTAGGGATGTCTTTTTTCAATCCGGGAGGAGGATTGCTGCCTGCATTTTCACGCCTAGATAACAAGCAATTTAAGCAGGTAGGAAGTATCTACGGTATCTTTTCCAGCATCTGCTTTGTCTGTAGCTATTTCATGGTGGGATTGACAACTTCATTATCTATATGGCAATTATTGCTGATTGGAATGATTCCCTTTATTAGCCTAGTAGTTACAGGTAGTTTCATGCGTTATTTCTGGCATCATCGGGGAAGTTTTGAGATTGATATCTTTATTGCTGGAGTAGCGATCGCGCCTTGGGCATTATCTGCGGTTTTGGTCGGGTTTGTTTCTATTTCGGCTCTGTCACTCATGATTCCTTTGTTGTTATTCGGCTGCGCCTATAGTACTCTAACCCTTCAAGCTGCTTTTGTTCAATTACTTAATTTAACAGAAGCAAAAGCCTCATCTTTGGTAGCTTTGATGCTTATAGTAAATAGCTATATCTCCTATGTTCTTATTTTGAGTTTTATGGCTTGAGTCAATATATTTTATTTGTTATTACCTAAAAAAAAGTGCGCTCTTGTTTAAGAAGGCGCACTGCTAACATTTATTTAATTCGACTGGTTTAAGGATAAAAACTATTGATAAATTAATTTAAGTCTAAGTCTTAGCTGCTCGCTACTGTCTCAGCATCAACATCGACGGTTTTACTACTTTCATTCTCTGTAGCGACATTATTTTTATTTTCTTGACGAGTTTGCAGTTTTGCAATCATCATTTGTGATAATTCTGTAAATAATAAACCAGCAAGCATGACATCATCTATCTGACCCAGAATGGGAATAAAGTCTGGTGCAATGTCAATCGGACTAATAAGATAAATTATTGTCCCAAGCATTACCCACCAGCGATATTGAGGATGGCGAATAGCATTGCGATACCAATCGTAAAGGGAAGAGAGAGAGAAGTTCATCTTTGGTATTAATGTCCTTGATTAACTGTTTTCATTGTGACAGACTTCGGTTTAAAACTCAGTGTGGATAACCTCATATAGATACTTCGGTAAGCACTAAGTATAGTCGTCGAATATAGCGTTTATCGTACTGATGAGGTGCAATTTGGTGGGGTAAGGGAACGGGTAATAGGTATCAGGTAACAGTGATTAAAACTACTTTTTAGATTTCTAGGTAACTTTATAGTTATACTCTAATTCTTAATTAATTTATTCAAGCGATTAAAGCTAGAATTTGCAGAATAATTTGGCGACTTCTGGTGCTATTTTTAAGCCACAAGCTATTGGACAGATGACAAATAATCCAGAATTTTAGCTGTTTGATGATGAAGTTTTTAAGCCAAGAATTGCAAAATACTAGAACGCTAAGAAATATTATTAAATTAACTAATAAGCCTAATGAGAAAAAATAATTAATGAATAAAATAGGCAAATAGACTAAAGACAATAAACAAATAAACACCAACCATGAATACAGATTTTTACTTTTAAAAGGTAGCTGAGCCATAATTTCTAAAATTAACCAATAATGGACTTCAGAAATCTGCTCCAATAGCTGAGGATTATGGCAAAGATCTTGGTGAATTTGCTGTGAAATCTTGCCTTCTAAATTGATGTTACTGCGTAATACAGTTTGCGATCGCCCGCTATCTATATCCAGGTAATCAGTGTCAAAAGTCAACAGCAACTTTGAGCAATAATTGTGCGTTCTAACCTGACGGGGATTAATTAAACCAATCTTTTCTAGAGGGAAATTAAGCAAAGCATAATAGCGTAAACTGTTCAGAATTTTAGGGGGGAGAGCTAGTTGCTGATGATTATCTCTAACCTGGGCAATGTGTTGTAATAGTTCTGAATTGAGATAAAAATGAATGCGTTCAGGAATGGTAGCTCTGCGGCTAATCCTCACTTCTTCGATCTGCATCCAAGAAGTTATCTTTGTCTGCGAGATTTGAGAATTTGTTTGTGGCTCTATTTCAATCAAGGTTTTTGGTTCAGATCGGCAATCATTGTTTTGCAATTAAAGACAGCATAAAGTTAAGTAAACTACGCCATTGTTGCTCCCCAGAGGTTGTTGACTGTTCGTGAAGTTGCAATAATAAATTGCGATCGCTACGTTCTAAAATTGCCTGTGAATAACGGTTGATAATTTTGCCATTGAGCTGCAACGAAGTTTGGGCATAAGCAGTATCAGTAATATTATGCGGGTGAGATGAACTACGCAAAATGCGATCGCGTCGGTCAAGAGCAGATTTAAGCTTATTTAACTGTTGCAGAACATCCACAAACTGCGGCTCTCTGAGAAGTTTGTTGACTTCAGACATTGTTTCATGGCGACGGAGAGGAATCGGCTCTGGTAATCTAGAAGCAATAGTTTCCCAGTCCCCTGTTGGCTGGCTTAAAACAGCTAAATCTCGTTTGATTGACCTCACCAGAGTACGATTGTATAGCTGCGAATTAGGATCAATCAATAGCAAGCAGTAGGCTAATTCTAATTGCCTCCGTAGTTGTAAATAGCGATGACTTAAAGATAAATCGATTGCTGACTGCTCTAAATAGTTACGGGAAAGACTATATATAGCCTGATAAACTTCCCAAGGAATAAATATCTCATCAACAATTTCGGCGACAATAACGGTACTAATTTCTACCGCAGCAATATTTTCCAGTAGCTTATGACTCATGAATCAATCGGTACTCATTCTCTTAATGGGTTGTGGTTTAATCTGTTTTGACCAAAGGACTGAGCGCCAAACTTGCTTAAGATTTTTCTTCAGGGGATTGAGCATCGGCAACATTTTGCTGAGGTGACCAATTATGCCAGTTTTCCGAGGCTTCACGAAGATTGAGAGACTTTAAGTCAAAAACTTCCGTTTTAACCTCTGGCTCATCATCTAACCATTCACTCCAATCTGATTGATCTGTGGGTTCAGACTCCTCTAAATCGTCATCAATATCGGCTAAAGACATTAAATCGGCAACGACACTTTCATCTTCGTCCTCTTCTTCAAAAGAGGGTAGCTGAGGTTCAGGATTATCCGTTTCCAGTTCAGGATGATCTTCGGTGAAAATTGTCTGAGCAGGTTCAGTAGTGATTCCTGCTTCTAAGGCATTAGCTACTTTACCACCAAAAAGCTGGTTAGCATCAGGTTGAGTAACCAATGGCTCCCGAGCAACATCGGCAGCAATATCTACCCAATTTGCATGATCTGAAGTTTGCTGATGTTGAAAAGCCGACATGAGCTGAAACATTTTTTGCAGACTAATCAAGTTTTCTTGGATCGTTTGATGTCCTTGAGTCACCTGTTGGAGGTGAAACTGCTTAATTTCCGCATAGCGATCGCCAGTTAACTGTTCTCCAATTTCATTTTCAATCTTGCCTTCAATAAGATTGATGTGAGTGTGAAGATAATTATCAAGCTGAGATGGTACCGCATCGACTTGGTGTCCATCTGCGCTAATTATTTTGGTAGTGATATTTAGTTGAGGAGCATTGCTCATTGCCACCAGAAAAGCTTCGCTGATATTACCTGCTCTAATTGCCTGTTTAAAATCTTCGCTAGATGTCATTAGTTTCAATTGTGAGTTTATGAATTAATCAATCGAGCAAAAAACCACTTTAATCCTCAAAGAAGAATACGACAATCCTCAAAGAAGAATACGACGCATCTTTTCTAAGCAGATGAGATTCTCCACGATGGAGTCCTGAGTTTGATGTACTTGCTCAATATGCCATCGTTGTAATTCCCGATAGGCAGGATTGTCAATCAACTTAAGATCAATTTCATGATCTATCGTCCCCTTCATCAGGCTGATTTGAGTATGAAAACGGTTAGTTGATGATGACTGCTCTATCTGATCCAAATCTGAGCTGTCAATATAGGTAGTAACTTCGATTTCAGCTGTTTCACTCATTGCCACCATCAAAGCATCCAATATTGCTCTGCTTTGGGGGGAGATTTTCCTCTGTAATGTCATCCGCGATCCAAAAACAATCTAGTTAATTCCAGAAATTTGTGACATTGTAGCCTAGGTTTTCTAGCATTTGGTACAGCAAAGGCAAACTTAAGCCAATTACATTGCTATGACAGCCAGTTATCTTGTCAACAAACATTCCCCCTTTCCCCTCTAAGGCAAAGCCGCCTGCACAATTCAAAGGTTCCCCTGTAGCGATGTAGGCTTCAATAGTGCGATCGCTGATATCGGCAAAATAAACCTGCGTGATGCCACAACGAATAATTTGTCTTTGTTGTTTCAGGTCAATCAAGGTATGTCCTGTATAGATTTCACCCATTTTACCCCGCATTCCTCGCCAGCGAGCGAGGGCAATTTTGGGAGATTCGGGCTTTCCATAAATGCGGTTATTTACAGTCAACACAGAATCACAGCCTAAAATTAACGCTTCAGAAAATTGTGGAGCAACGGTTTCCGCTTTACATTTAGCCAAAGTTGTCACTAGCTCTGATGCTTCCTGAAGTTGGATCTGGTCTTCATCAAAATCACTCTTACAGACAATCGGCTCAATACCGACCATCCGCAGTAACTTCAAACGTGCGGGAGAAGCTGAAGCCAAAACAAAACGGGGAACAGTATTTGCAAACACCATAAGCTTAGTTCGTAGGGATGAGAGAGGAACAAAGATGTCTCTAAGTATCTAGGAATAAGAAAAGATAGAACTCACACTCGACTAATATCATATGTCCTAACCAAAATTCATAGCGCTATATTATTTTTTAACCCCAGACTCCAGACCCCAGACTTAAACGTTTCTTAAAGCTATTTTTTGCTATGGTTTGTACCAGTGACTAAGTTCAATCTAGCGGGTAATTAATGAGCAATATCTTAATTAGCAATGATGATGGCATTTTCGCTTTGGGGGTACGTACCTTAGCTAATACCTTGGCACAGGCTGGTCATCAGGTAACAGTTGTTTGCCCTGATCGCGAGCGCTCGGCTACAGGACACGGCTTAACTCTGCATCAGCCTCTGAGAGCGAAGCAAGTCGATTCCATCTTTGATGCTAATGTTGTTGCCTGGTCATGTTCGGGAACCCCAGCAGATTGTGTTAAGTTCGCCCTCAGCGCCGTCATGGAAAGCCGTCCTGATTTTGTCTACTCAGGAATTAATCATGGACCTAATCTAGGTACAGATGTGTTGTATTCAGGTACGGTTTCAGCGGCGATGGAAGGTGCATTAGAAGGCATTCCTAGCGTGGCATTTAGTTTAGCTAGTTTTTCTAATTTTGAATTTCAGCCTGGTGCCGATTTCGCTCTCAGACTGGTGCCACAACTAGTAGCTAATCACTATCCCAAACCACCTCTACTTAGTATTAATATACCCCCTGTAGAGTCCTCTGAGATAGCAGGAGTTTTAGTTACCCGTCAAGGATTACGTCGCTATATTGAGAAATTTGAACAAAGACTCGATCCTCGCGGCAAGAGCTACTATTGGCTGGAAGGAGAAATTGTGGAAGATATCGAGCAACCAGAAGATGCCAATTTACCACCGCATATTCTGACTGACGTTCAGGCAATCCGCGATCGCTTCATCACGATTACCCCTCTTCAATATAATTTGACCGATGCCGTAATCACCAAACATCTTTACAAGCAGGATTTTTTTGCTTAGTGTAATGACCAAAACTCTATAGACTGTGATCCATTAAATTTAATCCATGATATTTTCAAATGTAATTGCGATCGCTCAACGGGAATTACAGGGATATTTTGCCGCACCTTTGGCATATATTGTGGCAGCAGTATTCTGGTTTGTTTCTGGCTTCTTTTTAGTGGAGATCCTAATTGGCGAACAAGGAATTATCCAGCAAGTAGCTCTGAGTGAAAGTATGGGAGCAGAACTGGGGTCAGTTGACGTGGCCACAGAATTTATAGGCTCTTTTTTGGCTATTTTGGGTTCTTTATCGATGCTAATTGTGCCAATATTATCAATGGGACTTTATGCCGAAGAAAGGAAACGCGGCACTTTAGAACTCTTAGCTACTTCGCCGATTACTAATTGGGCGGTGGCACTAGGAAAATTATTGGCAGTAGTCATGCTATTTTGCTTCATGATTCTACCTGCTTTGATTTATGAGGCGATCGCTTTGAGTGCGGCTGAACCAGCGATTCCCCCCGCAGTGCCCTTATTAGCTCATTTAGGCTTAATTTTACTAGCAGCTAGTTTGCTTTCCTGGGGCATGTTTATTTCTTCCTTAACTAACAGCACGATTTTAGCGGCAGTCTTAACTTTTGGATTGGTTTTGTTGACCTGGCTCATCGAATTAATTGCTAATAGTTTTGGCAGTATTATCAGGGAAATTTTGCTATATCTTTCCTTGATTGAAAGTTACAGCAATTTGGTTCAAGGAGTTGTCAATATTAGTGATTTCATCTTGTTTTTTAGCTATATATTTTTAGGATTATTTCTGACTGCACAATCTATTCAGGCGCTCAGACTAAATCGCAAATAAGGCTCAATATTTATTTTTTGCTATGACCAGAATCATTATTTTTTTATTGGGTATTACATTATGTGTTGCAGGAACAGTAACCGTAAGTATTACCGCAGCCTGGACAGCAGCACCAATATTGCTATTTATTTCTGGGACATTTTTATTGTTTTTAGGGTTATGGCTTTGGGGACATCAGCATCAGTTTTGGCAACTACGCTCAACAAAGCAAGGAATTGGGGCGATCGCCAAGACGATTGTGATTTTAATTATCCTGGGGTTACTTAATTGGTTGGGTATCAGCTACAATCAGCGTTGGGATTTTTCCGAAAACCAACTTTATACTCTTTCAGAACAGTCTCAGGTGATAGCTGCCAAGTTAGAACAGCCTTTGGAAGTAGTAATCTTTGACCGTACTACTAACTCTGAATTAGATAATCTGCTTCAGAACTATCGTCGCTATAGCGATCAATTTCAGTATAAATTTGTGAATCCTGAGCAAGAAATTGGCTTGGCGCAACAGTTCGGCGTACAGTCTTTGGGAGAAATATATCTTCAGTATGGAGATAAAAGACAAAAGCTGGACACAGGTAACCCAGCAATGGGCGAACTCCTGACCGAAACCAAATTGACCAATGGAATTGCCAAAATTAAGCGTGATCGCCCAGTTAATATTTATTTTTTGCAAGGACACGGAGAAGCTTCTCTCGATCTAGTTGAGGGAGGTCTGGCACAAGCGACCAAGAATCTGGAGGATAAAGGTAATAATGTTCAAACCTTGAACCTAGCCAGTCAGGGAGCTATTCCAGATGATGCTGATTTAATTGTTATTGCTGGTGCCACCAGAAAACTATTAGTTGCTGAAGTTGCAATCTTGCAACAGTATCTTCAGGCTGGCGGCAATCTAATGTTGCTCTTAGTCCCCAACACAGACATTGGCATTACTCCTATTACCCAAAACTGGGGCATTGAGCTTGATCAAAGGTTAATTGTTGATGGTTCTGGTTCAGGAAGCGTCATGGGTTTTGGTCCTGCGGTGGCGATCGTCAACAACTATGGTGAACATCCGATCACCGCTAGTTTTCGTAACGGGATTTCCTTATTTCCCGAAGTAAGACCGATTAAAGTCCAAGCAAAAACCAGCATTACTAGCGTGCCTCTGGCGATCGCCAATCGACAAACTTGGGCTGAAAGCAATCTGCGAGATGAGCAAATTTCTTTTGATGCCGCTCAAGATATCCCTGGTCCTTTAGACGTAGCGATCGCATTGTCCCGAGAGCAGCCGCAAGAGTCTCGAATCGTAGTTTTTGGGAGTGTTACTTTTGCCACCAATGGCTGGTTTGAACAGCAGTTAAATGGAGACCTGGTGCTTAATTCTATCAGTTGGCTAGTGGGAGAAGACCAAGATCTGCTGACAATTCGACCTAAAGAACCTGCTAATCGTCGGATTATTTTTAGTTCCTTACAAACAGGAATTATTAGTTGGTTAGCGTTGCGGATTATGCCCTTGATGGCTTTGGTTACAGGGGTGTATTTGTGGTGGCTCAGAAGATAATGATTATTGGTTATTAATCGTTTGCCATTAGTGTTGGCTGTATTAATCCCAGCTTGGATAGCAAGTAAGCTAAAGCTAAAAGAGTACTTTTTCTTGAAGAGGGTTACTTGATCGTAGAGTCCCACAGTTATGTACCATTTTTTGTTAATCTTTAGTTTCAGATATATTAAAATTTTATTTAACTAAAGTTAACCTAAATGACAAGTGCCATCATTTTTAGTCATAAGCTAGCTAGCTATCCCGAAAAAGCAGAAGAATTGGGTATTTTATCCCAAGATGCTTTATTTTGGCAGCAAAATGGTGTTGAGCAGCAGCTTGCTCTAAATGATGTGATCGGAACTTCCCTGGTCGATGATGAGAATTATCCTTTTCCTTGCTTGTTAATCTATGCATATCCCAAGGTAAAAGTAGGACTAATCGGGAAAAAGCACAGGCGGATTCTCCAAGAATACTGTTTTACCTGTTCCGATATCTTAGGGCGATCCCAGTGGCAGCAGGCAATCAATAATACTTTGGTAGGTCAACCGATAGATGCTGTAGTACATCCCCGTCGCTTACAAATTATTATTAACCCGATTAGTGGTAAACAGAAAGCACTACAGATCTTTGAAGAAGTGCGTCCTTTATTTGATTACAGCAATTTGGTATATAGCGTTACCGAAACTCATAGCGCCGCAGACACTAAAAATCTGGTTCAAAATCTAAATCTGTCAAAGTTAGATGGATTAGTGATCGTGGGGGGAGATGGCACAATTCATGATGCGATCGCAGGATTAATGAGTCGTAGCGATCAAGAAACAGCCATCAAACTTCCTCTCGGCATAATTCCTGGAGGTACAGGTAATGGTTTTTGTAAAACCTTGTTAGAGCAGTCTCACGAGAGTTACGAACCGCTCAATGCGGCTTTTCTCATTATCAAAGGGAAACAACAAAGCTTTGATATAGCTCAAGTTAAGCAAAACAATCAGGAATATCATAGTTTTTTGTCATTATCCTGGGGTTTGATTAGCGATGCAGATATTGAGTCGGAAAAGCTCAAATTTTTGGGAGCGTTGAGGTTTGATATCTATGCTTTGATGCTCATGAGTTTATTGCGTACCTATAGAGGTAGATTTTCTTTTATTCCACATCCAGATTTTGAACTTGATCTGAAGCCAACAATTTCCAAGCAGGGAGAATGGTTCGTCATTGAAGATGATTTTATTTTTCTGTGGGGAATGAATACTTCCTGGGCAGCTCATGATATGAATGTTACACCTCATGCCCAGCTCAGTGATGGTGCGATGGATATCTTAGTCATGAGGAAAGGAACATCACGTTTAGAACTACTCAAAGCTTTGTGGCGCTGCGGTAAAGGAAAACATCTTAATTTACCTCATATGGAATATTACAAAGTACAGACCTTTCGTCTCGAACCTTTAACTGAAAAAGGAATTTTAGTAGTTGATGGCGAACCCGTAGACTATTCTCCGATTGAAATGAAAGTAATACCTGATTTGGCTTATGTAAACTGTTAACTTTGATCAAATTAATAGAGTTTAGCTCAACTCCATTCCAATCTTCCTTGGATCAAATTCTGGATCGAATACTGTTTCTGAATCATATAACGCACCTTTGAGATTTGCACCCTGCAATTTGGTGCTGCGTAGATCAGCCCCTGCAAAAGAAACATTGACCAAATAGCCATCTCTAAGATCGGCTTCTCGCAGATTAGCTTTTCTAAAATTAGACCCTTCTAGATGAGCGTCAGTAAGATTAACCTGGTTAAGACAAGCACATTCAAAATCAACTTTTTGCAAGATGGCTTTCTCCAGATTGGCTCCCGTTAAATTAGAAAGTCTCAGTGAGGAATTACTTAAATTAGCTTTTTTTAATTCTGCCTCTGCTAAATTAGAGCTGTCGAGGTTAACTCCTTTAAGAGTGACATGATTTAGCTTGATTTTTTTTAACTCAGATCTTTGGAAATCTGTTTCCCCTCGAATGTAGCTTTGTAATATTTTGTAGGGAGTAGCTACAGAAAAAAGATTTGAAGACTTGTTACGCCTTTGAGTAACCAGTAAATTTTTGATGAAAAAGTCAATGGTTTGTCGTTTGATTAAGCCATGTTGAACAGCTACTTGGTGAAATCTGACTTTTTGGTGGCTTTGGTTGCGTTGCTCCATCAAAAAGGAAATTTGCTTCTCATCCAGTAACGCTGCCTGACGCAAATAGTAAACTAGAGGAAACTTTTTTTCTTGTTTTAAAAGCAGATTCCACCGCTCAGCAAAAAAATCTGCGGTTTCTTGTTTAATCCATCCTCGTAACGAAAAAATTTCACCAATCTTCAATCTTGGTATTTCGATTTGCTCTTGTAAAGCAATCTCTATCTGGTGTGCTGAAATTAAACCAGCTTCGTTCAAAAGCTGACCTAAGGGCTTATTGTCGCTTAGCTGTGATAATGGAGAATTATGAGATGAAAATTGGTTCATCTTAACCTATGCGATGGATAAATCTGAGTACACAATCAAAGCTATTTAATGACATAACCTCTAGATTTTAGTCTGAGTCAAAAAAGTCAGACAACAGTAGAAACACCATTTTCAGATTTTGAATTTTTAGATTCTGAGGCGCAACCGAAATACTAAAAGTGCTTCGGCATTATACTGGATATAGGCTCTAGTTTAGTTTCATTTAAAAAACTACTTACTCAACCAATTGGGTTTTGAACCCTCAGAATTTTCTTAAATCCCGAGTTCCTAAGCCTCTTAGCAAAATCGAGTTATCATCATTAATCTAATGAACTACTAGTTACCCTTTGGTTGTAGAGTCGATCGCTATATAGATAAACTGAAATATAGTTACTTCACACTTTAAGGATCAATTAAAAGAGGATGCAAATTAAAGCAACCGATAAAGCATTATTAGATTGGACTGGCTCCTTACTTGCCGTAGGCATCTTGGAAGGTGAGACTGAGCTATCAGGAGATTTAGCTAAATTAGATGAAAAATTAGCTGGCACCATTTCCGAATTAATTGCTGATGAGGAATTTGAAGCCAAACCTGGTACCACTGCCATCAGCCGTGTGGGGGCAGGTAATCCTGTACGTAAGATTGCTGTCGTGGGGTTGGGCAAGGGGGATGATTTATCTCTTGATTCCTACCGTAATGCGGCGGCGGCGATCGCTCGACTAGGAAAGAAAGATCGCACTTTGGGGATCAGTCTTCCTTTGGGTTCAGAATCTCCCGCAAATGTTGCTCAAGCTATTACCGAAGCCGTCATGCTTGCACTTCACGAAGATAATCGGTTTAAGTCTGAACCTGAATCTAAAGAACCTAAATTAGAAACCATTGAACTGATTGGCTTAGCTGGACAGGAGCAGGCGATCTCCAAAGGCGAAACTATTGCTGATGGGGTGATCCTAGCTAGAGAACTAGTTAATGCTCCTGCCAACGAAGTTACACCAGTAACGATGGCAGAGACTGCTCAACAATTGGCAACAGACTACGGTTTGGCAATCAAAATCCTCGAAGAGTCTGACTGCGCCCAGTTTGAGCAAGGTATGGGGGCATATATTGGGGTTGGTAAAGCCTCAGAAATTCCTCCCAAATTTATTCACCTTACCTATAAACCCCAAGGAACAGCAAAACGTAAAATTGCGATCGTGGGGAAAAGTCTGACTTTTGATTCGGGTGGTTTGAACCTAAAACCCAGCAATAGCGGGATTGAAACCATGAAAATGGATATGGGTGGCGGCGCCGCTACTTTAGGTGCAGCTAAAGCGATCGCTCAACTCAAGCCCGACGTAGAAGTTCACTTTATCTGTGCTGCAACTGAAAATATGATCAGCGGGAAGGCAATGCATCCTGGAGATATCCTCAAAGCCGCAAATGGTAAAACAATTGAGGTTAATAATACTGATGCCGAAGGAAGACTAACCCTGGCAGATGCTTTAGTCTATGCAGAAAAACTAGAGGTAGATGCGATCGTCGATCTGGCGACTCTCACAGGAGCCTGTATTGTTGCCTTAGGAAACGATATTGCTGGCTTGTGGAGTAATGACGATACTTTGGCGGAGGAGATGAAAACTGCGGCGGAATCAGCTGGAGAAAAATTCTGGCAACTACCGATAGAAGACAGGTACTTTGAAGGTCTGAAGTCACAAATAGCCGATATGAAAAACACAGGTCCTCGTGCTGGGGGGTCGATTACGGCAGCACTATTCTTGAAACAATTTATTAAAGATACCCCCTGGATGCATTTAGACGTAGCTGGACCTGTCTGGGCTGATTCTCCTAATGGGGTTAACAATAAGGGCGCAACTGGTTTTCCTGTCAGAACTCTGGTTAACTGGGTTAGCAATTCTTAATTAAGTTTAATGTGAATTTAGAATTACCTTTGAGATAGTTTGAAATATCGTAAATTCAAGTCTTTTAAGTCCCAATACAGTGATTAAATAACCGTATTGTGGTACTTAAAATTTTCCTGTGATTAAATTTTAAAAGCTCAGAGCTTAGAACGACGAACTAGTAAACTTTCAACGAAGCTAATTCACATCAGGCGTTAACTAGTAGCTGGCATTTGGACAATGTAGCTTAATTATCTTGACGCAAAATATTGACAATTTCTACGACTGCTGACACCATAAGAAAAATGTATCTGGAGATACATAAAATTTTAGATTTCGTTGTTAATTTTGTAATTGCGTTAATGCTGGTACATAACTAGCTTGATCGTGATCGCGTCAGACAGCGATTGTATCTTTTTTTTAGGTGTGAGGAAAATGTTTAAATTAGTACGCAATTTATTGCTGGCTTCTCCAGCAATGATTGGATTGGTATTGGGTTCTCAGCTTTCTGCGGTTGCACAGTCAAATGCAAATAGCAATACCGAACTGCTCAATCAAATTAACAGCTACAGTCAAGAGGGTAGAAATAATTCTCGTAGTCAGGTTACTAACGTTAACCAATTGCGAGATGTGTCCCCCACAGATTGGGCTTATGAAGCATTACGTAGCTTAGTTGATCGTTATGGTTGTATAGCTGGTTTTCCCAACCAGACTTATCGTGGCAACCAACCTCTTTCTCGCTATGAGTTCGCTGCTGGCTTGAATTCTTGCTTAAACCAAATTGAGCGTTTAATTGCTTCTCAAGGTTCAGTGTCATCGGAAGACTTAGATGCAATTACTCGTTTATCTCAGGAATTTGAAGCTGAGTTGGCTACTGTTGGTGGTCGAGTTGATGAACTAGAAAGTCGTACCGCTGTCCTAGAGGATAGTCAGTTCTCGACTACTACCAAATTAGAAGGTGAAGTTGTATTCGGTGTTAGCAGCGAGTTCAATAACACTAATTTCAACGAGACAGTATTCCAAGATCGGGTTCGATTAAACTTTGTTTCTAGTTTCTTCGGTGAAGATGCTCTCTATACTCGAATCGATGCTTCAAATGCAGTATTCGACCTACAGACCGAAGGAGCTGGTGGAGATCCAGTCGATTTAGACACTGGTGTTTTAACCTACCAAACTGGTGATACAGGCAATGATGTTGTTATCGGTTGGTTGGCTTACTATTTCCCCATCGGTGATAAAATTGATGTTTATTTACCCGCAGCCTTCCCTCTCTGGGTTGACTTTGTTCCTTCCTTAAGTCCTTTCCTCGACTCATTTACTGGTGCAACTGGCGCTTTATCCAGTTTTGCTGAATCTAGCCCGATCTACAAAATTGGTTTGGCTTCTGGTGGTGGTGTTGGTGCAAACTTTGAACTAACAGACTTTATCACCATTAGCGCTGGTTACTTTGGTGGTGATTCTTTTAGTCCTGATGATGAAGCGGATGGCGGTTTGTTCAATGAAGAATATTCTGTTCTCGGTCAGGTTACTTTAAGTCTTTTGGATGACAAGCTGCAACTAGCTGGAACCTATGTTTTGGGACAGCTGGGTTTCAATGATAATACTATTTTTGACCTCGGTGTTGGTACATCTGAAGCCCGAAATCCTTTTGGAGATACTGGTCGAGTTGCCGCTAACTCCTACGGTGTACAAGCTGCATATCAACTTAATGATCGCATTGCTTTAAACGCCTTTGGTATGTTTACCGATGCCCAGCTCGCTTCCGATCCTGGCGAGACAGAAATTTGGTCTTACGGAGCAGGGCTTTCACTTCCTGACCTTGGGAAAGAGGGTAACTTAGCTGCTGTATTTGCTGGTGTGGAACCTTATGCATTCGGTCAGGAAAATCCGATTCACCTTGAAGGTTTGTATAAGTATCAGTTCAATGACAACATTTCTGTTACCCCTGGTGTAGTTTATCTACTTAACCCCAACGGAAACGAGGAAGATGATGATGCAGTAATTGGTGTTTTAAGAACTACATTTTCTTTCTAAGCAAAAACCAATTACAAACAACTGAGCTATCTAATGATGATTAGCCAGTTGTCAATCATTACGACTACAGTTCTAGATTGAACTGTGGTCTTTTTTAATGAGCTAGCGCAACAACGAATTTAAACTTGCTTGCATCACGTCAGTAGTTTGACCAGAAACAGTAAATAACATCGCTTCTCGATACACTCTGTTAGCACTAGAATACTGATAGTTAGCTGCACCACTGCTAGTAACCACCGCGGCTAAGCTACACCGTTGCGCTAGGTTAATTGTCTCGGCACGAAGCTGCAATTTCTGATGATAATCTATTTGCTCGTCTGCTACCCAAGCAATCGCCCTTTGCTCTATTAGCTGCAATTCTTGGTGTAGAGTTTGCCAAGATTCTTGGATGAATTCAAGCTTTTTGCTGGATGCTATGTTGAGTAGGATATCTAAACCTTCATAGGCAGTACCGAGGGCGAAAAATCCATGATTGAGGACATTATGACGACTACTCTGATGAATTGTGCCTGGAGGATTGATGCTGACCAGGCGATCGCCTGACAAAAACCATTGAGAAATGGTAGCACTTACGGTATTAGTCCCACTTCCTACCAGTAATTTCATCGGAGCACTAACAGCGATTGTTCCTCCTGATTGCTGCACCTGGTTTGTCAAAGGCATCAATCCATAAAGCTCTCTTCCATCTGGTAAAGTTGCACCCAAAATAAAGTGGTTAAAGAATCCATAGCCCGTAATCCAGGGAACTTCTCCTGTCAACCAATAACCATCTACTGTTTCTGAAGCACTCATCATGGGCAATCCTGGACGACGGAGATGAGAAAAGCCTACGCCAATCAAAGTCTCTCCCTTAGCTACTACAGGCAAAAATTCTTGTTGCAGGGAACTGTTTTTGCTTTGTGCTAGTTTTGCTACTGCACTTTGGTGTTGAGTTTGCAAAAAGGTTAATGCTCCAGAAATTCTTGCCAATGAGATTTGGATTCGTCCATATTCTGTCTCATTTAAACCTAATCCACCTAACTCTTGGGGTACTTTTAATGCTAGCCAAGAGTGATCGCCCATTTGCTTCAAAGCCAATTTAAGAGTATCAGGATCGGCATCAATTTGATTTGCTAGAGGCAGAATTTCCCTCTGCAAAAAAGACTCAATTTGCTGAAGATTATTAATCATCTTCTATTTTCTAATCTTTGGTGCTGTCAACATTGATGTCTTTGACGTTTCTGGCAATCCTGGAGAGCTCACTTTTTTCGTTAAGAGCAACCCGAGATGGAGAACCGCTAATAATACCTTCGTAATTGCGGAAAGATTCCTTGATAAAGGGAATCTCTGGAGCATCGGAGCTAATAACATATTCTCTGATGCCTTTATCATGCCAAGAACCACGCATTTTAAATACGTTGAGTGCGCGGGACATCTCGCCACGAATTTCTACGTATTGTAAAAGAATGATCGTGTCAGTGATGGTCGAAATGTGAGACTCGGTGATGGAGTTAGCTCCCAAGAATTGGTCGGTAGTATTGGTAAAGAAACCTGTAATCTCTTCCTGTTTAGCATAGCCAGTAACCCCAATCACAAACTGGCGGAAAGCATTGTTAGTTACTCCTCTAGCCAAAGCTGACAGAGAATCAATTGCAATTCGAGAAGGTTTAAATTCAGTAATCTCAGACTTGATCATTTGCAAATGATCTTCCAACCCCGCTGATTCTGGATAGCAGCAGAGCAACTTCAGTAATCCTTTGCGCTCCATTTCTTCAAAATCTACTCCCCAGGAAGAAGCATTACGAGACAATTGCGCTCGCGATTCTTCATAAGCAAACAAGACTGCTCTCTCTCCCTGACGACAACCTTCTTCGAGAAACTTACTGACCAATAAAGTTTTGCCAGTGCCTGTTGCTCCTGTCGCCAAGATAATCGAATCTTTGAAAAAGCCTCCTCCACAAAGTTTATCCAAAGTTTTGACTCCAGAAGAGCGACGAACATTTGAAGAGCGTTGAGTAAGGCGCATTGCTCCCAAAGGAAAGATATTAATCCCATCATTAGTGATAGTAAAAGGGTATTCTCCCTTCATATGGGTAGTTCCCCGTAGCTTGAGGATTTCGATGGTGCGACGTCGACGTTCTCCTTCGAGAACATTGCGAATAATAATTACGTTGTCGGACACAAACTCCTCTACCCCAAAGCGAGCAATTTGTCCATATTCTTCAACTCTTTCTGTAGTTAGGATCGAAGTTACTTCTAACTGTTTGAGACGTGCCACCAAACGAAAAATCTCTCTTCTTACGACTGAGGCGGCATCATATTGTTGAAATACTGCCGTCACGGAGTCAATTGAAACTAGCTTGGCTTTATATTTACGAATTGCGTATTGAATACGCTCAATTAATGCCGATAAATCAAAATTGCCCACAACTTCCTGCCCCTCGGGATCGGGAGAAGCATCGAGAATGAATAGCTTGCCTCGATCAATTAGGTTTTGCAAATCCCACCCAAAACTATAGGCGTTTTCAATAATATCTTTAGGGGACTCTTCAAACGTCACAAAGATGCCAGGACAATCAAAAAATTTAATTCCCAAATAGAGAAACTGCACTGCTAAGAGCGTTTTCCCTGTACCTGACGTTCCGCTAACCAGAGTAGTTCTTCCAATCGGTAATCCACCATGAGTGATTTCATCAAACCCCTCAATCATGGTGCGGATTTTACGGACTCCCTTAATATTTGATTCTAGTTGCTGTGGCTGATTGTTTGGTTTTGGTTCGTTCATCTAAAACAGGGATAGCGAGTCTCAAGCTTACTTTTAAGCACTGGGCATAAAATTAAAGATAATAGTATAATATTATACATACTAATTGCCAGGTAAATTCTACAGCCTATGCTCGCGGATTTCTTCATAGAGTAAATCTAAGCCAATTAGCACCTTCTCGCGATCGCTTAAATCGCCAATGATTTTGCGAACAGGAGGTGGTAATACCTTAGATAAAGTGGGAGTTGCCAAGATTTTATCTTCCTCCGCTAGTTGGGGATTTTTCAGGACATCGATTACCTTGAGGGCATAAACTCCCTGGAAATCTTTCTCTAAGATATTTTTAAGTGTTTTTAAGGCTCTTACTGAATTTGGTGTATTCCCAGCTACATATAATTTTAGTACGTAAGTTTTTCTAAATTTATCCATAACACATAACAATAATATCGACTATCTTGAAACGACAAATTTCAAATCTAGCTAAATAAATACCCAGGGTATCTCAAATAACTTAACGTACATCTAGGTATTTATTCTACTGTAAATAGCAATTCTAGAGATAGATCTTCGCCAGGAATCGAACGGCGATACATCTCGCATAGATGGGAGATTACGTCGATTAACGGTAATCGATAATCAAGTAGAATATCATCTTTTCTTCCCTCAATTTTTAGCTGATGTGAAAAATCATCAATCAACTCCATATGTATTTCTAAAATCTGGGAAGTAGAAATATCGGCAAAAAAAGCTTGGTCAACCAGTTCATCAATGTGCTGATTGATTTGGGAATTCTCGTCGAAGTAATCAAGTAAAATTTGTCGATAGCCTTGACTTAATTTATGGTGTAAGTTTTGTTGTTCTTCTGAGGATAAGTTGCGATAAAAAGAACTATGGTTACGCTTATAGTAGATTCCTAGATAGCTCAATCTCTCTTTGAGCTTGTCGGTTAATCTTCGCTGCTGAGCGATTAAGGATGTTTTTACCTGAGAGAAATGTTGGTTGTTTTTAGCGCTAGGAGCAAGGCTGATAAACTTAGTTATGGCTAGATTAATATATGAGTTTATTTCTCCTAGCTGAGGCGGATATAAACAGAGTTCAGCCTCGTGGTAAATGGTCTTGCGTGTTGTATCCTCTATAAAATTGTCGTACTTTGTTGCCTTCTCCTCTGAAATGTTGGCTAATTGCTCGACTTCCACAACTACGGTGGGGAGAACAATCTCCGAGCGCCACAGGTGATTAGTTAGGGATTCTAGTTTAGGGTCGACCTGTAACACCAAACAGTCTATCTTCTCATAGTTAGTGGTTACAAAATTTGTCAACTCCTCTATTTTCTCCAGACAATTCAGCTCGTAGCGATCGCGATTAATTAATTTGGCAACTGAATCAGATAGCTGCTTTTGAGTCAAAAATAAGCAGATCTGCAATTTGGTAGAAGTATCTTCTTGACGAGAAGAATTGTCTTGATAGTCTGACATTGTGGAGTAAATTGATTCTTTGAGACTGTCAGCATTTTTAATTGAACAATATTGGCTCAAATTTCAATCAAAATAACAGCTTCAATAACAGGCAAGAGTATGTAAGATCTATTGAATATTCTCTAACATCTAAGTATTTGAGAGTAATCTGAGCCAGTTCTGCTACATAGTCTTTATTAATAAAAAGTTAACATTTATTGAGCCATTTTGCGGATCTTAATAAAACACAACATTGAGCAGATTTATTTTAGAAGCAAAATATATTATGATCAGATTCATAAGTTTTAATAATAGTTGGCTCTAGCTTATGATGATTAAGTTTAAGAGTTCGATTAGTTAAGAACCCCATAAACATTATATCTAGCATGTTTGACCGTGAGTTGAGCTTGCTCTTGGAGACAAGAACTCGACAAGTCATGCCTAGCAACTTTACCTACCTTAGTGATTTTGTTTACCCCGTTCCCATTTGCCAGTCAGGAGCAGATCTAGGTAGCGTCTTAAGCATTTTTCAGCACCTAAACTGCAAGTTTCTGGCGATTCCCCAAGACCGTGGTCAATGGGGCATAATCTACTCAGAAGATTTGATTGGATTAGTTGCAGAAACATGGTGGGGAAAAAGGTCGGCTTTAGTCAGCCATCCCCGAAATATTGCTGCTCAGCAAGAGACAACTCATCTAACAACTCAGAATTTTCAGTCGATAATCAAGTCAGCGGTGGTTTGTGAGGCAGAAATGGAACTCAATGAGTTTTTAAGTCAAACACAATACGACTCAATATATAGCAATCAAGAAGAATATTTGATTGTTGATGCAGCTGGAGAACTCAAGGGCAAGCTAGACCAAGCTAAAATAATCCAGTACTTAGCACGCAAATCTCAAAAACTATCTAAAAGTGAACCTGTCCCGCAACCATTAACTGCGATCGATTGCTTGAGAGATTTGATTGATTTGGTTGCTTTGCCCATAAAAATTGAAACCGCCGCAGGCAAGGAAGTTTATCGCAATAAATGTTGGCAACAGCTAGTAACCGAATCTGGCTCGGCAAATGTTGTGACCAGCCAAACTACTCGGCAAAAAGCAGCTGGGAGCAAATCCAACTCTAATCCAGCCAGACTGTCAAATCATCTCAAGTCAGAACCTCTGTCCGTCAACTCGTGTTTCATTCTGAGTTGCCAAACTCAAATTTTCGGTTTAGCAAGGGAATCATCTGTAGTAAATTCACAATCTGAAGAGAAAACCCAGAATATAAAACAGCCACAGCGAGGTGCTTTTGACTCGTCCACTTTGTCGCAGGAAGAAGGGTCAACGCCAACCTGGAATTATCTCCGAATACCTATCAATGGTGAATCCCCTTTTCAAGAAAAAAAAGATTCAGATTCAGATTCTTACTGTTTGATTTTAGCCACGAAAAGAGCCTCAAATGATACTTCCTCAGCAATAGAACCCTGTTCAGCACAAACTCCAGATATAGTTACCAATAAATTATTGGCGACCATAAGTCATGAGCTTAAATCTCCTCTAACAGGCATTGTTGGCTTGTCTAGTCTGTTAAATGAGCAAAAGTTAGGTCAGCTTAATCAGCGTCAGACTCGATATGTCAGGCTAATTCATAGCAGCGGGCAAAAAATGATGGGTATTATTGATGACCTACTGCAACTTACTAGTCTAGCTGTCGAATCTCAAGAACCAGAACTGGTAAATTTAGAATTTCTCTGTCGACAACTCTATCAAGAAGCTGTAACCAAAATTCACGGTGCGACTCTCAAAGCTTCTGACTTGGTAGCTACTGCTTCTGACTTGCAGTTAGATATCGAATTGGGAAGTGAAATTACGATCGCTAATAAGATGCTTTTATCCTGTGTCATTTCTCATCTTATTTTAGAGACAATTCAAGCTTCTGAGTCATCCCATAATTTAGAAATTAAAATTAGCACCCTGTCTGGATTAACGGCGATTGTAATGAGCTGTAACTTGAGGGATTCAGATACTTGGCGCTCAACTTCTGAAAGTTCTGATTCCTCAAAATCAAATCCAGGACTAGACTTAATGATTGCTGAATATCTAGCACAAGTCCTGGAGGGTAGTGTAACTAGTATGTATTCTAGAGATCGCTGCCAATTTACGCTACTGGTACCTAAAAGTCATCATCAGCCAACAAAAAGCTCTAATCTATTCTCTATTCCTCAGCAGCAAAATAAAAATAATCATCAGAATTTAACTATTCTTTGTCTTTATCCTGAACCCGAAGCGATTTATCTTGAAACGAGAGACATTGATAATTCTAACTTTAACCTCAAAAGCTGGATCGATAACAATGAACACCAGGGCAATTATCAGCAGCGCATTATCGAGGCAGATAGCTTAGAACAAGCTCATACTCTGGCTCGCATCTGGAAATTCGACGTCATCATCTTAGATAGTTATCAGATTATGCAACCTGATAACTACTTGCGATCGCTTCTTGAATCTGAGTATCTTGCTGCTTTACCTTTGATCACCCTAGATACCAGAACTACAGAAGCTGCTAACAAAATAGAGGGCTTAAACGTCTATCCTTGTCTGCTTCCCGCTCAAGACTGTAGTGTCAAAGACCTGATGCAGGTAATTCAGATTGCCACAGGTTAGACAGTCAATCAATAATAATTTAGTCAAATAATAAAATAATTAGCTTGTAGGATGAAGGGTAAATACGGTAACTTCGGGACGGCTACCAAAGCGCAGGGGCAAACCAGTCATCCCTAATCCACGATTAGTGTAGGTGAATGTGTCTTCAACTTGATTTAATCCAGCAAAATATTTTTTGCCTCCATAAGGTAATACTAAAGGAGTCAGAAATGGAATTCTAATTTGTCCTCCATGAGAATGACCTGATAACTGAAGGCTAAATTTATGGGTCTTAGCACTTTTCTCAATATAGTCTGGTTCGTGAACTAATAAGATTGCTGTAGCTTGTTCTGGCAGTTGAGCAATTATTTGCGGTAGATTTGGATGCCCCCAATATGGGTCATCTAGTCCGGCAAAGGCTAACTTTTGGGAATCTCGCTCCACTATAAAAACCTGATTTTCGAGAATTGTTATCTTACTCTCGATTAAAGTTTGCTTGAGCTGATCTCTTGTTTTCCACCAATGGTCATGATTTCCTAAAACCGCCAATGTCCCTAGCTCTGATTTAAGCTGCTTTAAGTTGAGGCTTAGTTGATCGGCATCAAAGCCATGTCCCTGAGTAATTAGATCTCCGGTAATAGCGATCGCATCTGGCTGCTGCTGATTAACCAGTTCGATAATTTTAGTGAGCCGCTGTGGTGGCATAAATTTACTGGCATGAAGATCGCTGATTTGCACAATTTTGAAATCATCAAATGCTGGTGCTAAATGTGGAATTGCTAACTGAATTGGTACTACTTCGATCCAGTTAGGCTCAATTTTTTTGGCATAGACATAGCAGCAGGTCAAAAAGACGAGGGTAATTAAGATAAACTGATCGATCCATCTTCTAATTTTTTGGCGTAGGGAAAGAGGTTGCTTAGCTAGCATTATAAAAATTTACAGGAGATGAATACTATTGTGATATATAACCAACTATAACCAATGAGTTAGGTATTCATTTTTCAGGCAAATGTAAAGAAGGGTTTCGATTTTACAGTATAAAACCGCCTATTCTGTAGAAGGATTACGTAGGTTATGCGAAGACGAACTTACTAAAGCTCTGAAACGTTTAAATATATAGATGCTATTAAACAGTGCTTGGACTATATAGGAGAAGCTAAATCTTTCAAAAGATTAGTTTTGAAAAAAAGATATTATTTAGCAGAAGCTTTGCTATTAAGAGAAAATCCTGCAAATAGAAGAACTGTGGATAAAGTAAAAGTCGAATAACGCAAAGCAACCATAGTGTTTTAGAGTTTTTTCCTGATTTCTCATCTCATCGTATTACAAGTAAGGTCACACAAACTTATATTCTGCTTATGTTCTTAAACAAACTAAATGCGATCACAGAGAAAAAATACTGTTGCTATATCTAATTATCTAATCGAAGTTGCTTGAGAGAAGTCCCTGATGCGATCGCTTCAAAATCACGATCAATATGGAACAATAATAAATCGTGTTCAATACTCGAAGCAGCAATACAACAATCAATAGTATTACGAACAGTAATTCCTTTACGACGAAGATCATAGTAAATGCGTGCAGCAGCAGTCCATAACTCCAAACTAGGATCGATATAGTCTTGAGTTATGAGATAACTATTCAATTTCGATCACTCACTGTCATCTTTGCAACCTTGTAAAAGTTCGGTTTGAGTAAATCGAGATAAATAGTAATCACGATTATCAATAGCCTCAACCAAAATTTGATTGAATTGATCACTGTCTTCACGAAACAACCTAACCCAAACAGAAGTATCAATTAACAGCATTTTTAGTTGCCTCGCAAGGACTTATAGTCGTAACCCTCAGCAAATTGAATTTTTCCACTTAGCTCTAAAAGATCTTTTTTCTTCTTAGCTTTAATGAACTCTTGTAAGGCTAAATGAACTAATTCTTTTTTAGTTCTGACATTAGTTAAGCTAAAAGCTTCTTCCATCAATTTATCGTCAATTTCAATATTGGTTCTCATAATCCAACAATCAATGTGTATTTACTTGCAAATTGTACACTTAGCTTAATGATGAAATATTTAAATCAACATGCAATTATCACTGGTGGTTCAAGTGGGATTGGCAAAGCAGTAGCCAAATTACTAGCAGAACAAGGTGCAAATCTTTGTTTAATTGCCCGCGATCGCTATAAACTAGAACAGACTAAGGAAGAGATCTCAACTGTAACCGTCAATTCCCAACAGAAAATATTGATCTTGGTGGCAGATGTATCAGATCAGGAGTCGATTAGCAGCGCAATCCAGCAAGCGATCGCCGAATTAGGAACTCCAGAATTATTAATTACCTCTGCGGGAATGGCTCATCCTGGCTATTTTAGTCAGATTCCTCTGGAAATTTTTGAACAGACGATGGCAGTCAACTATTTTGGAACTTTGTACAGTATCAGAGCGTTGCTACCAGCAATGTTAACCAATCAGCGGGGACAGATCGTAATGATTTCTTCTGGTGCAGGATTAATTGGCATTTACGGATATAGTGCCTATTGTCCTTCTAAGTTTGCTCTTAGAGGATTGGCAGAATCTTTGCGGGGAGAATTAAAACCTCAAGGCATTAAGGTAACCATAGTTTATCCTCCTGATACTGATACCCCACAGCTAGCAGCGGAAAACAAAATCAAGCCTATCGAAACCAAAAAAATAACTGCTACAGCCAAAACCTGGAGCGCGGCAGCCGTAGCAGCAGAAATTCTTCGAGGAGTTGATCAGCAGAAATTTGCGATCGCTCCTGGAACAGAATTGACTATCTTAAATCGGTGGCATAGTTTATTTGCTCCCCTCTTAAATTGGTATTTTGACTTAATTATTAATAAAACAAATAAAAATTGATAAAGATCAATTATTTAATGATATTTATGTGAATTATTGATTGAGATCAATGATGACCGAGAAATTGAGCAGGAGAGTTCGCCAGCGACCTCTATAAAGTAAAGTTTTCTTTAAAGTCTTGTCTCGTCATTGGTTGACTGACAATAATTCCCTCTTCTCCTAAATTTTTAAGCGGTTTACCTTCGACGCTAATCCAAACGCGGTTACTATTATCTGAGCTAGTGGCAGTGTAAATTACCTGTGCCAAACGACTACTCATTGAGGCACTGCCTCCACCAGAAATAAACTCTTGCGACAGGTTGAGATGGATGCCTGATTTGTCCGTAGTCAGGTCTAGTAATTTTGTCCCTTGGGGAATAGCCGTCGTATAGGTAGCATCTTGAGGCGGATGAGTAAGTAGAGTTTTCAAAGCGGTAGCTAAAACTCGTTCCGATTTAACTGACTTAGCAAAAGTCATCTTGTTAGTCACTAATTTAATACTTTCACTGGTGGGGTCGAGCCAGCAAATTTCTACAACCTTCTCTTCTGTAATTGCTTCAGGTGTTGCGGGGATTTCTTCTTTGACAATTGGTGCTGGGTTTGGCTGAGTGACTTTGGCTTTCTCGTCTAGACTAGATTTTGCCCACCAAGCAACACCTCCTCCCGCCGCCACAATAATTCCTGTGATGACTGCCAGTGCAGTTAGAGAAAAACGATTCTTATGATTACGATCCTGCATGGACTACGCTCCTATTTAAGGAAATACTTACTAAATTGAGGATTACGGTCGCTTTGTTTCCAGTCTAATGAAACTGACCAGTTCTAATTTATCCTCATCGATCTCTAATTGTAAGATACGGGTTATGATTCCGTCGGCTGACAGAGAATTTAAGTCAAGGCGATCGCTGATGCCCTCAGCAAAACCCTTGAGCAATCGGGAAGACAAAGGACGGTTATTGACAGTTCCTGTCGGCTCTAACAAGCGAACTCTAGTTCCATCAACAACTTGGAATGCTAACTCTAAAGCAATATCTAATTCTCTAGAACGATTTCTCTCCTCAGAAGTTCCAACAATTCTTTTGGACTCACGAGGTGCTTGAGATGGTGGTCTATATAACTTAAATCCTATTTGTAAGCGATTACCAGTACGTAATTCTAAATTAAGGTCTGAAAGTTGATAACTAATATTGGTGGAACCAGAACGGCGTGCGAGCAACCGATTTAGGGTTGATTGTAGTTGAGTTAGAATCTCAGGAGATTGCAAAGCTTGATTGAGATCTGTTTCAGTTATGATCAGCCTTACTAATCCCGAAGCTGGACTTTCTAGAGATTCTCGTAAACCGTCAAGACTATCAAAGTCCGATTTGGCTAACTTTAAAGCAACCCGATCTGTTTCTAAATCCGCGACAGCAATTCGTAGACCAGGTCTAATGGTGATTCCCCGACTAGCGATTCTGACTCGCTCTAATTTTCCTTGAGCAGCTCGATAATTAGGGCGATTATCTATTCTCACTGCCTGCTGTTCAACGTTGAGAACTTGAGAACGAAGCTGTCCTTGAACAATTTGGTCTAAAATCAAACCACCACTAGAGCCTAATGATAGTAGAGCTGACAGTACAATTGTCAAAATTTCCATAGCATGAGCCACTATATATTGAGCATCTAACCTCTCCTGAAGTTAACATTACTCAATCTCAGCTGCGAGGATCTTTTCCCTTAAAGTTGAAGGAAGTCGTCAATTAAATAATTAAATAGAGAAAGGACTAGAGAGATTGTGTATAATCCTTTGCTCTAAACTTTGCTGAACCTGAAACTCATCCAGGATTTACTCGCATTAACACTTGTCCAAACTCAACTGGTTCACCATTTTGAACTGATATTTCCATGATTTGACCAGTCACCTCTCCTTCAATTTCATTCATGAGTTTCATCGCCTCAATAATGCAAACCGTGTCACCCTTATTAATGCGATCGCCAACTGCGACAAAAGCTTCCTCATCGGGAGCAGGAGCAGCGTAAAATGTCCCTACCATCGGCGAGGTAATATCTACCCACTTCTTGTCATCTACCGCAGGAGCAGGGGGATCTTCTGGGGCAGTAGCCACGGGAATTGACGCTGTGGTCGGAGCGACAGTTTCGATAATTGGCGGGGAGATAGTTGTAACCTGATGAGCTGCAACTAAGCCTTTTTCTTTACGTACCGTCAATTCAAAATCATCATTTTTGAGTACTAACTCCGTAATATCGGTTTGAGAGATCGCCCCTAACAAATCGCGGAGTTCTTGAAAATTTATAGACACAAACTATACAACCGTTATTAAGTTTAATTTTGTCATTCTCCGAGATAGCTTTGCAGTATGGCATATCTGAGAGATTGAGTAATTTGCCGAGCAATTCTGAGATTAGAAATTAATTTTCTCGACCTAAATAAGAACCATCACGGGTATCTACTTTGATTTTTTCGCCAATCGAAATAAATAGTGGCACCATTACCTGCGCTCCTGTTTCGACAATAGCTGGTTTGGTGCCTCCTGTAGCTGTATCTCCTTTGACACCTGGATCAGTATCGGTGATTTCTAGTACTACTGAGGTAGGCAGTTCTATTTCAAGCACTTTATCATCCCAGAAAATGACGTTCACTTCCATTTCCTCTTTGAGAAAATTAATGCGCTCGCCCAAACCGTCGGCATTCAGACGAGTTTCTTCGTAAGTTTCCATATCCATAAAGACAAATTCTTCACCATCTTTATAGGTATGTTGCATGGTGCGCTTTTCCAAATTTGCCTGGGGAACAGTTTCTCCTGCACGAAAAGTTTTTTCTACTGTATTCCCTGTGCGGACGTTCTTAAGCTTAGTTCTGACAAAAGCTGAACCTTTACCTGGTTTGACATGTAGAAACTCTACTACTCGCCAGACAGAGCCATCTAGCTCGACAGTAACTCCTGTGCGAAAGTCATTACTAGAAATCATGAAGCTAAAAATACTTGCGAAGATGATCGACATTTAATTGTACCTGATGAAGGGCTTTTAAAAGGATGAGTCAAGCAGGAACAAAAATGAAGCGGCAAAGTTGAGATTAATTATCTTGGGGTATTTAAGTCTCTAGCTACCTGAGATTAGCCTTCTTAAATTAAGACTAATCGAATACCACAAGAAGTAAAGAAATGTTGACAAGGTAGAGCAAATACTAAGAATATACACCTTAGTAGCTTTGGTTTTTCTTAATATATCCGTGCGATCGTCAAAACATAAAATTTATGAACACCAAAAAAAATATATTTCTTCAAAGGTTTCTACCTCGTATCAATCGGGTATTAACCATCTTTTCAACTCTAATTATTTGGGGAGCAACTCTAGTTATCTGGCAACCAGAAGCGTCAGCTATCCTGGCTCAAGGAGATGCAGTTACTGATCCCCAGGCTATTTTGAGATATGCTCTACCTATAGATAATGATTCGGTTAGAAAACTTCAAAAAAGTCTGGAAGATATTTCCAATCAATTGCGAGGTAAACGGTGGAAAAACATCGGTCGAGATCTTAGTGATGCCAGTTTTGTATTATCTGGTCGTCGAGACAAGCTGCTGGCATCTGTTCCCGATGAACGTCAAGCACAAGCAGAATCTTTAATTGAGCGACTAGCTCAAGGAACGGTAGAACTTAAAGAAATCGTTGCTACG
Organism: Cyanobacteria bacterium P01_G01_bin.67; assembly: GCA_039179675.1. Classification (GTDB taxonomy): domain Bacteria; phylum Cyanobacteriota; class Cyanobacteriia; order Cyanobacteriales; family Xenococcaceae; genus Waterburya. The sequence goes on from JBCDEP010000013.1 coordinate 44,641, forward strand.
AAAGATCGCGAAGCAACCTATCTTAAACGTAGAGAATTACTGGATTTGGTTACTGACTTAGAGGAAATCATGGTCAAGGGATATCCTTTTGAAGTACCAGAAGAATATGCCTATTTACCTCAACTGTTGGGACGAGCCACCGTAAATTTAGAGACCAACAAAGGTGACTTAGAAATCGTAGTTGATGGCTATAGCGCTCCTGTAAATGGGGGCAACTTTGTGGATTTAGTCAATCGAGGCTTTTACGATGGCTTAGATTTTAATCGCGCTGAAGATTTCTATATTTTGCAAGCGGGAGATCCTCCTGGTGAAGCTGACGGTTTTATCGATCCCCAAACTAACGAATATCGGGCAATTCCCATTGAAGTCTTGGTAAAGGGAGATGATTTGCCTGTGTATGGGGAAACTTTAGAAGAACTTGGGCGCTATTTAGATGTTCCAGCAATTCCTTTTAATGCTTACGGAGCAGTGGCTTTGGCTCGTCCTGCCGACGATCCCAACGGCGGTTCCTCTCAGTTTTTCTTCTTTAAGTTTGATACAGAAATTACTCCCCCTGGTTACAACCTGATGGATGGACGTTATTCTGTCTTCGGTTATTTGACCAAAGGCAAAGAAATTTTGGCAGAATTAACCGCAGGAGACAAAATTATTGCGGCAAAAGTAACTGATGGTATTGAAAATCTAAAAGAACCTTAGATTAAGTCATAGGTGGGCGTATTGCTCACCTGATAACTGTATTAAAAAAGCTCAAAGCTTGCAGCAACGCTCAGGTAAAGAACTCTACAACGTTAAGCTACGAAAAAATGAGTGATGATTCTCTCTTAGTCAGAGATTTAGGTGAACATGGCTTATTAGAAAGACTACAGCGCTTTTGTCCTCCCGATGTTGTGGGTGATGACGGCGCAATTTTAGCAACTAATCCTGAACAATCTTTGGTCGTTACTACTGATGTCTTAGTTGATGGGGTTCATTTCAGCGATCGCACGACCACAGCCTTCGATGTCGGCTGGCGTGCCGCAGCAGCTAACTTATCGGATTTGGCAGCGATGGGAGCAACTCCTCTAGGAATTACCGTCGGCTTATCTTTACCAGGAAATCAGTCCGTACTGTGGGTAGAAGAAGTATATCAAGGAATGTCCGCCTGTCTTCAGACTTATCAGACTCCTTTGGTGGGGGGTGATATCTGCCGTTCCCGGGTAGTAAGTCTTGCCATTACTGCTTTTGGTGAAGTTGTTCCTAGTCGAGCCATCCGTCGCAGCCTAGCTCTACCAGGAGATGCAATTGTTGCTACTGGGTGGCATGGGCTTTCGCGAGGGGGATTAGAATTACTGCTTGATCCCAGCAGAGGTTATAATCTAGCTTCAGCGGAACGGGTTCAATTGACTACAGCTCATCAACGACCAATACCCAGACTAGATGTATTACCGTATTTGGCAAAAATTCCCAAACAGATAGCGATCGCAGGTATGGATAGCAGCGATGGATTAGCTGATGCTATTAGACAAATCTGCCGTTGTAGTGGAGTGGGAGCGGTTATAGATGTCCGTAGTTTAGCTATTTTTTCAGGGTTGATCAACTTCGTCGGTGTGGAAACAGCACGCTCATGGGTACTGCATGGCGGTGAAGATTACGAACTAATTTTATGTCTTCCTTCAGAGTTTGCTGCTAACTTAATTCAAGATTTAGGTAGTAATGCGGCGATTATTGGCACAATTGTCGCTGATTCGCAAATTAAGCTGGTCGATGTTGATCATTCAATCCCCGAGCAAACCTTAAATGTAGGTAAAGGATTTCAACACTTCTAGTTTTTATAAGTAATCCTAATGTGCAAACCGTTAGTTATTAGTTGGGGAAGATTATGGATCAGCTCTCTAATCAAGTTGTCTCTATACCATTAACAAATCAGCATTAAATGGCAAACAAGAGCCTCTATTTACTAACAAAATAAAGTTGGGTCTTTGGTTCGCTAATCTGAGTCAGAGTACTATTAATTCAGTGAATTATGCTTCAAGATCTACATCTGTCAATCAACATCATCCTGAAAATAGTTACCCTGGTATAGATTTGTCGCACAAAAATGGGAATGCTAATCCTGTAAGGAGGAAACTATGCACTTTGTAATCAAGTTATGCAACCAAATTGTAACCTCTTTACTAGAGAGAATAGCTCACTAAAATCATGATTAATCAACCTCATCCAGGTTTATTAAAATTACTGTGCTGTTCTCTGGGTCTCAACTATGGAGCAGCGAGATTTATCTAAGACTATGCAACATGTATCAGACATCGAACAGATCGAAAATGTCATTCTACAGCTTGTCCTAGAAAATTCTGATAGCTCCACAATGCTGTCAAGTTTGGCTAATCAACTTGGTTTTCTGTTTGCTACCGAAGCTTGCATCATAGTTTCAACTAAGTTTGATTTCTCTCACATCAATCAGGTCAATTACTGGCAACAGGACACAGGTTTAATTTCAGATCGAGTTATTGACCAGCTATCTGATCTAACTTTAGCTCAAGCTGGCGATCGCGCTGCTCTGGTTACTCAGTCATCCCCCATATACCAGCAGCTCGATCATCGACTACAAAAGTCCTTGCCGACAAAAACCTGGCTCGGGATCATAACTCAGTTTCAACATCAGACTAACGGCTTAGTTTTATTGCTCAAATCTCAGTCCTCTCAGTGGACTCAGACTGAACAGGAATTATTAACCAAGACTTTAGATTTAATGGCGATCGCAATTTCTCAAGCACAATTACAGCAACAAACTCAGACTAAAACTAGATATCAGACTCTGCTGAAGAATTTGAGTCGGGAAATCAGCCAAGGTTATCAGCCTCAGATATTATTCAACAATTGCTTATCTGAAGTTTGTCAGGCGCTGCAACTAGATCGAGGTCTGATTTTGATGTTGAAATATCAAAATCCTTTACGAGCTAAAGGTAGAAGTAAGAACTCAGTGAAGGGGACTGCGAGAATTACCTGTCTGTGGAACGCTAAAACTGATCATTTGCTTTCACAACCAGAGTTATCTTTTAGCTTACACAATTCGGACTTATGTCAAAAAGCCTGGCGTCATGCACCTCATTCCCTCAAGTTCGAGACTGATGCCGCTTTTCCCGATTTAACAACAGACCTACTCTGTCCTTACGGTAGCGCTCTCTTGATGATGCCTCTGATGGGGAGAAAAACCAGTGAAACCGACTCAGCTATGGTTTTAGGCTTTATCGTTCTTCAGCATGATTCTTTTCACTATTGGTCTCAAGACGAACTTGAGTTAATTGATTGGGTTGGAGTTCAGGTTAGTACAGCTATCATTCACCATCAAACTCTGAATCAGGTGCAGTTAATTGTCGACGAACGTACTGCTCAACTCAAGTCTAGTATTGATGTCCAGGCAAAATTATCAGCGAAAATGCGTCAACACATCAAACAACTGCAAAAGCTGAATCAGTTAAAGGATGACTTCATGAATAGTATGAGTCATGAGTTGAAAACTCCTTTGACCAGCATGAAAATGGCAATCAAGATGCTACGCCAGGCGCAAATTCCCCCCGAGATGCGGGAAAAATATTTGGATATTTTGGAGCAAGAATGGCATCGTGAATATAACCTGATTAAAGATTTACTGACGTTACAACAATTGGAATCAGGAGAATTAGATTTTAGTCCTCAGGAGCTTAATCTCCAGGAAACTATTGACAGGCTAACTCAATCCTTCAGTGTTAAATGGCAAGAGAGTCGAGAAATTACTTTAGTTAGCAAGATCTCTGAGCCTAATTTGAAAATTTACACTGATGCCGAAAGTTTGGAACAAGTCCTGAACGAACTTTTAGCTAATGCGGGAAAGTATTCAGATTCTCACACTACTATTGAAATATCGATATCCAGTCAACGCACGATTAAGGAGGAGAACATCGTCATTGCGGTAACGAATGTTGGTACAGGAATTATGCCCGAAGAATTACCCCATATTTTTGATAAGTTTAGACGAGGTCAAGGGGTCACTGACCGTGCGGTACCAGGAACTGGATTAGGCTTAACTCTAGTGCAGTATTTAGTAGAACATTTACAAGGCACCATCGAAGTTACAAGCAACCCACTAGATGATGAGTGTTCGGCATTTTTAACTACTTTTGTGCTTCGATTACCTCAAATTCAACCATCTATTAGCTAGTCTAATGGTAGGTTATTTAATGTTAGATAATGACTCTAATCGATCTATTTGTAATCAGTCCCATCTCTAAATTGATCGATTCGCTAATATTTTTATGAAATGGCATCAAGGCAAAAAGAGTAGAACTTCAAAATTACGGCGATCGCTTCCAGGCAGCTACCCCTATGCGCCATTTTTACGCCAGCTTAAAATTTTTAGCATTGCCATCAAACTGCTATTTTCTCTGTGGTGGCATAAAATTACGGGCAATAATTCTCCTCGAAGTAGACATCGTTTAGCAAAATGGTTAGTTAAAAATATTCTGGAATTAGGACCAACTTTTATTAAAATTGGTCAGGCTTTATCGACTCGCGCTGATTTGATCCCACTGGAGTATATTCAGGAATTTAGTCAGCTACAGGATCAGGTTCCTCCCTTTAATCCTGAGCTGGCGATCGCCGTGATCGAACAAGAATTAGGCAAGCCAATTTCAATACTGTTTGCGGAGTTTAATCCCACGCCTTTGGCTGCCGCTAGTTTAGGACAGGTACATCGAGCTAGGTTACATACGGGAGAAGACGTAGTTGTAAAAGTGCAGCGCCCTGGTTTGGGTCGTTTATTTAATCTGGATTTTGAGATTCTGCATCGATTGGTTAGGTGGCTCAATCGTTTGCTTAAAGACATTAGAAAATTTAATTTAGAGGCAATTTATCGGGAATTTTTTGAACTTTTATACTTGGAAATTGACTATATCCATGAAGGGAAAAATGCCGATCGCTTTCGGCAGAATTTTCAAAATTATCAGCGGGTAGCGGTACCTCAAGTTTACTGGCAATATACTACTTGCAAAATCTTGACTTTAGAATATTTACCAGGAATCAAAATTGATAACCGTCCTGCTTTAGAAGCTAGTCAAATTGATACCCAAGAAGTAATTCAGCTGGGTATCACCTGCTACCTGAAACAGCTTTTAGAGGATGGTTTTTTTCAATCCGATCCTCACCCTGGGAATATGGCAGTTAGCTCGCGAGGAGAGATTATATTTTATGATTTTGGCACGATGGCAGAGGTAAAAACCATTGCCAAGGATCAGATGATCAAGACTTTTTTTGCTGTCTTGAAAAAAGATACTGATGAAGTTGTTGAGACTTTGATCTACATGGGTCTAATTGAGCCTGTAGCTGATATGACTCCCGTCAAGCGTATGATTGCCTTTATGATCGAAGAATTTCGGGATAAACCCGTAGATGTCCGCGCTTTTGAGCAAATTACCGATGAAGTCTATTCAATTTTTGAGCAACAGCCGTTTCGTCTACCGCCTCAAATGACTTTTATCGTTAAGTCTCTGACGACCCTAGATGGCATCGCTCGCGCTCTCGACCCTCAGTACAATCTGTTAGCAGCAGCACAACCTTTTTTAAAACAAATTGCTTTTGAGCAACAGCAGGGCAGCATGTTGGGTATTCTTGCCCGCCAAACCAAAGATTTTATTCAATATAAATTGAAACAACCTAACCGCACCCAGATGTCGATCATGCGTTTAGAATCCCGCTTAGATTTGGGGGAACTTCAGGTCAAAGTTAGGGCAACAGAAAGTGAACGCTCTCTTAAACAAATTCAATTAGGAATCAAAAGCCTAATCTATACTTGCCTTTCAGGATTTAGTCTCCTTTCTGGCTCAGTATTGCTCGTGGGAAACTTAAAAGGGGTGGCGATCGCTTTATTCTGCTTTGCTACCTTTTGGTTTATTTTGCTACTCCGTTCTTTAACTAGTATGGCGATGAGCGAAAAAATGTATAAGATGGCGCAAAAATAACGTATTTTTAGCAAAAATAATATATAGAGTGATCAGGACTCCAGGTCATACTGATGAAGATGCTTCCCTTGTAGTCGATACTAAAACTGGAAAAGTAGTGTTTACCCATGTCTGGTGGAATGAGATGCTCTTCTCTTCCGTTGATCCCATTGGGGACGATCAAAATGCCTTAGAACAAAGCCGCAAAATTGTTTTTGACATTGCTGACTGTATCATTCCAGGACACGGTAAGCCATTTCCCAATCCTCAGAAACCCGAAGCTAGTTGCGCGATGGTAATTAAGATCTAGTCAGTATAAGCAATGTCTAAGTATTGTGGTCGTTGTCCAAACTCGGATATTTTTGGCGTGTAAATTCAGCAAAAATTAAGCCAAGCTGGGAATCAACTTAAAGAATAGTTGGGGTTTACATAGATGGAAATTGTAGAAAATCTAAAACAAAGTATAAAGACCAGAGCGTTCCACTACACTTACAGGTAGAGTTCGCGCTGACATAAAAAACATATGGACAATCTTGCACTTTGGCAACGCTATCAAGACTGGCTTTATCACAACGAAGATTTAGGTATCTACTTAGATATTAGTCGTATTAGCTTTGATGAGGCACAGATAGATAAGCTAATGCCGAAATTCGATAAGGCATTTAAAGATATTGAAGCTTTAGAAGGTGGTGCGATCGCTAATCCCGATGAAAATCGCATGGTAGGTCATTACTGGTTAAGAGACCCCGACCTGGCACCAACACCTGAACTGAAACAAGACATCATCGATACCAATAACAGCGTAATTGACTTTCAGCGCAAAGTACATAATGGCGAAGTACATCCTCCTAGCGGCGGCAAATTTACCGATATTTTGTCCATTGGTATTGGTGGATCGGCTTTAGGCCCTCAATTTGTGGCTCAAGCATTAGCACCTAACGAACCTCCTCTGAGGATTCATTTTATTGATAATACTGACCCTGCGGGAATCGATAAGGTGATTGCTGGTATTGGCGATCACCTGGAAACAACCTTAGTTTCTGTGATTTCTAAGTCTGGCGGTACCCCTGAAACTCGTAACGGCATGCTAGAAGTAAAAAAGGTTTATGCCGACCATAATTTAGATTTTGCCGCTCATGCTTTTGCGATTACGGGTAAAAGTAGTAAGCTAGAAGCGATCGCCGAAAGAGAAGGCTGGTTAGCCATTTTTCCCATGCGCGACTGGGTGGGAGGAAGAACCTCGGAATTGTCCCCTGTGGGGTTAGTAGCTGCCGCATTACAGGGTATCGATATTAGGGCAATGTTAGAGGGTGCTAAAGCAATGGATGCTCTTACCCGTAAACCTAACTTGAAAGAGAATCCCGCCGCACTTCTGGCAATGGCTTGGTACTGTGCTGGACATGGTCGAGGCGAAAAAGATATGGTAATCCTGCCTTATAAAGATAGTCTCTTATTATTTAGTCGCTATCTTCAGCAGCTAATTATGGAATCTTTGGGTAAGGAAAAGGATCTCGACGGCAAGGTGGTTAATCAGGGTATTGCTGTCTACGGTAACAAAGGTTCTACGGATCAGCATGCCTATGTCCAGCAGCTCAGAGAAGGAGTGAACAACTTTTTCCTCACCTTTATTGAAGTATTGGAAGATCGTACAGGAAATTATGTTGAGATTGAGCCTGGTACAACTGGTGGGGACTATCTTAAAGGCTTTTTATTGGGTACTCGTACCGCCCTTAATGATAAACAGCGAGACTCAATTACTATTACTATTCCTAAAGTGAATGAGCGGATTGTTGGTGCTTTAATTGCTCTATATGAAAGGGGAGTTAGCATCTATGCTTCTTTGGTCAATATTAATGCCTATCACCAACCTGGTGTGGAAGCAGGAAAAAAAGCCGCTGCTTCGGTTCTAGAAATTCAACGCAAAGTAGTTGAAACTTTAAAGCAAACTGATTCTTTTCTCTCCTTAGCTGAACTTGCGGACAAAGCGAAAGTGGCTGAAGAAGTAGAAACTGTTTACAAAATAGTACGTCATCTAGATGCCAACCAACGGGGTATTGTCGTTCAAGGTAATATTGGTCAACCTAGTTCGATCAGGGTTTCCTGGAACAATTAATCTGGGCTAGTCTCAAAACCTAATCATAAGGGACAGGAAGATTGAGCAGACACAAACAACCAACTTCAGAAACAAGCAGTTTGTAGAATTTTCATTCCTATCCCTTAATTTTGGGTTTAAATAATTGATTTACTGATCCTTTGCTGATAAATATAGTATTTTTGGTGCCTGTTTATTCAAGGAACTTACTCCCGTTCAGATTTCCCAATATCATCTTTAAATGCCTCAAGAATTAAGCGAGTCGATCTGCTATAAATCTAAAGAAAAGATTAATATGCTGCGAAATAAGAGATAAGATAAGAATAAATAGGCGCAGGAATATGCTTAAATCTAATGCCTTTATTAATCTTGGTTGCTGAAGACGATCCAGCTATTCGTTTATCCGTATGTGATTATTTAGAATTAAATGGTTATTCAGTTATTGCCGCAGAAAATGGGGAACAAGCGTTGTCAATGGTGGAAAAGTATCATCCTCATCTGCTGATTTCTGATATCAAAATGCCTCACAAAGATGGCTATGAATTAATCAAGAATATTCGCAAATTGCCTCGGTATCGTTTACTGCCAGTGATCTTCTTGAGTGAGCGCAGCGCAACTACTGAGCGCATTCGGGGTTATCAGGCTGGGTGTGATATGTATTTGCCCAAACCTTTTGAAATGGAGGAGCTGGGGGCGATTATGCGTAATCTTTTAGAGCGATCGCAAATAATTCATTCCGAGCTAAGATTTTCTCAAGGCGATCATTCAGAACCCTTTGTAATTAAGCCAGCAGGGATTGAAGAAGCCAATACTACAATAGGACACCAGTCTCAAGAGCTTTATCACAAGTTAGAGCTAACTAAGCGAGAATCGGAAGTGTTGAAGCTGCTGATCGAAGGTCACTCTAATATCGAAATTGGACAAAGACTGCATTTATCTCATCGTACTATTGAGAAATACGTCAGCAGTTTACTACGTAAATCAGAACGCAACAATCGGATCGAATTAATCCGCTATGCTATGGAATATCATCTAGCCTAGCGTTCTCTTCCAGATTACTCAGATCCAATCATAAGTAGTTTGAAGCATTAGAATTGAACTTGACTTTTCACTCTTGATTCTGATGAGATGGCTCCGTTTAATTAACCCAACTCATAACTTGATCGAAGTTAGTTTACTAAGCCAATTTTAAAGATTGTCTAGCTTTTCCCGATTGCTCCAGAATAAACTATGCCTCGCTTAGCATCTACCGTCAAAATTGCTCCTTCGCGAATCACGTCTGTGGCATTCTTAAATCCAACAATTACAGGAATTCCCAACCGCAGACCAATTACCGCAGCATGGCTGGTAATATTATCTTCTTCCGTTATGATCCCTGAAGCCTGGCGAATAATATCGACAAACTGAGCGTTAGTAGAAGGCGTGACCAGAATTTCCCCTGGATTGAAATCATTAACATCTTTGGCGTTATGAGCTACTCTTGCGCGACCACTTATAGCACCTTGTCCAATTCCGGAACCCTCACCTAAGACGGCTTTTACTAGTTCGACCTTAATCAAATCTGTTGACCCTGCAACCCCTTGAAGCGTTCCTGCGGTCATTACGACTAAATCACCAGCAGACAGCCAATTTTTTTCTTGCGCGACATTAATTGCTGCTTGGAAAGTTTGAGTTGCAGAAGAAAGATCTAAAACCAACAATGGTTTCACTCCCCAAACTAGCTGCAATCTCCTGGATACATAAACATGAGGAGTAATTGCCAGTATTGGTGTCTTCGGTCTAAACTTGGAGACATTACGAGCAGTTGCCCCAGTTTTAGTCAAGGTCATAATAGCTGCTGCATCTAGTTGAGAGGCAATTTGACCCACGGCAGCAGAGATGGCATGGGTAATTGAGCGTTTTGTCCGTTTGAGGTTATTAGTTTGCTGTTCTTGTTCGATTCGACAAGCAATTGTCGACATTATTTCCACTGCTTCTACAGGATAATTACCCACCGCAGTTTCATTGGATAACATGATCGCATCTGTCCCGTCTAAAATAGCGTTTGCGACATCAGATACTTCGGCACGGGTGGGACGAGGACTGTTAACCATGCTGTCAAGCATCTGTGTGGCAGTAATAATCGGAATACCTAGTTTGTTTGCGGTAGTAATCAGACGTTTCTGCAAGATTGGTACGTCTTCAGCTGGCAGTTCTACTCCTAGATCTCCCCTTGCTACCATCACACCGTCGCAAAGAGACAGAATTGCATCCATTTGCTCGATCGCTTCATGCTTCTCAATCTTGGCAATTACGGGGATCGACTTACCTGCACTAGAGATTAAGTCTTTGATTTCCAAAATATCTTGAGGATTACGTACAAAACTCAAAGCAATCCAATCTACCCCTTGGTCTAAGCCAAACATCAAATCTTCGCGATCTTTCTGGGTTAATGCCTTGACGGAAAGACATACTCCAGGAAAGTTTACTCCTTTATTACTAGAAAGAGCTCCCCCCACCACAACTTGACAGTGAAGATCTTGGTTGGCTTGGTCTATTTTCTCAACCTTCATTTCGACTTTGCCATCATCAAGCAAAATAGTGGCATTTTCAGGAACTTCCTGCGCCAGCTTTGTGTAGCTGATATAGCCAATTTCCTGATTACATTCAACCTTACGGCTGGTTAAAATATATGCATCACCTTTTTTCAGCTGAATCTTCCCCTCAGCAAATGTGCCCAGGCGAATTTTCGGTCCTTGCAAATCCTGTAAAATTCCTACTGGTTGATCTAGCTCAAAAGCGGTTTGTCGGATTAAACGAATCGCCCTTTGATGGTCTTGCTGCGTTCCATGAGAAAAATTGATCCTCAGAGTAGTTGCCCCAGCTTTGATTAATTGACGCAAAATATCAGGTTTCAGCGTGGCGGGACCTACTGTGGCAACAATCTTTGTCCGACGCGGGTTATTTGGCGATGACATTGCTTTTCTGCTCTCAATTTACTGGATTGACCAATGGTCACAGTGTCAGGGATGATGCCCTATGGGATTCGTCGCCTATAGGAACAAGTACGAACAAACTGTGACTAAGTTAACTAGTTAACTGCATCATAGCGATTTAAACTAAGATTGATGCAGTAATTTTAGTCGCCAGCCTAGTTTACAACACAATAATTCCTCATCATCACATTTTTCTGTTCTTGAAGATAGCTAACATAAATTTTGGGGGTTATAGTTTTTCTACAATTAGCTATTATTGCTAGATAGATATTCAGAGAGCTGTTTTGAGCAGATGTGTTTAAGCAGATGTAATTGTCTATATTTTGCCCAATCTAAGACTTACATCAAAGATGCGATCGCCTTGACTAAAATTCTAAGCGCTTTGCCAGTTAACATAGGGTAACTTACTCGCTATGGCTTTAATACTCTTGGCGTTACTAACCAACTGTCCACAGTTATCCCAAGTCCCCTTGAGAAACATTTGTCTTGAACCTTCATTCATTTGCACTGCAAGAGCAAGCTGATCGCTATTGACGGACATCGTTTCGAGATCGACCGTAAAATTTGCTGTGGGATTTTCCTTAACCAATGCCTGTAGCTGCTGTATTTCCTCGGGAGTAGCAATCAAGCAGGGAACACCAATCGCAACACAGTTGCCAAAAAAGATCTCAGCAAAACTCTGTCCCACAACTGCCTGAATTCCCCATTTAGATAGGGCTTGAGGGGCGTGTTCGCGAGATGAGCCACAGCCAAAATTGTTATTGACTACTAAGATATTTGCTCCCTGATATTGAGGTTGATCGAAAGGATGTTGCCCATTAGCCTGAGCGCGATCATCTTTAAAAGCGTGGACTCCCAAACCGTCAAAGGTAACGCAGCGTAAGAAACGAGCTGGAATAATGCGATCCGTATCGATGTCATTTCCCTCAACTGCGATCGCCCTACCCGATATCTGTTTAACTTGATTCATCTCTTATCTTTCTGTTGAATTTTAACTGATTACGAGCCTGATTCTAATCTTTGTTGCCACTCGCGATCAATCTGCTCAGCATTTTTAATATTTTGATCTAAAAGGTCATCTTCAGTTGTGTAGGTAATATCATTCTCCCCAATCACCTTCTGTTGAGCAAACTGGCTGGCATAGACTAATTTCTGGCGTAGAGATTGATCGGGCTGGCTTAAGGCGATCGCTCTTTGTTCCCGAGCCTGGTTACGCTCAACTATCTTGGGATTGCGCCTCTGTATCCAAAAATAGCGCACTAAAGGAATTAGCAAATAGGAAACTCCGTAACCAAACAGGAGGATTAAAATTGAGTCCACAAAAGCTACTATTCCGCCTAATTCAGAGGCGATTGCTCCATCCTGTAATAGAGTACCGAGCACCAGTGCCAGAATAATATTTAATGCTCCCAAACCAGCCGCCATCGTAATCTGACCACTGTTCGCCTGGCTGAAACGCCAGAGATTTTCTTGGAGATAACCTGCATGGGCAATTGCTGCTGACGATCTTTGACTTGCCATTACCTGAATCTCAGGAAAATAGTAAATCAGTTCTCCTTGAGCTGAAACTTCAGGATATCCGTTGAAGCGACTCAACACTGGAATCATATAGTCTTCATTTTGATCTATCTCATCGGTATAAGGAGCAATTTGTTCTCCTGTCACTGCCCCTTTGTTACTCCGTATTACCGAGGCGATCGCTTGCCAACGAGATTCTTCCAGCTCTGCATTGGGATTACCATCACCAAATAAAAAAGAGAATACCGCCTCCAAGAAATTCATTTGATAGTTTCCTGTAGTCTGTTTTCGCCGTTGACGACGACGACGATTATAGCCAGGATCGAACCACCAAAAGATATCCCCTAGCCAAAAGTGGGGCATGAAAAATCCACCTCTAAAGCCTCCACCGTAGCCGCGATCGCCATTTTCTCGTTCATCATTAGCCGAATTCATTGCAATTACAATCGCCACAATTGCTACTACCATTAATATAATTGAGGCAATCAAGATAATCCCGAACGAAATCCGAATTAAATAAAATAGAACCCGCCAGACTTTTTCCCAGGTTTGTTGCCAGCGTAATTGCCAATACTTATTACGTAGAATAGACCGAAAATTCTGGGGAAAGAGATAAACTACATCGCCTGATTCTGCTACCTGAAGATGTCCTCCCGCCTCTCCTGCCAAGGCTAACAAACCCTGTTGGGCAAAATTTAGCTCTAGCCCTGCCTGTGCTGCGACATCGCCCACGGTAACACGATAATCTAGGGTTTCAATTGATTTGACAATTTTAGGATCAGGAGTCATCAGTAATTCACAGAATATAGAAATGGCTGCTTGTTTAATATTCTATCGCTTTCATCTTGAGACTTAATTTTGCTCATTACTACAGATACTGCTTACAGCGTTTTGCAGAATCATTTAGTATAGTACATCATTACTCTTAGACTATAAACGAAGTGAATTAATTCATCTGTGTTCATCTGCGGACGAATTTTACCGTCCCAAATTAAAACGAAATACGCTGTATGTGTGGTTTGTTGCTACTCCACAGGATGTATTGAATAAGTCACATATTTAAGAATTGTATTTTTAATTTTAAAGAAAATAATATGGCATCAATAGAATCAAGTGAAAACATACATAATCAGAGTGGTAATTTTGGTATTGGTCATGTAAGCGACAGTGAGATTAAAGGAAATGCTAAAGTCGCAGAAATAACTTAATGAAGCCCCGTAATAAAATTAAGAGCAGCATCTTTAGCAATGGTTCGGACAATTTTTAAAAACGAGGAAAAAAGCTATCCATGTGATAAAGGTAAAAGTGTTGAAAGATTACCGCACAATGGACAGCGTTAAAATAATTATACAAAGCTTACTCAA